>VXRE01000088.1 GCA_009838635.1 Acidimicrobiia bacterium | reverse complement strand
CGTACCCCCACTGGTTTTGAAGACCAGGGAGCCCACCAGGCGCTCGTTCGCCTCCACCGCGGAGCTTACCCCCTGCCGATACCGTCGGACCCAAGGGTCTGGTCTTCTGCGGATGCGGCTACGCTCATGCGACCGGAACACCGGAACACGAGGGTATGGCTGCCAAGAAGAACGACAATCACGATTCGAACGGATACCGGATCATGCCGGGTTGGCGGGTCGGTCACCTGATGGAGCAGTCGACCACCCGGTCCGGGCTGCTGGTTCCGCCCGGGACCGAGTCCACCAGCGACGCTCTGGCACTGGTGGATATCCACACCGGCCGCCGGTTCTGGGCTGTGCCGACCGGGGCCTGGCGTTTCCTGTGGCCGGATAACAACCGGCTGGCGGTCGCCGTCAGGAACTCCCAGATCATCGCCGAGGAGCAGGATGATCCACCGACCGGCAAGGACTCCTATCTGTGACCCTTCCGGCCTGCCATCTTCCGGGTAGGCGGGCATGATCTCCGAAGGCCGCCGGGGACGGCGCCTCACCGCCACCGTCACCGACCTCGAGGTCGCCCGGCAGAAGGCCTATCTCATCAGCGTCGACTTCGACGGGGCCGGCATCGGCGACGTCGATCGGTCACTCGAGGAGCTGGTCCTCCTGACGGATACGGCCGGATCGACCCCGGTGGCGACCGCGCCGGTCCGGCGGCGCACCCCGCACGCCGCCACCCTGATCGGTCCGGGCCAGGCCACCGACCTGGCTCGGGACGCCCAGGCCCTGGACGTGGACGTGGTGGTGTTCGACAACGACCTGACACCTGGCCAGCAGCGCAACCTCCAGCAGGTCTTCGAGTGCGACGTGGTCGATCGGGTAGCCGTGATCCTGGACATCTTCGCTCAGCACGCGACCAGCCGGGAGGGCATGCTCCAGGTGGAGTCGGCCCTCCTCCGCTACCACCTGCCCCGCCTACGGGGGAAGGGGACCGAACTGAGCCGGCTCGGTGGAGGCATCGGAACCAGGGGACCCGGCGAGACCAAGCTGGAGACCGACCGGCGGCGGATCCGGCAGCGCATCACCCACGTGGAAAAGCGCCTGAAGGACGTCCAGACCGTCCGGGAGGCCCAGCGCAAGACACGTACCGGTTCGGCCATCCCTCTGGTATCGCTGGTCGGATACACCAACGCAGGCAAGTCCACGCTGCTGAACTCCCTCACGGGCGCCGGCGTGCTCACCCGGGACCGCCTGTTCTCCACCCTCGACTCGACCACCCGCCGACTCGAGCTCCCCACCGGGCGCCAGGTGTTGCTGTCCGACACGGTGGGGTTCGTCCGCAGGCTGCCCCATCAGCTGATCGAGGCATTCCGTTCCACCCTCCAGGAGACGGTCGAGTCCGACCTGCTGCTACACGTGGTGGACGTTGCCGAACCCGGTGCGCCCGGCCAGATCTCGGCGGTGAGGGAGGTACTCGACTCGATCGGGGCCGGCCAGATCCCCGAGCTCCTGGTGCTCAACAAGTCCGACGCCGCCGACCTGACGAGCATCTCCCGCGTCGAGCAGCTGTATCCGGACGCAGTGCTCGTCTCGGCTGCGGAGGCCACCGGCCTCGAGGAGCTGGCGGACCGGATCGCCGGCGTGCTGACCCGGGGCTTCCTGGAGGTCGACCTGGTGATTCCCTACACCGAGGGATCGGTCCTCGGGGAACTCCGCCGCGAGGCAGAAGTGCTGACCGAGGACCATAGGGCGGAGGGCACCCTGATCAGTGTCCGGCTGCCTCCCGACCGGGCCGGACGCTACCGGCGCTTCTCCGCGGTCGGCTGAGGGAGCCGCGACCCGGCGGCCCACAGCGCCGCACCAACCATGCCGGCGTTGTTGCGCAGCGCGGCGGGCACCACCTCGGCCCGGGAACGCAGGCGGGGGCCGAACTTCTTGAAGCGCTTCGAGATACCCCCGCCGATCACCACCAGGTCGGGAGAGAGGAGCCGGTCCAGGTGGGCCAGGTACTGGTTGAGCCGCTCGGTCCACTCATCGAGCGAGAGCCCCTGCGTCTTGCGCGCCCGGTTGGAAGCACGTCTCTCGATGACCTCGCCTCCTAGCTCGAGGTGGCCCAGTTCGGTGTTGGGAACCAACCGGCCGTCGTTCAGCAGGGCCGAGCCGATGCCGGTCCCCAGCGTGAGCACCAGGACCACCCCCGACCGCCCGGCCGCCGCGCCGAACCGGGCCTCCGCCAGGCCCGCCGCGTCGGCGTCGTTGATCATCACCACCGGCCGCCCGCAGGCCTCCGAGAACCGCGCTCCGGCATCCACCCCGATCCAGCCGGCGTCGAGGTTGGCGGCCGAATAGATCCGGTCCGCGATGACGATCCCCGGGAAGGCGCATCCGACCGGACCGGTCACGCCGGGGAAGGAGCCCACGATCTCGCGGAGGGTCCGGGACACCGGTTCGACCAGCGCGGGCTGCGGCGTGGGGATACGGCGCCGATCCGCCGTGAGCGCGCCGGACAGCACGTCGATCGGGGCGCCCTTGATGCCGCTCCCGCCGATGTCGATGCCGAGGTGAGTGCCCACTCACCCTAGGGTACGGCAGCGCCGAGGCCGGCCAGCCGGTCTCGGACCGACGCTCGATCTCGCTACCTGGTGGGCAAGGCCTGAACCGGATCGGCGGCGGCATCGGATCGGCGGATACGGGATATGTCGGTAGATTCGGGCCTGCTTACCCGAGGGGAGACGTGAGAACCGCTGACATCGGATTGATCGGGCTGGCCGTCATGGGCCAGAACCTGGTACTGAACATGGCCGATCACGGGTACACCGTGGCCGTCTACAACCGGACCACTAGTCGAACGACCGACTTCGTCAACGGCCCGGCCGCCGGCGCCGCCGTGATCGGGACCGAGACCCTCGAGGAGTTCGTGGGGCGACTCACGAGGCCCCGCCGGGTGATGGTGATGGTCCAGGCCGGGCGGGCGGTGGACGCCGTCCTGGAGGGACTGGTCCCGCTGCTAGATGAGGGAGACATCGTCATCGACGGCGGCAACTCCCACTTCGAGGACTCGGCACGGCGGGTTGAGGATCTCCGGGACCAGGGGCTGTCGTTCGTGGGCGCGGGCGTATCCGGGGGCGAGGACGGCGCCCGCAACGGCCCGTCCATCATGCCGGGCGGCGACGAGGCGGCCTGGCCCGAGGTGAAGGGCGTGCTCCAGGCCATCGCCGCCAAGGTGGCGGACGGGACACCGTGCTGCGACTGGGTGGGCCCGGACGGTTCGGGCCACTACACCAAGATGGTCCACAACGGCATCGAGTACGGGGACATGCAGGTGATCGCCGAGGCGTACCACCTCATGCGAGTGGTGCTGGGCATGACCTGCGAGGAGATGGCCGGGGTGTTCCGGACCTGGGGGCGGGGCCTGCTCGACTCCTACCTGGTCAACATCACCGCCGACATCCTCGGCCACACGGATGGGAACGGCGAGCCCACGCTCGATCGGATCCTGGACGCCGCCGGCCAGAAGGGGACGGGTAAGTGGGCGGTGATCTCCTCGCTCGACCTCGGCTACCCGTTGACCCTGGTGGCCGAGGCTGTGTACGCCCGGGTGGTGTCCTCCCTGCGAGACCAGCGGTTCGAGGCGGCGGAACGGGTGGGCTCGGGGGTGAAGCAGGCCGACGGCCTGGGCGCCGACTTCGTCGACGACATCCACGACGCCCTGTACGCCTCAAAGATCGTGTCCTACGCCCAGGGCTTCATGCTGCTCGGCGCCGCCGCCTCCGAGTACGGCTGGAATCTCGACTACGGAAGGATCGCCCAGCTCTGGCGCGAGGGATGCATCATCAAAGCGGCCTTCCTGGACGACATCACCGCCGCCTTCCGGAGGCGGCCCGACCTGCCCAACCTCATCCTGGACCGCTTCTTCGCCGACGCGCTGGGCAAGGCGGAGGCCGGGTGGCGGCGCGTGGTCGCCACAGCCGTCCAGGTCGGGCTACCGGTTCCGGCATACGCCTCGGCCCTGGCCTTCTACGACTCCTACCGGTCGAAGCGACTCCCGGCCAACCTCATACAGGCCCAGCGCGACTATTTCGGCGCCCACACCTACGAACGGGTCGACCGCCCCCGCGGGGAGTTCTTCCACACCGACTGGACGCGGCCGGGCACCCGGTAGCACGCGACGCGGATCGGTCCACGGCTCGGCTTCGGCCATCCGGCCGGGCGTCAAAGGGGAATCGCCGCTAGCCGGCCGGCACCAGGCCGATCTCCAGGAGGGTGGTTGCCTCCTCGGGTGTGACCACCGCTGAGAGCGCGCTTCCGGCGGGGATCAGGGTGGTGCCTCCGGCCGGGACCCCGGAGAGGGGAGCCTTCCCGTTCCCGACAGAGACCGATCCGCTGGTGACCATCAGGATCCGCAACTCCGGCTCCCGGACGAGCGCCGCTCGGTCCCCTGCGGCGAGGCAATGCTCCCTGATCCAGTAGCGGGGCGTGACTACCAGGATGCGGCTCCCGGCACTGTCCGCCGCCGGGGTCGAGTGGATCGGCCGGTGCCCGGTGACCAACGCCTCGAGGGCGTCCTCGACATGGAGCAGACGCTCGGGACGCCGGTACTCCTCCGTCCAGTCGTAGAGGCGGAATGTCGTATCCGACGGGGTCTGGACCTCGGCGACGGTGACGCCGGCGCCGAGAGCATGCACGGTCCCGGCCGGGAGATGGTGGAAGTCCCCCCTCTTCACCGGGACTCTCCGCAGGAGCCCGGCCATAGCGGGCGTGCCCGCAGCTGCTCGGATCTCCTCGAAGGTGACTCCGGGACGGAAGCCCATGAAGATGGCGGCCCCCGGATCGGCGTCGAGAACGTACCAAGACTCGGTCTTCGAGAACCACTCACGGCGCCGGCCGGCGTACTCCTCGTCGGGATGGACCTGGATCGAGAGGTGTTCGGCGGTGTCGAGCAGCTTGAGCAGGAGGGGGAAGTCGCCTGCGGAAGTGGGCGAGGCGGAGCCCAGCAGCTCGGACCCCGACTCCGCGATCAGCCGCCGGAGGCTCTTGCCGCGATGGGGGCCGCTCGCCACCAACGTCCGGCCTGTGGCGGATGCCATAAGGGCATCGTCAGGCAGGTCGGCCACCTCCCAGGACTCCCCGTAGGTGGTTCCGGCGGGCAGATGACCCGGCAGGGGCTTGCCGAGCCCTTCCAGCCGGCGCCCGCCCCACGGCTTGGGGACGAGGATGGGCTCGAGTACGAGCAGGCCGCTCCCCTTCACCGCCGACCACCGGAGAACGGGGCCGCCGCTGCGCCGGGCACGATCTCGGTGCTGCTTAACATGGCGGCGATGCCGGGCTGGTACATGGATCGGATCGTATCGAGTTCGGGCATCTCCCTCCCGGATTCCCGAGCCATGGAGTCATGATGACCGAACCCTCCTACCGGTTGCCCCGCCGAGTGGTCCCCCGCCACTACCGATTGCGGATGGAGCCCGACCTCGATACCGCCACCTTCGCCGGGTCCGAGGTGGTGACCCTGGACGTGGTCGAGGCTACCGATCATGTGGTGCTCAACGCCGCCGAGCTGCAGATCGATCAGGCCCTATTCGTCCGTGGAGACGCCCGCGCCGAGGCCGAGGTCGAGTGCGACGACGAATGGCAGCGGGCCACCCTCCGGGTCTCCGAGCCGCTATCGGCCGGCCGATGGGAGCTCCGCTGCCGGTTCACGGGCATCCTGAACGATCAGCTCCGCGGCTTCTACCGGTCCACATTCGACGACGAGGAGGGAAACGAACAGGTCATAGCCACCACCCAGTTCGAGGCCACCGATGCCCGCCGCGCCTTCCCGTGCTGGGACGAGCCGGACTTCAAGGCCTCCTTCGGGGTCACCCTGGTGGTGCCGGAGGACCTGATGGCGGTCTCGAACGGCGCCGAGGTCGAGCAGGCGCCCCTCGGCGACGGCCGGGTGGCCATCACCTTCGCCGACACCATCGTGATGTCGACCTATCTGGTGGCCTTCGTGGTGGGTCCCTTCGAGGCAACCGCGCCGATCGATGTGAACGGGGTGCCGCTCCGTATCGTGGCGCCCAGAGGCAAGATGCGCCTGACCGGGTACGCGCTGGAGTGCAGCCGGTTCTGCCTCGACTACCTGGCCACCTACTACGGCATCGCGTACCCGGGCGACAAGGTGGACATGGTGGCGATCCCCGACTTCGCCTTCGGCGCCATGGAGAACCTGGGATGCATCACCTACCGGGAATCGGTCCTACTGGTCGACGAGGAGATAGCCACCTCGGCGGAGAAGATGCGGATCCTGGACGTGATCGGGCACGAACTGGCCCACATGTGGTTCGGGGATCTGGTCACGATGAAATGGTGGAACGGCATCTGGCTCAACGAGGCCTTCGCCACGTTCATGGAGATGAAGGCCGTCGATGCCTACCGTCCCGAGTGGAAGCGCTGGCTGGAGTTCGCGGCGGCCGAGCGTCCCTGGGCGTTCAAGACCGACGAGCTGGCCGGAACGAGGCCGGTGGAGTTCGAGGTGCGCTCTCCCGCCCAGGCGGAGGGGATGTTCGACGGCATCACCTACGGCAAGGGCTCGGCCGTGCTCCGGATGATGGAGCAGTACCTGGGCGAGGAGCCGTTCCGAGCGGGGGTCGAGAACTACCTGCGCCGCCACGCCTACGGCAACACCGAGACGAGCGACCTGTGGGAGAGCCTGGACGAGTCCTCGGGTCGCCCGGTGGGCGAGATCATGGACACCTGGATACTCCAGGGCGGTTACCCGCAGCTGACCGTCGGGATCACCGATGGCGGCATCTCCCTGGAGCAGAACCGCTTCCTGCTGATCCCCGATCCTGCCGATACCCGCACGTGGAAGGTTCCGGTCCGGCTACGAGGGATGGCGGGCGGACACCCGTTCGAGACCAGCGTCCTGGTGGAAGGATCGCTGATCACGGTCCCGCTGGGCGGACCGGTTGACTGGGTGATCGCCAACGCCGGCGGGCACGGGTTCTACCGGTCGCGATACGAGGAGCCGTTGCTGGAAGCGCTCGTCGGCCGGCTCCACCTGCTGGATCCGGTGGAGAGGTTCGTACTGGTGGACGACGCCTGGACCTTCGTCGAGTCCGGACGATCCGGAGTGTCCCGTTTCGTGAGCCTGGCCTCCGCCTTCGGGGACGAGCGGGAACAGGCGGTCTGGGGAGCCTTGCTGGGCGCCATCGGCGCCATCGGGCACCATCTGGTCACCGACGGCGCCCGGCGCCGCTACGAAGGCTGGGTGGCCGGGCTCCTCGCCCCTCTGGCCGATCGGCTGGGATGGGCACCCGCCGACGAGGAGACCGATCTGGAGCGCCGCCTCCGCGGGCGGGTGATCGACGCACTGGGCCGGCTGGCCAACCTCCCCGAGGTGGTCGAGCAGGCCCGGAGCGTCTACGAGCAGCGGCTTGCCGACGCCACTTCGGTGGATCCCGAGGTGGCGGGAGCGGTCATCTCGGTCTGCGCCGCGCACGGGGACGCCGACACCTACGAGAGGTTCCTCGACCGGTACCGGACCGTGCGCAACCCCCAGGAGTCCCTCAAGCACCTGCGGGCGCTGGCTTCGTTCGATGACGAGAACGCCGTGGATCGCACCTTCGGGCTCATCACGGACCGCACCGTCCGTAGCCAGGACACCAGCTGGGTGCTGGCCCGGATGCTGGCCAACCGGGTCACCGGTCCCTATGCCTGGTCGAAGTTCAAGGATCGCTGGCATGGCATCCTCGAGATCGCTCCGCCGATGACCCAGTCCCGGATGGCGGACGGCTTCCCCGCCCTATCCCATCCCGAGGTGGCCGCCGACGTGGCGGCCTTCCTGGCCGAGAACCCTCTCCCCCATGCCGCCAAGGCCGTGGAGCAGAAGCTGGAGCGCCTGTCGGCCCTGGTGAAGATGAGGGAACGCGAGACGGGAGCACTGGCTGAGGTCCTTCCGGAGTAGGTGGTCTGTCTGCGGGTTGGCGGTGTGGTATGGCGTCGGCAGCGGTGTTCCTCGCAAGGTCCGCTGACGAAGGCGTGCCCGCAGCGGCACGTTGAGGAAGCGGAACGCAGCGACGGGGCGCCGATGACCGCCAGAGCACGCCAAGTTATCCCGCAGGCAGACCACTAACGTCAGGATCGACACAGGAGAGGAAACAGGTCATGGATATTTCATTCTGGGTTGACCCGCTCTGACCGTGGTGCTGGGTGACGGCCCGGTGGGTCGTCGACGAGGTAACGCCGGACAGGGACGTGCGGGTGGAGTGGGAACCGATCAGCCTGATGTTCAAGAACGCTCCGGAACCGGGCTCCGACCGGCACCGGACGACCTCCCGGACGCACGGCATGTTGCGGGTGATGGAGTCGGTGAGAACCGAGTTGGGCAACGAGGGCGTGTTCCGCGCCTACTGGGCGTTCGGCACCCACATCCACAACGACGAGAACCTGTTCGACTTCGACGTGGCTGAGGTGTTGGCGGCCATCGGCATCGACCGCGGCCATGCCCGGGCCTTCGGGGACGGCTCGTGGGACGGGGAGATCCGCCGCCGCATGGATGCCGGGCTCGCGCTGGTGGGCGATGACGTGGGCACTCCGATCATCGCTATGGAGGATGCCCGGGGTAACCGGGTCGGGATGTTCGGCCCCGTGATCACCCGGGTGCCGGACCGCAACGACTCGTTGCGGCTCTGGGACGGTCTGGTTGCCGTCACTGCCGTGCCGGGCTTCTGGGAGCTGAAACGAACCCGCACCGAGAACCCCGAGTTCGGCGAGCGGCCGGCCGGCGTTCCACCCCTCTAGGCAGCCGGAGAGAAGACATGAGCTATCCCGTCAGGATCTCAGTGCAGATCCGCCCCCAGCACGGCGACTACCGGGACATCAGGGCGGCCGCCGTCCGGGCCGAGGAAATGGGCGTGGACATGGTGTTCAACTGGGACCACTTCTTCCCTCTGTACGGGGATCCGGACGGCAAGCACTTCGAGTGCTGGACCATGCTCGCCTCGTTCGCCGAGGTGACCGAGCGGGTCGAGATCGGCGCCCTGGTCACCTGCTACTCCTACCGCAATGCCCACCTGCTGGCCGACATGGCCCGCACCGTGGACCACATCAGCGAGGGTCGCCTCGTCCTGGGCCTCGGCGCAGGATGGTGCGAGAAGGACTACAGCGAATACGAGTACCCGTTCGGTACCGGCGGGACCCGGCTCCGGGACTTCGAATCCGGTCTGTACCGCATCACCAAGCGCCTCCGGCTCCTCAACCCTCCCCCGGTGCGGGACATTCCCATGCTGATCGGCGGCATGGGCGAGAAGCACACCCTGCGGCTCGCAGGTCGTTACGCCGACATCTGGCACGGCTTCGGCGGTCCCGAGACGCTCACCCGCAAGAACCGGATACTGGACGGCTGGTGCCGCGAGGCGGGACGTGACCCGTCCGAGGTGGAACGTGCCATCGAGGTCGAGGATCCGACGCAAATCGACCGCGCCGACGGGCTTCTGGCGGCCGGGGCCACCCTGATAACGCTGTCGATCAACGGACCCCGCTACGACCTGTCGGCGGTGCCGGACTGGCTCGACTGGCGGGACGACCAGAATAGTTGCTAGTTACTGGTTGCTAGTTGTATTGGATTACACTGGTAACCAACCGCTCATCTACACCCGCTCGATCACCAGAGCGACTCCCTGGCCGACTCCTATGCACATGGTTGCCAGGCCATAGCGTCCCCGGCGGCGGGCCAGTTCGTGCACCAGGGTCGTGACGATGCGCGCGCCCGAGCACCCGAGCGGGTGGCCCAGGGCTATGGCCCCGCCGTTGACGTTGAGTCGGTCCGGATCCAGGTCCAACTCATCGCGGCAGGCCACTGCCTGGGCGGCGAAGGCTTCATTGAGTTCGACCAGGTCGAGGTCGGACACCTCGAGGCCGGCTCGGGCCAGCGCGGTGCGGGAGGCCGGAACCGGGCCGATTCCCATCACGTCCGGATGCACTCCGGCCACGGCTGACGACACCAGACGGGCCATCGGGGCCAGCCCGGTCCGCTCCAGGCCGGCGGCCGTGGCGAGGACCAGACCGGCCGCCCCGTCGTTCATCGGCGAGGAGTTGCCGGCAGTGACCGTTCCGCCCGCGACGAAGACCGTCCGGAGCTTGGCCAGGGCCTCCATGGAGGTAGCCGGCCTCGGGCCCTCATCGCGGCTGATCAGCGCCATGGTGCGCCCCTTGGGCCCGGCGGGCGCCTCGATTGGAACGATCTCGGCGTCGAAACGGCCCGACTCCTGTGCGGCGACCGCCCTCCGATGGCTGCTGAGGGAGAAGCTGTCCTGATCGTGGCGGGTGACGCCGTAGTCCGAGGCCACTCTCTCGGCGGTCTCGCCCAGGCTGATCGGCGGGTAGGCGGCCTGCATCCGGCGGTTGACCAGCCGCCATCCCAGCACGGTGTCGACCATCTGCGGCGCTCCCACCCCGTAGGCCCGCTCCGGCTTGGTCACAACGAAGGGCGCCCGGCTCATCGACTCGGAACCCCCTGCCACCGTCACGTCTCCCCATCCCGCCATGAGCGAGTGGGCGGCGGTGATCACCGCCTGCATACCCGAACCGCACAGCCGGTTCACGGTCTGGCCGGGCGTCTCGATACCGAGGCCGCCCAAGAGCGCCGCCATCCGGCCCACGTTGCGGTTGTCCTCTCCGGCCTGGTTGGCCGCGCCCCAGACCACGTCCCCGACCATCTCGGGCGTAAGGCCCGGGTTACGCTCCAAGAGCGAGCGGATCACGTGAGCGGCCAGATCGTCGGGCCGGACTGCAGCCAGTTGACCACCCAGGCGACCCATCGGGGTCCGGCAGGCGTCAACTATGAAAACATCCGGCATGATCGTTCCCGGTGAACTGCGGGCTCGCTCCGATGGCGAGGCTTCAGGTCACCATACGGTAGTGGCGCTTCCCGGCTCGGTAGGCTCTGCCGGTGCTCTGGCTGGGTCTAGCTCTAATCGCCGCCGGCATCGTCCTGCTCTGGCTATCCGCAGATCCGTTCGTGGTGGCGGCGGCCCGGCTGGCCCACATCTGGGGGGTTTCGCCGGTGCTGGTCGGAGCCCTCGTGATCGGCTTCGGCACCTCCGCCCCGGAGCTGGTGGTGAGCGCGGTGGCGGCGGTCCGGGGAGAGTTGGCCGAGTCGGTGGGCAACGTGGTCGGTTCCAACGCTGCCAACCTGTCGCTGGTGCTAGGAGTCAGCGCGGTCATCTCGCCGGTGGTCGGGCAGTTACGGACCATCCGCCGCGAGGGGATCATCACGCTGGTGGCCATGGCGGCGATGATGGCCGCTGCCTGGGATGACACGCTGGCCCGGTGGGAAGGCGTCCTGCTGGTGTCGGGCATGGCCATCGCCACGGTGTTCCTGCTCGCCTGGTCCAGGCACGACGTCAAGGCCCGGGTAGCCGTCACGTCCCCCGGCTCTGTATTCGACGAGATGATCGATGGGGCGGGCGGCAAGGCGGCGCCGGAGATCGGACGCGCCTCCATGTCGATAGTGGGGATCGTGGCGGGGGCCTGGCTCCTTGTCGAGGGAGGCAGCCAGGTGGCCGATGTCTACGGGCTGACCGGGGGGTTCGTGGGCGCCACCATTTTCGCTCTGGGAACCAGCCTGCCCGAGCTGGTGACCGCGGTGGCCGCCGCCCGGCGGAAGGCCAACGAACTGGTGATCGGCAACCTCCTGGGGTCCAACCTCTTCAACTCCTTCCTGGTGGTTGGGGTGGCCGGGATGGTGGGCGCCGGCCCGATCGGGGAGCGACGAGTCTGGGAGCACGTCATGATGATGGTGATCGCCGTTGCGGTGGGCATCATGGCCGCTACCCGATCCCGCCTGGGACGCTCCCACGGCGTAGTCCTGCTCGGGTTGTTCGGGCTGTTCATCGCGGTGGTCGGCACCAACGCCACGATGTGACCGGGCTGCCTACGGGTGCGTGGCCGCTCCGGTACAGGTAGTGTTCTTGGTAGTGGCGTACCAAGTACCGACGGCCTCCGAGTGACGGATACGACGTGCTAGCGATCGGTGCCTTTACGGACGCAGTCGCCCGGACTGTGGTGATGGTCGCCGACGCCGTAACCGAAGGCTGCGGATGGATCGCCCGGGTGCTGGTGGTGATCCTCATCCCGGTGGGTTTCCTCAATGTCTTCCTGCGCTACGTGGGGCGCTATACCGAGACCCAGTTGGTGAACAACACCTGGATCGAGGCACAGTGGTACATATACGGAGTCCTCTTCCTGCTGATGTTCCCCTACCTGCTGCGCCATGACGGGAACGTGCGGGTCGACTTCTGGTATGCCGAACGTTCCGAGAGGGCGAAGACCAGGATCGACCTGGTCGGCCACCTGGTCGCCCTGGCGCCCTTCGTCACCCTGGCCGTATGGGTGTCATACAAGCCGGTACTGGACTCCTGGCGCATCTGGGAGGTCTCGCCCGATCCGGGCGGCCTGCCGCGGGCGCCGCTCAAGGCGATGATCCTGGTGGCATTCCTGCTGCTGGGCCTCCAGACGATCGCAACCCTGATCCGGCTCGCGGCTCGCCTGACCGGCAGGGAGATCGGTATTCGGGAAAGGCGCTCTGACGCGCCGCTGAGGATCGAGTAATGGGCGCGGAATGGCTCGCCATGGTCATGTTCGCCATCTTCCTGGTGCTCTTGCTGGTGGGCTACCCGGTGGCCTTCTCGTTCGCCGGTACGGCCGTCATCTTCGGGGCCATCGGCCTCCTCATGGGAGAGTTCGACCTGAACCGCCTGATCATCCTGTTCAGCCGCTGGTTCAAGGCGGTGGACAACTTCACGCTGCTGGCCGTGCCCTTCTTCGTGTTTATGGGGGCGATCCTCGAGAAGTCGGGGCTGGCGGAGCGCATGCTCACCACGATCGGGATTGCGCTGGGCCGGCTCAAGGGAGGTCTGGGGCTTACCGTGGTGATAGTCGGAGCCATGCTGGCGGCGGCCACCGGCGTAGTGGCCGCCACGGTGATCGTCATGGGCCTGCTGTCCCTTCCCACCATGGTCCGCTACGGCTACGACCACCGGCTGGCTACGGGCCTCATCACCGCCTCGGGCACCCTCGCCCAGCTACTCCCACCCTCGCTGGTCCTGATCCTGCTGGCCCAGGTGGTCGGCGTCTCGGTGGGCGACCTGTTCCTGGGGGCGATGGTCCCCGGGTTGATGCTCGCCACCATCTACGGCCTCTGGGTGATCTTCAAGGCCTACACCAAGGAGGGGGTGGCGCCCGCCCTGCCCGAGGAGGCGCGCACCATCCACGGCCTGGCCCTGGTGGGCGAGTTGCTGATCGCGGTGGCGCCCATCCTCCTTCTGATCCTGGCCGTGCTCGGGTCGATCTTCACCGGAATCGCCACGCCGACCGAGGCCGGCGCGGTAGGGGCCACCGCCGCGGTTGTCCTGGCCGCCCTGAACCGGAACCTGAGGATCTCGGTTCTGGTGGGCGCCACCCGTTCCACCGCCCACATCACCGGTCTGGTGCTGATGATCCTGTTCTGCTCGACCTTCTTCCAGCTGGTCTTCGACCAGCTCGGCGGCCAGCGGCTGGCTCAAGAAATACTCACGGGCCTGCCGGGCGGCTTCTGGGGGTTCATCATCATCGCCAACATCGCGGTCTTCCTGCTCGGCATCAACCTGGAATTCATCGAGATCACCTTCATCGTGATGCCGATCTTCGTCCCGGCGATCCGGGTACTTCACGAGCTGGGAGCGACGCCCTTCGAAACCCTTCCCTCCCTGATGATCTGGTTCACGGTGATGATCGCCATCAACCTGAATATGGCCTTCATCTCACCACCGGTCGGGTTCTCCCTGTTCTACCTCCAGAGCGTGGCTCCACCCGAGGTCAAGACGCTCGACATCCACCGGGGCGCCCTTCCCTTCATGGCCCTCCAGGGCGTGGCGCTGATCCTGGTTATGGTGTTCCCCGCCACCGTCCTCTGGCTGCCATCGGTGGTCGGCTGACCGGCGGCTACCGCCCGGATCTCGGTTGAGTCAACACGCCTGAGCCACACAATTGTTCGGTACGGGTTTTCTCCGATAAAGCGAACAAATACGATCCGTGCCCGATCCCCTGCCATCATCCAGGCTGAACCCTGAACGCTCGCCCGTGTGATCCACCCTCCCGTTTGTCGGCTACGAGCAAAGCCCGAGGCCGGCTCAGATCGACGCAACTAGTCGCCGAAGGCCCGCTGCTAACCGATCGACATCGTCCGAGCCTGAGGCCGTGGCCACCAAGAATTCGTAGACATCGTCGTTCGGGATCGCTGTCACGGCGACACCGTTCATCTCCAGGAACGTGGCGGTGGCCAGCCAACCGAGGCGTTTGTTCCCATCCACCAGCGGATGTCCCTTCACGATCGACTGCAGAAGGGCCGCGGCCTTTGTCCAGAGGTCCGGATACGCTTCATCGCCGAATACGGTCGTTTGGGGCCGCGCTACCGCGGCGCCGAGCAGGCCCACCTCACGAACGGGCGGTGGGTTCCCCAGCAGCATCCCGGCCAGGTACAAGAGGTCCTCGAGGTCGAGATAGACGACCGGACGGTTCATTCACCCAGGCGTCTGAGCGCGTCGGCGTGGGCCTCCATCACGCGCCGGGCAGCGGCGGACACCCGTTCTCGATGCTGTCCCCTCAGGACGTAGTCCCTGACAGCCCGCCGCGCAGCCTCCTGCATGGAGATCCCCTCAGTCGCGGCGCGTTCCTGCAGCGCCGTGTGCTCGTCTTCGGTCAGGCGAAGGGTCATGGCCATGGCATGACGATACCAGATTGATACCGCATGGTCCTCCTCGCTCTGCCGACGGGCCAGGCTGCCATCGGTACACTCCACCGGCTGATGAACTATGACATCGTCTTTCTCGACCGGGTGGAGTTGACACCGATCTCGCGCCGGGCGCTGGAGGGAGTCGGGACTGTGAGGACGGTTCCGGTGACCGCACAGGAGGACCTCTTGGCGGCCGTACGGGATGCCGACGCCGTCGTCTACCAGCTGTTCCCCGGCCGGCTCACGCGAGACGTTCTGGAGCGTTGCCGGCGCCTCAAGGTCATCGGCCGGATC
>VXRE01000122.1 GCA_009838635.1 Acidimicrobiia bacterium | reverse complement strand
CACCGAGCCATAGGCGGAGCGAGCCCAACTCGGAGCGCATCTCCTCGTACCGTTCGGCGTCGCGGGCCTGTCTCCGCAACGGTCGTTTCCGGCGCTCCATCTCACCGGCGATGTCCCGTAGACGTACCGCATCCGCATCCGACTGTTCGAGCCGGCGGATGGCCTTCGCCTTCCGGATGCGGTGCTTGCGGATCCCGGCCGCATCCTCGATGATCTCCCTCCGCTGTGCCGGGCTGCCTCCCAGGACGGTGTCAAGCCTGCCCTGGCCCACGATCAGATGCTGGCGCCTACCCAACCCGCTATCCGAGAGCAGTTCCTGGATGTCGAGCAGGCGGCATGGGGCACCGTTGATCTCGTACTCCGACGTGCCTCCCTTGAACAGCCGGCGGGTGACGGCGACCTCGTCGAGGTTCAGGGGCACGGACCGGTCGGAGTTGTCCATCACCAGCGTGACCTCGGCCCTCGAGTGGGCGGGCCGGTCGGCCGTGCCCGCGAACACCACGTCGTCCATCTGGTCGGCGCGCAGCGCCCTGGTGAACTGGGTGCCCAGCACCCAAGACACCGCGTCCACGATGTTCGACTTGCCGGTCCCGTTGGGTCCGACCACCACCGAGACGCCGGTCCCGAACTCCAGGAGGGTCCGGTCGGCGAACGACTTGAAACCGAGCAGCCTTATCGATTTGAGACGCAAGTCACATCCATGTGATTCCGGAACGGCAAGTTTAACCGGAGTCCACCGATAGCAACAGCGTTTCCGACCTCGTGATCGGTGGGGCGACTCTCCGGGGGGCGTTCACCGGCCCGTACACCATCCCGCTTCCGGCTCCGGTCTAAGAGGGCGCCCGCACTGCGTGCACCCGGCCGTCGGCGGTGGTCACGTATATCACATCGTCAGCCACGAGGGGCGCAGCGACCACCGCTCCGGTGACCGGGTAGTACCAGACCAACTGCCCGGTCGCCGCGTCGAGCGCATAGAAGACCGCGCCCAGCGAACCAAGAAGCACCATATCCCCGGACGCGGTGGGCGCGGCAGGCCGACCGGAGAGGGTCTGGTACTCCCACAACAGCCTCCCGGTAGCGGCCTCCAGTGCGAACACCTCACCCAGGTCCGAGCCGTAGTACACGACTCCGCGGTCCACAGTGAAGAACGGCTCCGTCTGGGTCCATGGATAGCTGAACGGTAGATGCGGGCCCCCGAAGCCATCTGTGGAGGACCGCCAGACTATCTCACCGCTCGCCGGGTCGAGGGCGTACAGCACCTCGGTCGAGAGATACAACAACCCGTCCACCAACTCGAGCAGGTGAGCAGCGCGGCCGGGAATCCGATGCTGCCAGATCACCAGTCCCGTATGGGCGTCCAGCGCAAACACGGTGTTGTCGAACAGGGCGGCGTACACGATCCCATCGGCGACCACCGGAGAGAGATCGATGTTGGTATCGATACCGTGCCACCACTCCAACTCGCCGGTCAGCGCTTCCCTCGCGGCTATCCCGACCCCGTCGGCGCCGAAGTAGGCAGCCCCATCATGAACAACCGGCGCGTGACGGGTTGGAGAACCCTCAATGGAGGACCAGTGGAGCATTCCGCTCTCGATGTCGACTGCTTCCAGGGCGAGGCCGGACTGGACGAGGAGCACACCGTCGCCTACCCCGGGAGCACCGGCGAACTCACCCGGATGCAACCACAGAGTCCCTCCGGTTCCGGCGTCTATTCCATGCACCAACTCTTCGGTGACAACGGACACGACTCCACCTGTCACGTCGAGCGCACGCAGGGAGGTGGGGACGTGTGGGGTGCCCACCGGGTGGGTCCGGTACGTCCAGAGCGGTGATCCATCGAGGGTGGACAGCGCATACACCGCACCATCGGAAGCAGGCAGGTATAACGTCCCTCCTTCCAGCCGCGGCGGGTGGACACGGCTCACACCCAGGAACGGCTGCTCATTTGGGGGAATGCTGTACTGCCAGACCAACTCTCCCACCGCAACATCGGAGAGTTCGAGGATGACCGGTGCTCTCTCCGGTGATCCCGCAGCCTCTGAGAAGACTTCCTCGGGGAAACACGAGAGAAAGAGCAGCGACAGGGCGCCGAACTCTTCCTCGATCTCGGCCGCGGTGATCAGGGCGGTAAGGAAGGCGGCGCCGTCTTCTCCGGCAAAGACCTCTCGCAGGCAGGCCACATCTTCGAGTTCGAGGATCACCCCTTCCCCGGCGAGTGCCGCCACGAGTGCCGCGATGTAGGCCTCTCTCCTATTCTCATGGCGCAGGCACAGGAGAATCCCGGCAACGTCGTCTTCGCCGCCCTCGCCCAACAACACCTCGGTGGCCAGGACATCTTGGAGCAACGCACCATCACCGAATTCCCTGCGGATGCAATCCTGTTCGCCGGGCTCGAAGGCGTCGAACAGGTCCCGCCATGTGGTTCCGGGACTCACGTCGAAGCGCAGCTCTTCGCCATCGTCCGCAACCGCAACGGGTTCGTCCAGGGGATCCGCCCGTTCCACCCCCACGAAGTAGCCGCCGCCGCTCTGCCCCAGCACATCACCGACAACGACGTAATACCGCCCGGAGGACGGGGCCGTGTAATGCAGCCAAGCATTCGTGGAGTCACCGACCACAGCCGGGCCGCTGTCATCGTCCCAGACCATTTGCTCGTAACCCGCATCGCCAGGAATGATGAAGACGGCTGTGTCGGTAGCTATAGCCTCTGTCCAGACGACCACGCTGTCGCCCTGCTCGAGAAAGAGTTCGTACCAATCGACATCCCAGTGATAGTCGAGTACTGCGCCCAACGGCTCACCGATCACTAGGAGTCGCCCGTCATCGGGATCATCGAAGGGCGACAACTCGACGCTGCTCGTCAAGGTGAACCTGGATGCTTCGCCTATCTCCCCGGCGTAGTTGCTGACGACAACCACGTAGGGCCCATCCACGGGCAACTCCACGATTCCGTGCTCGAGGCCCTCGAGGGTGTCGTCCACCTCCATGAGCTGAGCAGTAGGTCCGGCCACGGCGAGAACACCGTCGCTCGCTCCGTCAATCGCCACCTCTATGGTCGAGCCCGCCGTCCCCTCGAACCAGTAGAGGCCCGTGTCCTCCCCGTTCCCCAGCTCAACCACTACCTCCCGAGACCCGGAAGCGTCTCCGTAGACCGGCCCCGGAGGCCCGAGTTGCTCGTGGTCCCGCAGTAGCGTCTGTACTATCTCGGCGCTGTCCGCGGCCGACGTCGCCACGGAGAATCCCGCATCGCTGAAACTCCAGGTAGAGATGCCGACTACCTCCCCTGAGGTGTTGACAAGAGCACCTCCGCTCTGACCCCCTGCGATGTCAGCGTCCGACTGGAGCAATGTCAGGCCGTAAAGGTCCCACTCACGAACGCGGGACAGCACCCCGCTCGTGATGGTGGGCTGGGGAAACAGGTCGGTCTCGGCGGGGTAGCCGATCAGATAGACGTCGCTCCCCGGATCCATCCCCTCGCCGCCACCGAAGCTCAGTGGTGGGGCCGACACACCGACCGGTCCCAGCACGGCCAGATCGGCAAAGGCGTTCCAACCCAGGACGGGAACCTCCCCGAGCTCCGTTCCATCGGGAAACACCACCCACACCCTGTCGTAAGGCCACACGACATGATGATTCGTCACCACGTACCCGCCCTCGATCAGGACACCGCTGCCCGTTCCCGCGGGTGTCTCGATCAGGGGAATCGATGGCGCTACCAGCGAGTAGACGTCCTGAGCGGACAGGACCGCCGGCGCCGCCGCCGTCGGTGGGCTGACCGCGGGCCCGGTCGTTGCCGGCGTGGTGGTTCCCGGTCGGGAAGCGGCTGTGGTCGGAGTGACGGTAGTGGATGTTGGTCCGGAGGGAGCCTCTTCGGTGTCCGATCCACTCCCGCATGCGGTCAGCACGAGGACGAGAAAAACCCAACCCACGCGGTGTACAGATCTGGTGGTCAACATGAAGTGCACACTCTATACGGATTGTGTTCATACCAAATGCATGACTGCCGAGAAGCGCAGGGTCTTTGGCGGTCCTGGCGCTGGGGTCTTGGCGGGTAGAGATCTCGTCCCACCGGGCGCAAGGGTCCGTCCCCGGGAGTTGTTGTCAGGCCTGGCAGCCATGGCATCGGTGGGAGGACCGGCCGTTGATCCTCGCTTTTACTATCGGGGCGCCACAGCGCCGGCACGGCTTGCCTTCCCGGCCGTACACCGACAGATACTCGAGGTGCCGCCCGGCCCTTCCGTCCGGAAGCAGGTAGGCGAGGTCGTCGAGGGATGTCCCCCCGTGCTCGAGACCATCCGCCAGCACCCGCCCGATCGCAGTGCGAATGGCGCCCACCTCCGCCAGGCTCAGCGAGCCGGCCGGACGATCGCCGGCGATGGCGGCCGCGAACAACACCTCGTCGGCGTAGATGTTGCCCAGGCCCGCCAGGTAGCGCTGGTCCAGGAGCAAGGTCTTGGTGGCCACGCGACGGCCCGCCGCCCCCGATGCCAGCTCGCGGGCCGAGGGGAGCGCGGTCAGGGCGTCGGGGCCGAGGGGGGCGTTGCTGGCCGCGGCCAACTCGCCCGCGGTGAGCACGGCGGTGAAGCCGAAGGTGCGCGGGTCCACCATCCTGACCTCCTGGCCGGCATCCGTCCGCACCACCACCCGCGTGTGCGGGTGCCGGGGCGCCTCGCCGGCGTTGATCGACATCCGGCCCGACATGCCCAGGTGAAAGACCCAGGTGAGGCCGTCCCCCACCTCGATGAGCAGGAACTTCCCCCTGCGGCGCAGCTCACCCACCACCTTGTCCCGCAGCCTGGGCACGAAGTCAGCCGGATCCGGTTGGCGCCGCAGCATCCGGGGATGGAGGACCTCCACCCTCGCAACAGAACGGCCGGCCAGGACCGGCACGAGCCCGCGACGGGTGGTCTCCACCTCGGGGAGCTCAGGCACCTAACTCGTTCAGGGCTTGGCGGGCCGCCGACTGCTCGGCCTCTCGCTTGGACCTTCCGGACCCCGACCCCAACTCCTCGTCCCCGACCGAGACCCGGGCGGTGAAGAGCCTCTCGTGGTCGGGTCCGGCGCCCGTGACCGTGTACCGCACCTCGTGCGCGGCGCTACCCAGCTCCACGTTGAGACGGCTCTTGTAGTCGCTCCTACCCGGTGATTCCGCTTCGGTCGTGATGCGCTCCTCCCAGATACGCATGACCAGATCACGGGCCACGTCCAGGCCGCCATCGAGATACACGGCCCCGATGACAGCCTCCATCGCATCGGCCAGGATGGAGGGCTTGCTCCGGCCACCGGTTGCCTCCTCGCCCTTGTCGAGAGCGAGGTACCGGCCCAGTCCCAACCCGTCGGCCATCCGGTGAAGCACGTCCCGGTTGACCACCGATGCCCGGAGTTTGGCCATCTGCCCCTCGGAAAGGCATGGGTATTCGTGGAAGATGAAATCGGTCACCACCAGCTGCAGGATGGTGTCGCCCAGGAACTCCAGACGCTCGTTGGAAGGCCCGTCACCGGTCTCGGCAACCCATGACCGGTGGCGCAGGGCTTGGTCCAGATGGCCGGGATCGCGGAAGCGGTACTCGAGGGCCGACTCGAGGCCTCCGTTGCCGGTCACGAGCGGGCCAGCCCCCGCTCCATCCGCTCGGACAGACCGCCCTTGACACCTTCGGCCGCCAGCCCGACGGCGTTGAAAACGGCGTTTCGTGACGACGACCCATGGCCGATGACCACGCCGGACCTGGTCCCGAGGAGATAGGCCCCCCCGGCACACAACTCGGGATCGATCAGCATCCGGACCTCTTCGACGACCCTCATCATCTCTCCGGGAATGCCGCCAGGGCGGCGCCCGAAGGCATCGCTGACCAGCGCGAGGACCAACCCGGCCGTCCCTTCCATCGTCTTCAGCACCACGTTGCCCGTGAAGCCGTCGGTGACCACGACGTCGGCGACGTCGCCCGGAATGTCCCCTCCCTCGATGTTGCCCACGAAGTTCACCGGGGCCTGTTCCAACAGGCCGAAGGCGGATCGCTCCACCTCACGACCCTTGGAAGGCTCCTCCCCGATATTGAGCAAGCCCACCCGAGGCCGGTCGATCCCGTAGACGATCTCGGCCACCAGCGCGCCCATCACCGCGAACCGGACCAGATGAGCGGGCTTCACCTCCAGGTTCGCCCCCGCGTCGAGTACCAGGGTCGGGATCCCGGTCGCGCGAGGGATCGGTGTGGCGATGGCAGGTCGCTGGATGCCTTCGAGACGCCCGATGACGATGGAAGCCGCGGTCATGGCCGCCCCGGTCGATCCGGCCGACACCAGGGCGTCGGCGTCCCCGGAAGCCACCAACCGGGCAGCCACCATGATCGAGGAGCGAGGCTTGTCCCGCACCGCCTTGGCCGGATCCTCCCCCATCCCCACCACATCCGGCGCGTGGACCACCTCGAGGTCGGCGCCGGTCGCCGTCAACTCGGGCTCGATGACCTCCCTGTCCCCCACCAGCACCAGTTCGTTTCCCGCGCCGGCGGCCATGATCGCTCCGGCCACTATCTCGGCAGGGCCGCGATCCGTTCCCATGACGTCGAGAGCTATTCGTGCCACGGAGGTCACTCCTAGCGGTTGACCACTAAGTATCTCACCGCCCAAGACTATCGGCGGAGGCCCGTGCCAGTCTCAGCTGTAGGTCTCGACCACCGTTCGATCGCGGTAGGTTCCGCAACCCCCCGGACCTGTACAGGCGCGGTGCGGCAGTCTCGGGCTTCCGCACCGTTCGCAGGTGACGGTGCGAACCGGGCGCATCTTCATAGCCTCCGCCTTCCGGCGACGGGTACGCGAGCGCGACATTCTCTTCTTTGGTACTGCCATCACACACCTCTCGGGTCATGGGCGGGAGCATCCGCCCCTCTACCGATCACGCCGTCTCGAGCGGGACCTCCAGCAGGGCTTCCAGCGTGGCGAACGGAGAATCCCGAGACTCGGAGTGCCCCTGGCAGGAACCCTCGTTCAGATCGACGCCGCATACCGGACAAAGGCCCCGGCAGGACTCAGAGCATAGCGGTACCAGCGGCACCGACAGGCATAGCTCATCGTGGAGAACGCCGGAAAGGTCGATGTCTCCTTCCTGGCCGATCGCCGGCATGTCGTCGCCGGCCTCCTCACCGTAGGCCTGCCGTACCGGAGCCTCGGCTTCGAAGCCGACCGGGTCCAGGCACCGGTTGCACCGGAGCACCATCTCCGCCCGGGCAACGCCGCGCACCCAAACACCACCCGCCATCGCCTCGAGACGCAGGTCCGCCGTAACCTGACCGCAATCCTCGACCTGGTCCAGCGCCGGCTCCACCTGCCCGGCAAGGGTGACCTGCCGGGTGGATCCGGGGCGGTCGACCAGACCGGAGACGTTGACCACGAAGGTGTTCACAGACTTCATCGGATACCTGTCGTGGTGAAGGGACTCCCCTACCCGATCGAGCGGGTCTGGTGGAGTTCGGACCGCATGGAGCGCACCTGGTCGAGCACTCTCATCAGCACGTCCTCGAGCCGGGACAGACGATCCTCCGCATAGTCCTCCGCCTCCAGCCGGATCCGATGGGACGTGTCCTCGGCGCGGCGGACCAGGATGTTGGCCTCCTCGGTGGCCTCGGCGATGATGTTGGTGTTCGACACCATCTCCTTGGCCCGCTGGCGAGATCGCTCGATGACCTCCCGCGCCTTCTCGTTGGTACGGGCGATGAAAGTGTCCCGTTCCCGCACCATCCATCGGGCCTGCCGCATCTCATCCGGCAGCCGATCCGCCAGGAGCCCGAGAACGGTGAGCATCTGCTCCCGGTCTATCAGCACCCTGCCCGATCCGGGAATGGCCTTGGCTTCGGACATCGCCATCACCATCTCCGAGATCAGGTCGTTCAACTCTCCCACCGTGGCGGGGGGCGAAGTGGGGGCGGCCACCTCTTGCGCGCCCACCTCGGGCTCATGATCACCGATCATTCTGACCACCGTTCCTTCATCAGATCTGCTACGCGTCCGGGAACCAGGCCGGATACCGAACCGCCCAGGCCCCCCACTTCTTTCACCAGCGAGGAGGAGAGGTAGGCGTGTTCCGGGCTGGTGGGGATGAACACCGTATCGATGCCCGACAGCCCGTGGTTCATCTGGGCCATCTGGAGCTCGTAGTCGAAGTCCGAAACGGCCCGGAGTCCCTTGACGATCACGTTCACCCCTCGGGCCTTGGCAAGGTCGACCAGCAAGCCGTCAAACGCGACCACCTCAACTCTGGGCTCCGCGGCAAGCAGGTCGCGGAGCATCTCCACCCGTTCCTCGGACGAGAACATGGGTCTCTTGGACACGTTGCGGATGACCGCCACCAACACCGTCTCGAACAGGGACAGGCTTCGCCGGATCACGTCCATGTGGCCGTTGGTGGGCGGATCGAAGCTACCGGGGCAGACCGCCTTTGCCACCCTCATCACCTCGCCGTTTCTCGCGGTTTCGAGGGTAAATCTAACCGGAAACCGGCCGGACCTGTTGATAGCGCCAAATCCGGGCGGTTCCGTAGGCATGCGTCCGGGCCAGCCGGAGTCCCACCGTCTGCGGCGGGCGCTCGCCCAGCCGCCGATGGAGTACCAATGATCCCCGGTCACGAAGCAGTCGCGCCGCTGCGGCGAGCTGCTCCTCCACGCGTGTGATCGGAAGCTCGTAGGGAGGATCCACGAACACCAGCGTGAACCGGGCGGGCGGACCGTTCGGATGGCGGGCGGTCGCCGAGGTGAGGTAGTCGCCAACCCTTCCGGCCACCACCTCGCCCCCGAGTCCCAGCGCTCCGATGTTGGCCCGCAGGGCCCGCAGGGCGGCTCGATCCCGCTCCACGAACACCGCGGTGGCCGCGCCCCGGCTGAGTGCCTCCAGCCCCAGGGAACCGGTCCCGGCGTACAGGTCGAGCACATGGGCGCCCGGGATGGCGGAGGCGATGGACGAGAAGACGGCCTCGCGGGCGCGTCCGGTCATCGGACGGGTACCCGAGCCGGAAGGCGCCTTGAGGATCCTTCCCTTCGCTACACCGGCGATGATCCTCATGGCCGGATCGAACTCACGACTTGAAGAGCCATTCCACCTCGTCCCCCAGCAGCACCCTCACCTCTTCCCGGATGTCGGGATGCGCGTCCAGGCGCGGGTCACCGTCCACCAGATCGAACGCCTCCTGCCTCGCCGCCGACAGCTCCGCTTCATCGGCCAGGATGTCGGCGATCCGCAGATCCGAGAATCCTGACTGCCGCGCCCCGAACACCGTACCGTGGCCGCGGATCCGGAGGTCCTCCTCGGCGAGCCGGTAGCCGTCCGACATGCTCTCCATGGCGCTGATGCGCGCCGCCCCGTCCTTCGTGGTGGGATCGGCCAGCAACACGCACTGGGCCGGGTGGGCGCCTCGCCCCACCCGACCCCGCAACTGGTGGAGCTGGCTGAGACCGAACCGGTCCGCGTCCCTTATGACCATGATGGTCGCGTTGGGCACGTCCACCCCGACCTCGATGACGGTCGTGGAGACCAGCACATCCAGGTCCCCCGACCGGAACCCGTCCATCACGCTCCGCTTCTCCTCCGATCGCATCTGGCCATGGAGCAGGCCCAGGCGGAGATCCGGGAACACCCTGCGCAGCCGCCGGAACTCGGCGATCGCCGATGCGGCCTCCACCCGATCGGAGTCCTCCACCAGCGGGCAGACCACGAACGCCTGGCGCCCCTTCTCCACCTCGTCCCGGATGGACTGATGGGCCCTCTCCAGTTCCTCGCCCACGGCGGAAACGGACCAGGTCCTGACCCGCTTGCGGCCTGCGGGCATCTCGTCCAGCGCCGAGACGTCGAGGGCGCCGTACAAGGTCATCGACAGCGTGCGCGGAATCGGGGTGGCGGTCATGATCAGCAGATCGGGATCGGCTCCCTGCGCCTTCTCCTTGAGCTTCACCCGCTGGTGAACCCCGAACCGGTGCTGCTCGTCCACCACGGCAGCGCCCAGCCTCGCGAACCGCACCCCCTCCTGGATCAGGGCGTGGGTACCGATCACGATGTCGACCTCCCCGGCCGCTATGCCGGCGAGGAGTCCGGAGCGGCCGGGCCGCTCCCGCCGGTTGGTATCGGCGCGGCTTCCTGTCAGGAGCGCCACCTTGATCCGCGGACGATCCGGGTCGTCGTGGGCGGGGTCGAACAGGGACCGGGGACCGGCGAAACGCGGCGCCATGCGCGCCTCGGAGAGCAGCCGGGTGACACCCTCGTAGTGCTGCTCCGCCAGCACCTCGGTGGGGGCCATGATGGCCGCCTGGTACCCGCTCTGGACACCCACCAGCAGGGCCGCGACCGCTACCACTGTCTTTCCCGAACCGACCTCGCCGTGGAGCAGGCGGTGCATCGGTACCGGCGCTGCCATGTCCGCCCCGATCTCGTCGATCACCCGGCGCTGAGCGCCGGTCAGCTGGAAGGGCAGGCCGTCGATGAAACGCTCCACCAGATCGGGCTCCGGGTGAAGCCGGTGCGCGATGCCGACCGAGTCGCTCTCGTTGCGCTTTCTCGTCATCGCCAGCGCCACCTCATGCCTGAAGAACTCGTCGAACACCAGCCGGCGCCGGGCGGCGCTCACCTCGGCCAGGGATTCGGGGAAGTGGATGGAATTGATGGCCTCCTCCCTGGGAACGAGTTCATGCCGCTCGAGCAGCCCATCGGGTAGCGGATCGAGAATCGGGCGGGACCGCAGCAGAGCATTGTGAACGGCCAGCCGGAGGACTCCTGTACCGATCGAGCCGATGGTCCGGTAGACCGGAACCACCCGGCCCACCGCCAGGTTGTCAGGTCCGGATTCGAGCACGTCCACCGCCGGCGAGTTGATCTGCAAACGGCCGCGGTAGCGGTCGATCCGGCCCGAGAGCGCTACCTCGATCCCTCGCTCGAGGCGCCGGGCCTGGTACTGCTGGTTGAACCACACCGCCTTGATGGACCCGTGACCATCGGAGACGGTGGCCTCCACGATGGACATCCGCGGGCGAGGACGCCGCACCGACACCCGCTCCACCCTGCCGATGACGGTGGCTTCGTCCCCGACCGCCAACTCGCCTATCGCCAGCCGGCGGGACCGGTCGATGTGGCGTCGCGGTGCGTGGAGGAGCAGATCGGTGACCGATCGAATGCCCGAACTCTTGAGCGCCGCGGCCCGCTTGCCCCGGATCCACTTGACCCGGCCCACGTCGACCGCGTGCAGGTAGGCGAGGCTCCTGGCGGGTACGCCTGGAGAGGGCTGGTCGGGCGTGGGCACCATGCCGGCCAAGAATACGGCAAGGAGGGCTCATTCCACACGTTCCGGACACTCCGGCGCCGCCGGGTAGAATGCCGGCCCATGCAAGGCGTGGTCAAGCTCTACGACCCGAACACCGGCTCCGGAGTGGTGGTGCTGGACCACGACCGGAGCGAGGTCTATCTCAGGGCCGGATCTCTGGCGGGCAGCGTCTTCCGTCTGCTCCGGCAGGGCCAGCGGATCATCTTCGACCTCGAGGAATCGGACGGTCTCCGATTCGTCCACTCGGTACGGATGGGCTCGGACGGCCGCTAGCCCTCTATCCGGACGGGCGCCGACTCGCTAGAGTTCCTTCCCCCAGACCGAGAGGAGCGCAGTGGTCGAGGCATACGTCCTCATCCAGACCGAAGTCGGCAAGGCAAAGCAGGTCGTGGAAGAAGTCCGCATGATCGAGGGAGTGACCCAGGCCGATGACGTGACCGGACCGTACGACATCGTGGTCAGGGCCGGAGCGGAAGATGTGGATGGGCTGGGGAGGCTGGTGGTGGCCCGGATCCAGTCGATCGCCGGCATCACCCGGACCCTCACCTGCCCGGTAATAAACCTTTAGTTGCTAGTTTGTAGTTTCTGGTTGCTAGTAACTGGCTATCTGTGATTGATAGTCTTATATTAGAGTGCTCTAATGTCCACAGGCAGCCCGCGTGTGACCTAAAGCGCTGAGGCGAGGGACTCTCCTCAAGCAGCAAGTGGGGAACATATTAGCATTTTGATTAATACAAACAATGACTAGCAACTAGCAACTAGCAACTAGCAACTAGCAACTAGCCGAGCTTCTTGGAGATGGCGGCCGCACCCCGCAGGGCGGTTCCATCAGCCCCGGCCACCGAGAATCGGCGAGGGGCGGCGGCCTCCAGTTCGGCCACCAGGTCGACTACCAGTTGCCGGCGGCTGATGGGAGGGTCCACCCACAGGTAGAGGGAGAGGCTGCCGGGGATGGTGTTCACCTCGTTGATCCACAGCTCGCCCTCCCTCTCCAGGAAGTCGATCCGGGCCATCGACCTGATCCCGGTCAACCCGGTGACCCGCCGGGCCATCGACCGGAGCCGTTCCTCGACCTCGCCGGGAAGGCTCGCCGGCAGCTCCCGGGCCGAACCCTCGATACCTCCTCCCGACAGGTACTTCTCGCGGTAGTCGTAGAACTGCTCGCTGACCGGCGCTTCGATGGCGGACAACTCCAACTGCGGGTAGGTCCGCACCGCCACGTTGAGATCCCGCCCGCCTTCGAGGTACGGCTCGATCACCGCTCCCCTGTCCAGGTGCGGTGACGACCCGAGCAGCGCGACCGCGGTCTCGTAGTCGCTCACCACCTCGATGCCGATCGACGACCCGCCGAAGCGGGGCTTGACGATATAGGGGGGAGGAAAGTCGGGAGCAGGGCCGGTACCCACCGGAACCCGAGGCAGGCATGGGAAACCCGAGGCTGCCATCAATGCCCCGAAGGTCAGCTTGTCCATCAGCAGGTTGGAGCCCGCCGCATCCGGCCCCGAGTAGCGGATGCCGGCCAGGTCCATGGCGCCCTGCAGGGTCCCGTCCTCACCCGGGCCGCCGTGACAGCACACCAGTACCGTGTCCACCTCCAGGCGGCGCCGCTTCAGGAACCATCCGGCCTGCGGGCGAGCCTCGAAGCGTAACTCCCGTGCCTTCGGAGGGATCCCGGCCGCGTAGTCATCGGCCTCGCCGTCCGCCGCCACCAGGTACCAACCACCCGTCTTCGACCAGTAGAGGACCGCGGGGTCCGCGCCCGCCTCATCCAGGAGCCGGGCGGCCTGCAGCCCGGTGAGCACGCTTATGTCATGCTCGGGCGACGGGCCTCCGAATACCACCGCCGGATTGGCCATCGCCTCCACCTCCCGGGCCGTAGGACTGCCGTCGCCCTACCCATCGGGCAGGGCCGTCCAAGGCTAATAAGCGGGTGCGAGACACCGGGGTACTTCCGGTCGCCTCCACGAACCTCTCGGAGCAGCGGCACGATCTCGGGCAACCTCCCATGGTTCCCGCACCGGTCCCCCGGGTTAGTTCCCTGCGGTACGCATGAGTCTCGCTATCATCCCCTGCGGCCCTGCTACAGGGCATGATCGACCGCAGCGACCGTCGGGGGGCGTACCCATGGCTACCAAGTTCTGGCATCCGTTCGCGGACATGCGGGCAGTGCTGCGCAGCGAGTTGGTGATAGCGCGCGGCGAAGGGTGCTACGTGTGGGACGACTCCGGAAAGCGGTACCTGGATGCCGCCGCCAGCCTGTGGTATTGCAATATCGGGCACGGGCGCTCCGAGATCGCCACCGCGGTCGCCGACCAGATGCGCACGCTGGAGACCTACTCGACCTTCGGAGACCTCACCTCGCCACCGGTCAACGAGCTGACCGATCGACTCTCGATGATCGCGCCGGTTCCGGACAGCGTGAGCTTCCTGACCAGCGGCGGTTCCGACTCTGTCGACACCGCCGTCAAGCTCGCCCGCCGCTACCACACCGCCATGGGCCGGTCCGAGCGGACCTTCGTGCTCAGCCGGTCGCGGGCCTATCACGGGATGCACACCGCCGGCACCAGCATCGCCGGCATCTCCGCCAACAACGACGGATACGGCAAGCTGCTGACCGATACGGCCCTGGTCGAGTGGGACTCGCACGACTCCCTGCTGGACGCCATCGAACGGATCGGCGCCGAACGCATAGCAGCGTTCATCTGCGAGCCGATCATCGGCGCGGGCGGCGTCCTCGCTCCCCCGCCCGGCTACCTCGACAAGGTGCGGGGCATCTGCCGCGACACCGGCATCCTGTTCATCGCCGACGAGGTCATCACCGGCTTCGGGCGCACGGGAATGTGGTTCGCCAGCGACCGCTGGAACCTGCAGCCCGACCTGGTCACGTGCGCCAAGGGCATCACCTCGGGCTACCTTCCGCTGGGCGCGGTGATCGCGGCGCCCCACGTGGCCGAGCCGTGGTTCGAGGGAGACGCCGGCTTGTGGCGGCACGGCTACACCTACACGGGACACACCACCGTGGCGGCGGCCGCCATCGCCAACCTCGACATAATCCAGCGTGAGAACCTGCTGGCGGAGGCGAGCCGGCTGGAGGCTCAACTGGCGGCCGGGCTGGGCCCGCTGGCCTCCCACGACCTTGTCAGCGAGGTGAGGTGCGGGGTCGGTGCTCTGGCAGCCGTCCAGCTGGCGCCCGAGGCGACCGCCGACAACCCGCAGCTACCGGATCAGATGAACGCCGCCCTGCGCAAGCACGGGGTTCTCAGCAGGATTCTGTTCGGCAACGCCGTTCAGGTCTCACCGCCCTTCGTGATGACGGAGAGCCAGGTGACCGACCTGGCCGACGCACTGCGTGCGAGTCTCGACGAGCTGGTTGTCTAGTTGCTAGTTGTCCTTCCCACAGAGGTGGTTGACAATTCTGGTGATGGGTGGTTGGCCGCCCAGGGCGCTGTGGGGTCTGCGGTGATTCTGATGGTCGAGGAGGTCGGCGAGCGCTAGGCGGCGGTCCTGAGATCGCCACCAGGCGGGACCCTCGGAGGATGGGGAAGGGGGCTAACCGGCTCCGGCGGGGTCGGCCTGGGTGTGGAGCCTGGCGACCATGGTGGCGAACTGGGCTCTGGGAACATCACGGCCGGGCGAGAAGGTCGAGGCGGAAGTGCCCGAGATGACGCCGAGCGCCCGCAGGGCAGCGCCGCCAACCCGCCCGGAGTAGTCGCACCCCACGATATTTTCGCGTTCCGCGGGAAAGGGGGTTGAAACTGTCACACCACCGATATACGTTGCCTATCACCA
>VXRE01000018.1 GCA_009838635.1 Acidimicrobiia bacterium | reverse complement strand
GGAGGCGAACGAGCGCCTGGTGGGCTCCCTGGTCTTCAAAACCAGTGGGGGTACGAGAGTGCCCCGGCGGGTTCGATTCCCGTCCGCCTCCGCAACCCCTCCTTGCTTCCCTAGTGCCCATATTGATAACGGTGTCAGCAGGTGTTCAAGTGTCCTCTCGGTTGTCACAGACCTTGAGGACGTCGACGTGATCGGATGCGGGTCGGTGTGTAGGGCAACATGAACAGCAGGGCCGGACAACCGCCGGATGGGACCGAATGGGAGGCCTGGATGGGTGATTGTCAGGTACGGGACCTCTTCGCCTTGGCAGACGAGGCGCTCACCTGATCGGCGAGGACGGGGTCTTTGCCCACGATTGGACGGCGCGGGTCGGGACGCCGGTGAGCCAGCAGGTCTTCGTGAACCGAGGGGGCGTCCTGCCGCGCCCGGCTCCCGTCGTGCATGCTGCCGATTCCGGTCCCGGTACCGTGATCGAGGGCCTGACCGGCTGGTGCGGAGTCGGCGGCGCGGGCCAGATCCGACGTCGAAAGCACTTCGACGGCGAGGTAATCCTGGCCGATGAGTTGGATGTCATCGACACATGACGGGCAGCCCGCCAACCCGTGATCTGCGGAATCTCCTCATCTACGGGAGGTTCGAGGACGCGGCGCCCTGCCGTGGACGCTCGAGGATCTCGACCAGTCCATCGAAGCGGGATCGGCCGGGGACGCGGTCGGTGAGTCGGGGTCGGGACAATCGACCTTGGTCCGGGTACTGTGTGGACTCCTCATTCACCAGGAGGGCGATGTGAAATCCGACGGGCGCGAGCTGGGGACCGGCTCGCGAACGACCCGCGGGAGCTTCGTAGGCGGAACCAGATCGTGTTCCAGAGTTCCCGGCGGTCCCTCGATCCACGCATGAGTATCCACCGGTCGTTGAGCCAACCGGTCCGGGCGATCGAGCGCAGCGTGCCCACCGACACCGAGATGATCGGCTGGCTCGAGCGGGTGGGACACACCGACGAGGTTCTCCCCGGATTCCCGCACCATCTGTCCGGCGGGCAGCTGCAGCGGGTGGGGTGGCCCGTGCCCTTTCGGTCGAGCCTGACGTCCTCTATGCCGAAGAGCCGACCCCTGCACCGCCGCGCTCGTTCATTCGGCGCGGGCCGTCAGCCTCCGTGCATGAGTTGACCGAGCCTGCTGGCGCGAGCAATCCCGACGCCGTCCGGCCGAAGGGGTTTCCGCTCCGTGCCGGGGACAGGGCCGGATGGTCGATCTTCGACAGCGATGTCGCCTATCCGATTGCCGTGCTCCTGCGTTCGGCCCTCGACCACAACCGCAGGACCATGCGCTCGTTCTGCCTGCGGAACGGGGTGGACCTGGCTCCACATGGCAAGACCACGATGTCTCCCGAGCTCTTCCGGATGCAGATCGACGACGGGGTCTGGGCGATCACCGCCGCCACCACCTGGCAGGCCAAGGTCATGCGGGAGTGCGGCATTCCCAGGGTGCTGATAGCCAATGAGGTGGTGTCCCCCGGCGAGATCGAATGGCTGGCCGCAGCCCGGGACGACGGCTTCGACGTCATGTGCTACATCGACTCGCTCTACGGCGTGGCCGTCTTCGACGAGGTCCTCGGCCGGTTGCAGCCCCACCGGCGGTTCCCGGTCCTGGTGGAGATGGGAGTTCCCGGAGGACGGGCGGGCGTGAGGACCATCGATGAGGGCTTGGCCGTGTCGGCCGCCGCGGCCTCGTCCGCGCATCTTGCACTGACGGGAGTCGCCGGGTTCGAAGGCATCCTGGGAGCCCAGGGTGACCGCAGCGCCCTCCAGGTGGTCGACGCGTTCCTGGATCACATGGTGGATCTGGCCTGCGAGGTTGCCCGGCGCGGGTGGTTCGAACCCCGCCCTGACCTGATCCTCACCGCCGGTGGCAGCTCCTATTTCGACCGGGTGGTAGCACGGTTTTGCACGGCGGAACTGGGGCAGCCCTACCGGGTCGTGATCCGCAGCGGCTGCTACCTGACCCACGACGACGGCTCGGTGCATCGCACTTCTCCTATGGGAGAGACAGGTAGGACCGGCCATCCCGAGCACCTGATCCCCGCCATCGAGGTGTGGGGGACGGTCCTTTCCAGGCCGGAACCGGCCAGGGCGATCGTAGGGGTGGGCCGCCGCGACATCTCCTTCGACGGGACGCTGCCGGTCGTCAAGAAGGTTCGCAGGAAGGGAGAGGCGATGGTCGAGGCGGCGCCACCGATGCGGACGGCGGCCCTCAATGACCAGCACGCCTTCATCGACCTGGAGGAAGAGACGCCGCTGGCCGTGGGCGATCTCGTGGGATTCGGTATCTCGCATCCATGCACCACTTTTGACAAGTGGAGGGCGATCCCGATCGTGGAGCGTGACTACCGGGTTGTCTCGGTGGCGCGGACCCTGTTCTGAGTCGCAGGGTCATCTCGTACGGGTCAGCGCCTGCCTCGGCTTGCTCGCACGGAGTTGCCTCAAAGGGAGGTCCGGTCCGCATCCGGAGGCCGATACTGCAAGACTCCGGGAGTCATCCGGCGAAGGAAGGTAGCTATGGAGAGAGCGTCGGTACCGTCCAACAGGAAATGGTCCGAGGTCGGTTACTCGAGAGCGGTCCGGGTGGGGAACATCATCGAGGTGGCCGGTACATCGTCGAGCGGTCCGGGAGGGCAGATCCTGCACCCGGGCGACATGTACGGGCAGTCCAAGCGCTGCATGGACATCATCGTCTCCGCGGTGGAGCAGCTGGGCGGGTCGGTGCATGACATCGTCCGGACCCGGGTGTTCCTGACGGACATGAGCCGGTGGGCCGAGGCAGGTCGCGCCCATGGTGAGGCCTTCGCGAATGTGGAACCAAAGCCGGCCAGCGCGTTCGTGGGCACCAGCGAGTTGCTCGACCCCGACCTGATGGTGGAGATCGAAGCAACCGCGATTCTGGACGGTTGACCGTAGATGAAGGAGGGGGTCACCAAGATGGATGTTCACCCCAACATGTTCGACCTCACCGGCAAGACCGCGCTGGTGACCGGCGGGGGTTGCGGTTTAGGCAGCACCCTCGCACATGGCCTGGCGGGGCACGGCGCACCGTACTGAGTGTGGCCCGGAGCGGTGATGCGCTCGCCGAGACCTTCTCCACACTGGACCTGAGCACCTGGCACCCCAACCCCACCGAGGAGGCCAGGGCGTTGTGGGAGTCGGCGTTCGTGAACAGTACCCATCTCGTCGTCGACGGCGGGTGGAGCATCTGGTAGCCACCAACCTCCAGCGGATGGTCGCGGCGGGTCGTCCGCCTCAACCATCGGCCGTCGAAGGGCCGACCTGCTCCCTAGTCGGGACCAGGGATCCAATCCGGTGGCGGTTCGGGATCGCCCTGACCGAGACGAATCGCCAAGAAGACAGGGTTGGGCGGGGAGGCGGTTGCCGGGCTTGTCTCTAGGAGATCGCCCAGGGCCCTTCGGTGCCGGTAACGGTCCAACCGCCGGGCTCTTCAACGACGCGGTACGTGAGCCACAGACCGCAGGTGCCTCCGCACCACAGTCCCGCCCCGACGGTTGCTCCTTTGCCGTCGAACTCGACGGGTGCGACGGTGATGATGGCGCTCCCGGGAATGGTGGGCTGTAGAACATCTTGTCGTATGTAGTCGTTCCGGTTACTGATGAACCTGACCGGTGCGAGGTGTTCGACGGCGGCGCGGATCGCGGAACGCCGGCCTTCGGTGAAAGACTCTCCCGGCTCGCCTTGCCGGGTCGGGTCTCCTGCGTGGGTTTCTACGTGGTCCACTACCAGCACTTCGGTGAATCGATGGTCCGGACCGAATGTGTTGTCGGACTCCACGAGTTGGCGTACCACGGCCGCGTGGATCGCGGGCTCGGCGGTGGCGCGGTCCGGGCCCGAGGGCCGGTCTGTGGTACATGCGGCGACAAGTAGCGAACCGGCCACTACACCGGCGACTGTTCTGAACACCCCGACCCTTACCGGCCTATGGTCGAGGCGTTGACGGTCGCCGGCCGCTAACCCTCTCGCCATCCGTTACCTTCCGGTTGCTCGGGCTGTGTTGATGGACACCTCTGACCACTGTAAGGGTTGCTGCGACGCTACGGAGACCCGCCAGGCGGTCGCGGGTCGATCCCGGTCCGGGGCGGGCGGGTGGTTCCCGTCATCGTTTCAAGGCGCGGTTAGGCACCCTCGTAGCGCTACCGTTGGAACATGGCTGGTGGAATACCTGTGGAACCACCTGTGCTGCGGGTAAGCGGTTTGGTCGATCGTCCCCGGGGCTACGACCTGGAGACCCTCCACGACATGGGAACTCCGGATCAGAGCGCCGCGGGCGTGGTGGTGTCGGTGCGCCCGTTGATCGAGGCGGCTCGTCCCCGTACCGCCGCCACCCACGTAACGGCTCTCAGTGCCGACGGCGCCTATTCCGCCTCCATTCCCCTCACCGACGCGATGGCGCTCGGCGAGGTCCACGCGGGCGGCGCCGAAGGGGAGCCGGTCCTGCGGCTCCAGGTCCCGGGTGGCATGACCCTGTGCTGGAACGTCAAGGACTTGGGTCTGCTACGCGTGACCGCGGGGCCTGAGCCCGACAGCCTTCCCGAGATCCTGACCCACTGATGGGGCCGGACGGAGGGCTGGCGTTCGCCCGCCTGTTCGCGAAGCGCCGCGAGGAGATGGATGTGTCCGTGGTGGACATCGCCACCCGAACCGGCCGGCCGATCGAGGTGGTGGTCGGCTGGGAAAAGGGCTCTGCAATCCCTGATAGCGACGAGCTGGTGGATGTGTCCGCAGCGCTGAAGCTGCCGATGCCCCTCCTGGAGGAAGCCTTGCGGCGGGTGGATGAGCACAGGAAGCTGTCGCCGCCACCCGAACCCGAGGCCGGGCTGGACGAGGACACCCTGTACGACATCGAGATCGTCAAGTTGGAGGAGCCGGATCTCGCGACACATCCGGAGAGGGAACCTCTCGAACTCTCCGAGTTGCCCGGGACGAAGCTGATCTCGGCCGCCAGGCAGTCGCTCGGGCGCCGGCGCGCCATGGCACGGGCACCGGTCGCCAATCCTTCCTACCTGGAGGACAGCGAGGAGACGATCACCTACCGGCTCCGGATGATCTTCGCCGCCGCCGGGGTTGCGGTCGTGGCGCTGGTCCTGCGCTGGGCGCTGGGAGGGCTGGGCTCCGCCGTAGCCGACCTCTGGGGCGCCCTGGCGGACGCCCTCTGACGCCGGTTGCCCGTCCCGGGCAATACCACCCGGAGGTTGTGACTAGCAGCAAGGCGTCCTTGGACTCCAGGGGTTTTTCGCGGACTGGAGGAAGGGGGTTGAACCTGTCACACCCCTGGCATACATTGCCTGCCGCCAAGCACCGATACCGGCCGATGCGTTGATAACCGATCGGAACGGCCGGCCCGAGGGAACATCAAAGGCTTATGGAGCGAAGGCCGACTCCCGGCATCCAGCCGGGCATGGCCGACCACGCTCCCACAGGATGGGTGGTGGCGGGGGAGGGACCCGGCGGCGCAGCCGGTTTTTCGCGACTTTTGGCGCCTGGCGGTTCTTGAGGCAGAGGGCGTCATATATGACGTTCTGAGCCTTAGGTTCATCGCACCGTGTGTGACGTTTTTGAGCCTCAGGTTCGCCGGGCCGGCACCGGGACAGCACGAGCGCGGCGTCCTCGCGAAGGTTCCACACGCAACAACCTGGCTCTCGATGCACCTCTGAAGGACAACCGGGCGCTATATTGGCGCGCACCAGAGAAAGGAGGTGATCCGACTTGTTAGACAGTTCTTGTAGGACCCTGGAGGTGGCCGAGCGCTAGCGGCCACGGGTCGCTTCCGGTGGCCGCGCCTTGGGCGTGACCGCCGGTCCGGTGGCGACTCCAACTCGGACCACCGGGCTTTCCCGTCCGCATGCCGGTCCTCATGCGGCATCGAGTGAGGCTAAGGATCTCACGATGAAGAACGGGTAGGCATTCTGGATTCTCGAACGTAGGCCGGGGCCCCATGATCGGGGCCCCGGCCTCTTTTCTACTCCGGAGCGGCAATTGCCGAGCTGCTCACTCGAGGCCGTGCTCGGCCAGCCACTCCTCGTCCCAGATCTTCGACAGGTAGCCCCGCCCCGAGTCGGGCAACAGGACCACCACCAGGCGTTCGGTGTCCTCCTCTGCCACCTCGAGGGCCGCGTGTACGGCCATGCCCCCGGAGCCGCCGATCAACACCCCTTCGCACTCGGCCACCCGCCGCGCCATGTCGAACGACTGCTGGTCGTCGACCATGATGTACCGGTCGACGATGTCCTGGTCCAGGGTCTCGGGCCAGAAATCCTCCCCGACGCCCTCCACCCGGTACTGGTGGATGTCCTCCTCGCGGGGCGCCGTGTATATCGATCCCTCCGGATCGGCCCCCACCAGCTCCACCGACGGCTTGCGCTCCCGCAAGTACCGTCCCGTTCCCGAGATCGTCCCGCCGGTGCCCACCCCGGCCACGAACACGTCGATCTCTCCGCCGGTCTGCTCCCACAGCTCCGGTCCGGTCGTCAGGTAGTGGGCCTCCGGGTTGAAGGGGTTGGAGTACTGGTCGGGACTGAAGGCCCCGTCGATCTCCTCCGTCAGTCGGCGGGCGACGCCGTAGTAGGAGTCCTCGTCCTCCGGCAGCAGGTTCGTAGGGGTGACGATGACCTCCGCCCCGTAGGCCTCGAGCAGGCGGATCTTCTCGGCCGCGACCTTGTCGGGGACCGTGCAAATCACCCGGTAACCCCGGACCGCTCCGACCATGGCCAAGCCGGCCCCCGTATTGCCCGAGGTGGGCTCGATGATCGTCCCTCCCGGACCAAGCAATCCTTGCCGCTCGGCGTGGTCGATCATGTTGACCGCGATCCGCTCCTTGACCGATCCGGCCGGGTTCAGGTAGTCCAGCTTGGCCACCAGGTTCCCGGGTGGATGGAGTCGGGCCAGCCGAACCAGGGGCGTCGAGCCGATGGCATCGAGGGCGTTCTCGTGTATCACGAGGGTCGATCGTAGCCCTTGCTCGCGACCTGGTCCTCCAGCTCGTCATAAGAGGCGACCGGCATCCGGCACGCGCCCAGCTCGCAGACGTAGCCGAGGGTCTCGCCCTCCCGGTAGCGCCCGGCCACCACGGGAACCTCATCAGCAGGACCCGGGGACGGCGCCAGCACCAGATCGGGCCGGTAGGTTCCGGCGAGCCGCCCGGCCCACTCCAGGGCGCGAGGCCCGGTCACGGCCACCTCCCGTATGCCCATCTGGGACGCGGCCAGGGCCGCCAGGAGGTGACCGGCCGCGGAAGGGGCCGCCTCGAGGAGCCGGTCCCCCGCCCGGACGATCTGCTCGAAGCGCTCGTGATACGTGTGGTCCCCGGTGAGATGACCGAGCAGTAGGTAGCACTCCGCCGCCAGCGATGCGCCGGAGGCGCTCGGGTTGTCCTGCTGGTCGGACGGCCTTACCACCAGCTGGGAGGCGTCGGCGGCGCTGGCGAACACCACCCCGGTCGGGCCGCCGAAGTGCTCCTCCAGCAGGTCGACCAGCTCCCGGGCGGCCACGAACCATTCGACCTCGCCGGTGGCCTGGTAGAGCTCCAGCAGCCCGAGGGCGTACGCCGCGTGGTCTTCCAGGAATCCCGGGATCGGGGCCAGGCCGTTGCTCCAGACCCGCGCCAGGCGCCCGTCCGGGCGGCGCATCTCGCCTAGGACGAACCGGGCGTTCGCCCGCGCCGCCTCCAGGTAGGCCTCCGTCCCCAGGGCCGCGCCCGCCACCGCCAGCGCCCGGAGCGCGAAGCCGTTCCACACGGTGATGATCTTGTGGTCCAGGCCGGGCCGGACCCTCGTGCTCCGGCGAGCCAGGAGGCTCTCCTTGGCTCGCCCGATCGCGCCCTCGATCTCCTCGACCCGGGCGCCGAACCGCGTGGCCAATTCCGACGCGGTGACGGCCTCGTAGAGGATGTTGGCGCCTTCGAAGTTCCCGCCCCGGGATACCCCGAAGTAGGCGGCGGCCACGGGCCCGTCGTCCGGCCCGACCACTTCGTGGAACTCCTCGTGATCAAATACATAGAACTTGCCCTCCACCCCCTCGGAGTCGGCATCCTCCGCCGCGAAGAACCCGCCCCCGGGATGGGCGAGGTCGCGCAACATGTACCCGAGGGTGTCGACCGCCACCTCCCGGTAGAACGGGGCACCGGTGATCTGCCACGCACGCACGTACAGGCGGGCCAGGTCGGCGTTGTCGTAGAGCATCTTCTCGAAGTGGGGCACCAGCCAGACCCGATCCACGGAGTAGCGGGCGAACCCGCCGCCCAGGTGATCCCGAATGCCGCCCCGCGCCATGCGGGTCAGCGTGGTGGTGAGCATCGGCTTGGCCTTGGTCGCCGTGGCGAGGCCGCTGATCCTGGCCAGGAACTCCAGGATCGGCGCCTGGGGGAACTTGGGGGCGCCGCCGAATCCGCCGTGTTGCAAGTCGAACTGCCGGGAGAGGGTCTCGTAGGCGGCGCTCACCCGGGCTCGGCCGGGTAGGCCCTCGGCGGGTGGGAGGGCGAGGCCGATCGCCCCGGTCAGCTGGTCCGCCTGTTCCCGCACGTCTTCGCGTCTGCTCCGCCAGGCGTGCTCGATCGCCTCCAGCACGCGGCGGAAGCTCGGCATGCCGTGGCGGTCCACATCGGGGAAGTACGTCCCGGCGAAGAACGGGCGGCCACCGGGCGTCAGGAACACGGTCATGGGCCAGCCGCCCCGGCCGGTCATGGTGTGGACCGCGTCCATGTAGATGGAGTCCACGTCGGGTCGTTCCTCGCGGTCAACCTTGACCGATACGAAATGCCGGTTCATGAAATCGGCCGTTGCGTGGTCGTGGAAGGACTCCCGCTCCATGACGTGGCACCAATGGCAGGTCGAGTATCCGACCGAGAGCAGGATCGGGCGGTCCGCGGTCTTGGCGGCCTCGAAGGCCTCCTCTCCCCATGGGTGCCAGTCGACCGGGTTGTCCCGGTGCTGGATCAGGTAAGGGGACAACCCCTCGAGCGGCAGGTCTCTCAGCAGCGCCATGGCAGGTCACGGTATCGGCGCATGAAATCCCCCTGGGGTCGTCAGCACCATGTTACGTAGGTGCGTGTGCTTGCCGTCCGGGGCGGCTCCGGGCGTTGAGAGGCATCGCTAATCCGAAAAGACGGAAGAAACGCGGCCGGAAAGGCGTTGTGGAGTATGTCGGCGCACGGGCATCGCTTGCCGCGAGGGTCCGACCGATCAGCGTCCTCGTTACCTCGCCGGTGCGCGTAGCATGAACGTGTTCGGTGTTGAGGGACCGGCGGGGGGTCGGCTTCACGCGCTGGACACGCGGCAGGCAGGAGTTGAGTAGTCTCGGTGTGACCGGCCCCGGGGCCGGTAGTAACGCAAGGGGTTAATCGCCGGAACGGCCGGCGGGCGATGAGTGGAGGGAACCGCATGGCTGTCGCAAACCCGACCCGGCAGAAACCGGTGGCACCCGCAGGCTCGGTAACAAAGCGGGAGCGGGATAGGAACACCAACAAGCTGACCGACGAGAAGGGTCGGCTCACTACCGACCTCGTGAGCCAGTACCTGGCCGCCATAGGCGAGTACGAGTTGCTCAACGCCGAGAAGGAGGTCGAGCTGGCCCAGGCCATCGAGGAGGGGCTGAAGGCCGGTGCAGCCTTGGAGGACGGCGATCTCGAAGAGAGGGAGGACAGGCTAAGGGCCAGGGAGCGCCGGCTCCGTAACCGGGAGATGAAGCTTCCGGAGGAGGAGCGGCACAAGCTCGAGAGGTCCTGGAGCAGGCTCAGGGACGACCGGAAGAAGCTCCAGAAGGACCGGCTCAGGCTCAAGCGCAAGCGGGACCGCGGTCGCCGGGCCAAGGACGAGTTCCTCACCGCCAACCTCCGGCTGGTGGTCGCCAACGCCCGGAGGTATGCCAACACCTCCGGGATCGACTTCCTCGATCTGATCCAGGAGGGAAACCTGGGTCTGATCCGGGCAGTCGAGAAGTTCGACTGGCGCAAGGGATTCAAGTTCTCCACCTATGCCACCTGGTGGATCCGCCAGGCGATCACCCGCGCCATCGCCGACAAGTCCCGTACGGTGCGCATCCCCGTCCACCTCCACGATACGTTGGCGGCGGTCCGGGCTGCGCAGGCCAGCCTCAAGGCCGAGTTGGGCCGCGATCCGAAGCCGGCCGAGATCGCCGAGGAGGCCGGCGTCACCCTCGACAAGGTGGAGCTGGCTCTGAGCGTCTCGGATGCCGCCTCGCTCGAGAAACCGGTCGGTGAGGACGGCGCCCAGCTCGGTGACTTCATCGAGGACCAGGATGCCGATGATCCGGTGCAGGTCACCGTGGAGCTGGACGTGTCCGACTGCCTGCGCCGCTCGATCGACCGGCTTCCTTACCGGGAGGGCCGGATACTCTCGCTCAGGTACGGGTTCCTGGACGGCGTTCCGAGGACGCTGGAGGAGATCGGCGAGGAGTTCAACCTCACCAGGGAACGGATCCGTCAGCTGGAGAAGCTGGCCCTCTGCCGGCTCCGCCACCCGTCGTTCGGGATCCGCGAGCAGGACCTCATATAGCCACCACTCACCTAACCGTCACCTCCGGCGTTCCTCCGGAGGCACCGCGCCCGCGGCGCCGACACCATCTGCGTGGCTTCAGGACCTAGCCCGCACCCGGTGATCCTTCGTAGACGTCCCCCTCCGGGAAGAAGGCGCCCCACGCGAACCAGAAGTCGTTCCGGTGGACGGCGATCTCCAGCCGGGTTCCTGCCAGAGGTCCGCTGACCGCCTCGCCCAGCAGGGTCCATGTCGACGAGGTTTCCTGGTCCCGGAACACCTCGCCTTCCTTGACGAATGTCAGCGGGCGCCCATCCACCTGGCGCAGGTAGGCGATGCCCGTCCCGATCGCCCGACCCTCGCGCACCACCCCGCTATCGAGCGCATCGGCGGTGTCGCCACCCCAGAACACCGCTACCGGAACCCCTCCTACGGAGTCATTGACCACCCCGACCTCAGCGATCAGCGGGAACGGATAGGCCGTGGCGGCGCCGCCGATGGCCACCCCCACCACCCGTTCCAGGGCTCCATAGCGGGGATCTACCTCTCCGGTGAAGAAGGGATAGGGCGCCGTTCGGCTCGAGTATCCCTCGTAGGGATTGAAACCGTACGGTATGCCGAATCCAGTGTCCCGGGACAGGGATTGTCCGTCCGGATAGGCGGCGGCGAAGTCCCCGAACGACACGATGGCGCTCGGGATGTGGGTGAGGACCGTTCCCGCCGCGGCGCCCACGATCGCTTCGCCGGTGATCTGCTGCCACAGCGAGACGGTCCCGTCGTCCCACATGACCAGGTCGGAGTTGCGCAGGAGTCCCGACACCCCGAAGCGAAGCTCCTCCCCGTCCACCCGGCGGTCGAAGGCCAGCGCGGTGTTGCATAGCGGGCAGTAGGTGACCGCGACCGGGATGCCCCCGATCCGGTCGTTCACGATCTCGTGGCGGTGGAGGATGCTGAGGGCGTAGAAGCGCGGCTCGCCGCCGATTGAGACCAGCATCCCCGGCGCCCTGCTGTCGAGCCATCCGACGGCATCATCGACGGACTCGAAGACGGGGTCATCGATGGGCGGGATGGCATCCCGAGGATCGATCATGCCGATCCCCAGCAGCAGCTCCGACAGGTCGATGGTGCGGTTGGCCCAGTCGGTGGGCCACGCCTCGATGGCGTAGGCCACCACCGGGTCCAGACCCTGCTTCGGGTCGGGTCCGGCCTCCGGATCCACCTCGACCACGTCCGTTACCTCCTGCTCCGGCTCGTCTCCCTCCTGTGCCGTGGTTGTGGAGGGCTCAGCAGCCGACGCCGCGCTGGTCGCGGTGGTCGGCTGTGTGGACGCCGGGGCCGTATTAGGACCTTCGTTTGCGGCAGGTTCGGCCGTGGTGGCCGGCGGTTCGGCCGGAACGCCGGGTCCATTGTCGGCGGCCCCGCACCCCGCAACCAGCAACGACCCTGCAACCAGGACTCCGAGCCACGCGATGCGGCTGGTGCGAAGTGTCGGCAAGCGTGCCGATTCGTTCCCAGCTGAGCGACCAGTACCCATCCGATGGCCCAGCATATTCCCCTGCCAGGCCAACCGGCCCAGCACGGTGACAACCCGGGCGATGGTCCTGCCAGGAGGCCTGGCAGGTCCGGCCCGGGAGTGGGCGGGCAGAGTGTGTCACACCCCCGATATATGTTGCCTATCGCCAAGCACCAATACCGGCCGATTAGATGAGACCGATCGGAACGGCCGGCCGAGGGAACACGAAACTCGTGGAGCGAGGACCCGGTTCCCGGCCGCCGGCCGGGCGCGGCCCGCCACCCTCCGACAGGATGGGTGGTGGCGGGGGAGGGGCCCGGTGCAGAGCACCCGGTTTTCGCGCGTTCCGGCCTAGCGGCGTGGGGACAGGTAGTTGGCGCTGACCAACTCGCCGTTCGCGAAGTCCAATACCCAGGTCGAGCCCTTTTCGAGGACGAGAGCCTGGTCCGCGCCCATGAGCGTCCGCAGGATCGTTCCCACTATCGGGCGATGCGAGCAGAGCAGGTTGGTCCCCTCAGGCCGGTCGCCCAGCAGTTCCAATACCTCGGCGGGCCCGGACTCCTCCCAGAGTTCGATCGCCAGCTGGGGGACGCGCTTGCGGGCGGTGGCCACGGGAGTGACCGTCTGGCGGCAACGCGCCGCATAGCTGGTGAGTACGGCGTCGATCGGGAATCCCTCCAGTCCTTGGATCAGGCCGGTCGCCTCGGCGCGGCCCCGTTCCGAAAGAGGCCGGGCGCTGTCGGGGCGCGGCCCCCGGTCTCGCTTGCCGGCATCGGCATGGCGGACCAGCAGGATACGGTCGGCCGGGTCTCGCCAGCCGTCCGTCAGGCCCTCGCCCAGACTGCGCTCGGTGGGGTACGACATGTGATCGGCCAGCGATGCTTCGTGGACCCACCGGACCCGGTCCACCTCGGAGGAGGGTACGAAGTCGACCTCACCGGCCTGCATCGCCCAGTAGTGAACCACCTTCAGGAGGCTCTCCTGCTTGGTGTAGGAGATGTGACCCAGGTAGCGCCCGATCAGGGGGCGCACTCCGGTCTCTTCCTGAACCTCACGCCTGGCGCACTCCACCAGGCACTCGCCGGACTCCAGCTTGCCCTTGGGAAACGTCCAGTCGTCGTATCCTGGCCGGTGGACCAGGAGAACCTCGATCCCTTCCGGTCCCTCGCGCCACACCACGCCACCGGCTGCCTGTTCGACAGGAGAATCCCTCATTCGGGCAGGTACCGGGGAGCAGGTCGGGTCATCGAGGTATGCGTCATCTTATCGGGGCCACCGGCCGTCTCTGCACGGTCGAGAGCTATGGCGCGCCGTCTCCGAGCCGGCGCCGCAGTACCTCGACCGCCTCGGCGGGGCTGTCCACCATGGTGACCAGGCCGCCGGTGGTCCGTAGCTCTCCGGTCAGCCGATCGACGATCTCGCTCCAGGCGCTCCCGAAGGCGAGGATCGGCATCGGTTCCGCACTGCGCGCGGCGGCCAGGTAGGCGTCGTTCCAGGCGATCATCAACTCGGTGAGGGTTCCGATACTTCCCGGCATCACGATGTAGGCGCTGGCAAGCTCGGACATGGTCCTGATCCGGTCGAGCAACCCGGCGGCCTGTATTTCCTCGGTCAGGAACCCGTTCCCGCCGGGCCGGTGCGGGAAGAGCACCGGGGCGGTCACGCCGACGACCCGTCCGCCCGCGATCGCCGCGCCCTTCGACACAGCCTCCATCAGCCCCGAGTAGCCGCCGTTGGTGACCCCGAACCCGGCCTCTACCAGCCGGCGGCCCAACTCGACGCCCTCCTCGTAGACACCGTCACCGGGGAGAGCCCGCGAGGAGCCGTAGACTGCGACAATCCTGTCTCCCATAGGAGGGTCAGGGTACAGCACCTCGGATGGCGATCCTCGTTGGGGAACAAACTGAGCGGGCCCGGCGTTGTCATCTATGGAGAGGCAAACAGGGGAGGCCGGCTTGAGCAGCAACCGCACTCCGTTCTACAAGCGACGTTCCATCCAGGTGGCGGCGGTCATCGTCGCCCTACCGGCAATCGGCCTGGCCTGGTGGCTAGGATCGCCGCTCTTCATCGACCGGGTGGTGGACGAACCCTTCCCCCTCGCCGCCATGGCGGTCGTCCCAGACGACATGACCGCCGAGGAGGTGGAGGCGATCATGCTCGATGCCGCATCGACAGATACACCGGCCGACGAAGAGATGCCCGAGATGCCCACGACCGCGACGTCCGCGGTGGCGAGCACCACCTCGACGGCTACGACCGCGGCCCCTGATGGCGATGCGCCGGCGACCACGGCGGCGACAGAGGACGAGCCGACCACGACCCTGCCGCCCGAGCCGACCACGACCTTGCCGCCCGCGCCCGCCGGCCCGGTGGCCCTGCTCTCGGGGAACCTGATGGATGCCGACTCGTTCCACAAGGGATCCGGCCAGGTCGTCCTGTACGAGCTCGAGGACGGGTCGAGGATCATCCGTCTCGAGGACATCGAGGTGACCAATGGTCCCCAACTCCATGTCCTCCTGACTCCGGTCCATGGATTGGCGGGTCGTGATCATCTCCGGGAGGCCGGCTACGTGGATCTGGGCCCCCTCAAGGGGAATATCGGTTCGCAGAATTACGAGGTGCCGGCCGACTACGTGATACCCGAGCAGGTGACCCTGGTGATCTACTGCGTGCCGTTCCACGTGGTGTTCACGACCGCAGAGTTGGCCTGACCCGCGCGCGCGGCCGCCGGATCCGGCTAGTCGGGTAACGGGTGACGAGGAGATCCTCCGACGCCATTGCCCACCGGTCCTGGCCCGGTTTCTAGCGTTCTCCCCGGGATGGGCCGGATCTGTCACAACCCCGGTATACCTTGGTTGGCGCTAATCACCCGCGCCGGTGAACAGCTACCGACCGATCGGTTTGCCGGCCAAGGGGTCAGACGAGCTTCGAGGAGCGAAGGCCGATCGCCCGGCAGCCGGCCGGCATGGCCGACCACGCTCGAGGCAGGACAGGTGGTGGCGGGGGAGGGCCCTGAGCGGGAG
>VXRE01000131.1 GCA_009838635.1 Acidimicrobiia bacterium | reverse complement strand
GAGACGACGATGCCTACCGTCGTCGACGAGGCCAGCCCCGCCAGCCCTCCCAGCTTCCCTTCATCCTCACTGCTGTTCTCCTGGCTGCCGGAGTGGTGCTCGGCGCATACCTCCTGCTCAACAGCCTTTCGAGTGATCCGGCGCCGTCCACCACCGTGCCGGTTGTGACCATTGCAATACCCGACGTGACGGGCCTATCCGAGGAGGAGGCGCGCATCGTCCTCCAGGAGGCGGGGTTCCTGGTCACGACGAGCAGGGAGCCGAGCGAGGCTCCGGAGGACTCGGTGATCCGGACCGAGCCGGCGGAGGGAACGGTGGCCGAGGAGGAGTCACCCGTCAACATGGTCGTCTCCGACGGGCCGGCCCTACTCCAGGTTCCCACCGTGGTCGGATCGACCAGGGAGCGCGCCATCGGGCAACTCGAGGGGCAGGGGTTTGCCTATACGGTCCGTACCGCCCGTCACGACACGATCGGGGTGGGTTTGGTCATCAGCCAGGATCCGGAGGGCGAGGCCAGAGCCCAGGTCGGGTCGGTTGTGGACCTGGTGATCTCGGCGGGTCCGGAGCCTATCGAAATGCCCCGGGTGATCGGACTGAGCCGCGATCGAGCGGAGGGGATGCTCGAGGGGCTGGGTCTGGAGGTCTCGACCACTCTGGCCCGCAACAACGAGGTGCCGGCGGGAATGGTGGCCCGCCAGGATCCTGCCCCCGGAGCGGATGTGAACCCCGGATGGAGTGTTCAACTGGTGATTTCCGAGGGTCCGGAGCTGTTCACACTCGAGGAACTGGCCGGCCAATCGGTTGCCGATGTGATCGTCCTGCTCGGAGAGGCCGGAATGCAGGTGCAGGTCATCCAGGAGCCCAGCCCGAGCCATGAGGTGGGTGTGGTGATCCGTACCGATCCGCCGGGAGGTACGGAACTGCGGGTGGGCGAGATGGTCACCGTCTACGAGTCCACGGGACCGGACCTGGTCGAGGTTCCCGACCTCACCGGCGCCACGCCCGAGGAGGCGGAAGCGACCCTGGCCGGGTTGGGTCTCACACTGGAGGTTGCCGCCTCCAGGGCCGTGGTCGACACGCCCGATCTGGAAGGGAGGATCGCCCGCCAGGCACCCGCCCCGGGCGAGGTCTTCCTGCGAGGCGAGACGGTGCTGGTGGTACTCGGCGACTACACTGCCCCGGCGGTGGACTCCGAGGACGACAGTTCGGGATCGTAGGCGAACAGGGGGCGGCCGTGGCATCAGCCGAGGCCCCGAGCCGGGGCGCGAAGGGGGCTAACGGACCGGCCGTGACAGTACGGGACGCGGTGTTCCGCTATGGCTCCAAGACGGTCGTCGAGGAGTCCAGCGTTGACATCCCGGCCGGATCTATCACGGCGCTGATCGGCCCCAACGGCGCAGGCAAGTCGACGCTGCTCAACGCGATTGCCGGATTGGTCCAACCGGCGTCAGGCAGCGTCACCGTGGGGTCCAGGAACGGACGGACCTACCGCACTTCCTACGTGCTCCAGGAGACCAAGGTCAATCCCACGCTGCCGGTCACCGTTCGGGAGGTGGTGAGCATGGGCCGCTACGCCGGCCGCAGGCCCCTGCGCCTTCTCACCAAGGAGGACCGCAGGATGGTCGACGAGGCGATGGAGCGGACCAACATCACCCACCTCGCCAGGCGGCATCTCTCCCGGCTCTCGGGCGGGGAACGCCACCGGGTACTGCTGGCCCAGGGGTTGGCGCAGGACCATGACATCCTGCTGCTGGACGAGCCGGCGACCGGCCTCGACGTGGTGTCCATCCAGGCGGTTCGGGACACTATCCGCTCGGAGAACGCTCACGGCTGCACGGTCATCGTCACCACCCATGACCTGGCCGAGGCTTGGGATGCGCACTACGTCGTTCTCTTGGCAGGCCGCGTGGTCACCGCCGGTCCGCCCGGCGAGGTTCTCACGGCATCGCAGTTGACGGCCGCCTACGGCTTGGGGCTGATGAACGTGGAGGGCACCCACCTGTTCCTCGATGACCCTCATCACGATGAGACGGATCGGCACCACTCCCACGAACGCTCCATCCATCTGGAGTCCGATCCCATCGACCTTCACCACGACGAGCACAACCACTGATCGTGCCCGACCCGGGCCCCGGGGACTAGATGATCAGTCCCAAGGGGTTGTGGTCGTTGGCTGTTCTTTAGTAGTGGTTAGTTTCTAGTCATTAATCAATCGGTTGAGTATCAGTAACGACTGCCACAGTTCCCCTACCTGCTGTTTTGCGAGGTTCGCCTCGCCTCGGCGCGATGGGTAGCTCGGACAGCCCACGGACACTGGAACGATCTAATCTGAGATAACCTATCGCAGATAACTAGCAACTAGCAACTAGCAACTAGGACCGGCCGGTCAGGAAGTTGTCGAGGAGGGCCATTCCCTCGTCGGTCAGCACGCTCTCGGGATGGAACTGCACGCCGTGGATGGGAAGCTCCCGGTGCCTGACTCCCTGGATGACGTCGTCCTCGCTCCAGGCGCACGGCTCGAGCACGTCGGGCAATGCGCTGGCGGCCAGCGAGTGGTATCTCGTGGCGACGAAGGGGTTCTTCAGACCGGAGAAGATGTCCTTGCCGTCATGGCGGATCGAAGAGGTCTTGCCGTGCATGATCCGGGGGGCGAGGTCGATGGCGCCGCCGAATTTGGTGACGATGGCCTCATGGCCGAGGCAGACGCCGAGGATGGGCACCAGGCCGGCGAAGTGCCCGATGTACGACTCCGTATAGCCGGCGTTCTCGGGGCGTCCGGGCCCCGGTGAGATGACCAGCCGTTCCGGTTCGAACCGGGCGGCGTCGGGCGCATCCATCTCGTCATTGCGGATCACGGTCGGCTCGGCGCCGAGTTCGCCCAGGTACTGGACCAGATTGAAGGTGAAGCTGTCGTAATTGTCCAGAACCAGCACTCGCATCGCCCGCCAAGCCTACCGAACCGCCGCATGGAACTGCCGCCACCGGGACCCGGCTGGGCCTGCTCGTAACGGGCGGTGGTAGCCTGGTCTGCATGCCGCAATCCAAGGGACGTCGTAAGTCCAAGACGGCGGGTCGTCCGACACCGCCCAAGAGCGCGGCGAGCCGCGGGAAGAAGGCCAAGGAATCATCGAAGCTCTACGTGGCCGTGATGTTCGGTCTCATGGGTCTCGGGGTCCTGCTGGTTGTGACCCGGTACGTGCTTGACGCGCCTTCGTGGTTGTTGCTGGTCGGGCTCGCTTCCATGGGCGGCGGCTTCCTGATGACCACCAACTATCACTGAAGCCCGGGCTGCTCCGGTCTTCCCGGGCTCCCCTGTGCCGCGCCCGCCATCCCCGCTGGGAGACGGCTAGTTACATCCCTGTAGTTCTCCCCGGAGTTATCCACAGCTGGGGATAACCGGGGTGACTCGGTGAGCTGCCCGTCCAGGCGGGCTCAGGTGACCGGGACCTCGTCCATCTCCTCGCGGCAATGACGCGGCGGGTTTGAGGCGGTGGTGTTGGTGACCGTCATCGTCACCTCGGTGCCGCAGAGGCTGCACCGGAAACGCCGGCGGGTTTCCACCACGTCGTCTGGATCGACATCCGGTGGGGGATTGGCCACCGCCCGGATCACCGCCATCGAGGCGGTCCAGATGGCGGCCCCGATCGCCACAGCGATGATGATGTTGAGAAGCGTCATCCGTCAGTGGCCGGTGGCGGTGGAGGTCTTGCCGGGGCTTGCGGTGCCATCCCGGGATTCTTCGGCAGCGTTCTACGCGGCCCGCTCGAGAATCATGGCGTTGGCCATGCCCCCACCCTCGCACATCGTCTGGAGTCCGTAGCGAGCCTGCCGGCGCTCCATCTCGTGGACCAGCGTGGCGGTCAGCTTGGCGCCCGTTCCGCCCAGCGGGTGGCCCGTGGAGATCGCCCCGCCGTTCACGTTGGTCCGCTCCCATAGGGCGTCCGGGTCGGACCCGCCGTTCTCGGCCAGCCAGATCCCGACCACGGAGGCGAAGGCCTCGTTCACCTCGAACAGGTCGATGTCGTCGATGCTCAATCCGGCCCGCTCCAGGGCGCGGGCGGTGGCCGGGATCGGTCCGGTGAGCATGCTGACCGGGTCCACGCCCGCCATTGCGAATTGCCGGAAGTAGACCTTGGGTTCCAGCCCGAGCTCAACGGCCTTGTCCTCCGACATGATCAGCACAGCCGCCGCGCCGTCCGAGATCTGGGATGAGTTGCCGGCGGTGACCACGCCATCCGCTTTGAAGACCGGTGGAAGCCCGGCCAGGATCTCCGGGGAGGTGTCCGGACGGATGCCCTCGTCGGTGGTCACCGTCTTTTTGGCGCCGTTCGCCCGGGTATCGACCGGGACGATCTCGCGGGCGAATCGGCCTTCGTCCGTGGCCCTCGCGGCTCTCATGTGGGAGTGGTAGGCGATCCGGTCGAGGTGCTCCCGCGACAGGCCCCACTTCTCGGCGATGAGTTCGGCCGAGATCCCCTGGGGCACCAGGCTGTTGGCGTAACGTTCTTCCATGCGGGGCCCGAACGGCCGCCCGGGTCCTTGGTGGGCCGTGATCCCCATGGGCACCCGGCTCATCGACTCCACGCCGGCCGCGATGGCAACGTCGTAGGCGCCGGCCATCACTCCCTGAGCGGCGAAGTGGGAGGCCTGCTGCGCCGAGCCGCACTGGCGGTCCACGGTCGTGCCGACCACGTCCTCGGGGAAGCCGGCTGCCAGCGCCGCATTCCGGCCCACGTTGAAGCTCTGCTCCCCGGTCTGCGTCACGCATCCCATGATCACGTCATCCACCAGGGCCGGGTCGAGTTGGTTGCGCTCCACCAGGGCTCGCAACGGGATGGCGGCCAGGTCGACCGGGTGGTAGCCCTGCAGGCGGCCGTTCCGCTTGCCCGTGGGTGTTCTCACTGCGTCGACGACAACTGCCCGTTGCATGCCCTGTCTCCCTCGTATGCGGATGACCTCGGAGTCCCCAGCCCGGCGACCGGTGGAGGTGATCGGATTCGAACCGACGACCTCCTGGTTGCAAACCAGGTGCTCTGCCGACTGAGCTACACCCCCCGGGCTTCCCGCAGTCTACTTGGGCGGCTGGGTGCGAAGTCTCACGGCGGCACCCGGCAACCGGTGGTCGTTGCGCACACAGACCACTAACCCAGGATGATCAACGCCAGCGCGACGACCGCCACCCCGAACCCGACTTGCTGCATGCGGGTGGTGTGTTCTCCGGAGAAGAGGACCTGGAAGAGGACCGTGACACCGTAGGCCATCTGGAAGAAGAGGCCTGCCACGGCCAGGTTGACCTGGGCGGCGAGCGTGAAAGTCCCGAGCCCGATCCCGCCCAGCATGCCCACCATGGCGGTTCGAGAGATTGTGCCCGGGTGCGGCCGTATCGCTTCTCCACGGATGAGGATCAGCAGCAGGATGAACGCCACGGCGACCACCCGCCCCGGCACCACCGGCCAGATCCCGGCGCCATCGCCGGTCAAGCCCAGCAATGTGGCGGTGATGCCGAACATGACCCCGGAGGTCAGGCCGTGCTTCATGGCGACGCGGTCCCGCTCTACATCAAGGTCCTTGGTGCCGATCAGCCAAACGGCGATCAGTCCCACTGCCAGTCCCGAGCCGACCACCATCGAGGGGAGCCCCGAAACTATGGTGTCCGCCCCGATCGGGACCACCGCTCCGGTGACCGCGGCCACCGGTCCCACTATCCCCGTGCCCCGGGTCGTGTAGCCGCGGTAGAGCTGGATGAGGCCCATTCCCGAAGACACTCCGGAGCAAGCGCCGAGCACCAGGTCGTATCCGGAGGGGTCGCCGCCCCGCCAGACCGCCAGGAGCAGGGTCGACAGCAGGGTGAAGACGTAGATCGAGAGCACCGTGGCGAGGAGCCGCCCGCGCCGGCCCACGTTGGTTCCGATGTGATCGGCCAGGCCGATGGACAGCGGAGCGAGGAGGCCGATGAGGATGGTCATCGAGGGTGCGCGACCCTCCTAATTGAAGGCCTGGAATCCGGTTAGGGACTGGCCGAGGATCAGGGTGTGGATCTCGTCGGTGCCTTCGTATGTGATTACCGACTCCAGGTTGTTCATGTGGCGCATGACCGGATAGTCGAGGGTGATGCCGTTCGCTCCCAGCACGGAGCGGGCGGTCCGGGCGACATCCAGCGCCACCCGGACGTTGTCGAACTTGCCGAGCGAGACGTGCTCGGGCCTGGCCAGGCCCCGATCCTTCATGCGGCCGATGTGGTGGGCGAGCAGCAGTCCCCGGTTGACGGAGACCATCATCTCCACCAGCTTGCGCTGGATCAGCTGGAAGGCGCCGATCGGGCGGCCGAACTGTTCCCTGGTGGTGGAGTAGTCGAGGGCCGCCTCGTAGCAGGCGCGGGCGGCGCCGATCGACCCCCAGACGATGCCGTAGCGAGCTTCGGTCAGGCAGGACAGCGGACCGCGCAGAGAGGACACCCCGGGCAGGACCGCCTCGCGGGGGAGCCGGACATCGTCGAGGGCCAGCTCGGAGGTGTGGGAGGCCCGCAGCGAGAGCTTGCGCGGGATGTCGCGGGCCGTGAAGCCCGGAGTATCGGTGGGGACGATGAACCCCCGTACCCCATCGTCGGTCCGGGCCCAGATGATGGCCACGTCCGCTACCGACCCGTTGGAGATCCAGGTCTTGGTGCCGTTGATGATCCAGTCAGGGCCGTCGCGGCGCGCCGCGGTGCGCATCGAGCCCGGATCGGAGCCGGAATCGGGCTCGGTGAGGCCGAAACAACCCAGGACCTCGCCCGAGGCCATGCGTGGCAACCACTCCCGGCGTTGATCCTCGGATCCGTACTCCCGGATAGGGAACATCGCCAGAGAAGCCTGGACCGACCCCTTGCTGGGCAGTCCCGAGGCGCCCGCCTCGAGTTCTAGGCAGGCCAACCCGTACTCGACCGCGGAGGCGCCCGGGCAGCCGTAGCCGTCCAGGTGCATCCCCAGCAGGCCCAGCCCGCCCAGCTCGGTGGCAAGTTCCCTGGGCAGGATTCCCGCATCGAACCAGTCGCCGATCGACGGGAGCACCCGGTCGCCCACCCACCGGCGAACCGTGTCCATGAGCAGGCGTTCTTCGGGGTCGAGAAGGCGTTCGAAGCCGATGAAGTCCTTCGGGTCGGGCGGGGCCGGCCGATTGGCGGATGACATGGTGGTGCTCACGGTTTCCTGAGGCGGTAACAGGGCTCATTGTGGCAGGCGGAACCTCGTGTGAGTGGCGGGGCGCTTCCGTGTGGCCATGTTCTCGGTCCGGGACCGAGGTTGGGGGCGGTGTGGGCATCTGCGCGAGCAAGCGTGTACCGTTCGGCCTTCCGGCAGTATCCGCGATCGGAGCCTAGGTTGGCTAGGCGGAGGAGTAGTCGATGACCGTACCGACCAAGATCCTGCTCGACGAGTCGGACATCCCGACCCATTGGTACAACATCATCCCCGATCTGCCGGCGCCGCCCCCTCCGGTGCTCCACCCCGGAACCCTCGAGCCGGTGGGCCCGGGTGACCTGGCGCCGCTGTTCCCGATGGACCTCATCCTGCAGGAGGTCTCGCAGGACAGCTACATCGAGATACCCGAACCGGTCCGGGACATCTACCGCCTGTGGAGGCCTACCCCGCTGTACCGGGCGCACCGGCTGGAGAGGGAGATCGACACGCCGGCCCGCATCTACTACAAGTACGAGGGGGCCAGCCCGGCCGGATCCCACAAGCCGAACACGGCGGTCGCCCAGGCCTACTACAACGCTCAAGCAGGTGTCAGGAAGCTGACCACGGAGACTGGCGCCGGCCAGTGGGGGAGCGCGCTCGCCCTGGCCTGCCGGATGTTCGGCCTCGAGTGCGAGGTCTGGCAGGTGGCCGCCTCGTTCGACCAGAAGCCCTACCGGGGCTCCATGATGCGCACGTGGGGCGCCACGATCCACTCCAGTCCCTCGGAGGTGACCAACGCCGGCCAGGCCATTCTCGCCAAGGACCCCCACAGCACCGGCAGTCTGGGCATTGCCATCTCCGAGGCTGTCGAGGTGGCGGCCACCAACGAGGATGTGAACTACTCGCTCGGCTCGGTGCTGAACCACGTGCTCCTGCACCAGACGGTGATCGGCCAGGAGGCCGCAGCCCAGCTTGCCAAGGTGGACGAGACACCGGACGTGATCATCGGCTGCACCGGGGGCGGTTCCAACTTCTCGGGCCTGTCGTACCCGTTCATGCGGGAGAAGCTGGCCGGGAACATCAACCCCACCATCCGGGCGGTGGAACCGGCGGCATGCCCCTCGATCACCAAGGGCGAGTACCGCTACGACTTCGGGGACACCATCGGCATGACGCCGCTCATCAAGATGCACACCCTGGGCCACGGCTTCGTGCCGGATCCGATCCATGCGGGCGGGCTGCGGTACCACGGGATGTCGCCGCTGGTCTCCCACATCGTCGAACTCGGGCTGATGGAGGCGGAGGCGATCGGCCAGGTGGAATGCTTCGAGGCCGCCCTGCAGTTCGCTCGGACGGAGGGGATCATCCCTGCCCCCGAGCCCACCCACGCAATCGCGGGGGCGCTCCGGGAGGCCAATGAGTGCCGGGAGTCCGGCGAGGAGAAGGTGATCCTCATCGCACTGTGCGGCCACGGCCACTTCGACATGGCCGCCTACGACACGTTCCTGGCGGGCGAGCTGCACGACTACGAGTACCCGTCCGAGGCCATCGCGGCGGCGCTGGCGGAGGTGCCGGTGGTCGCCTGATGCTGTCCGGTCTGGCCGTCCGGGACCTCCTCCCGCGGCCGGACCCAGGCTCCGATCAGGAGAACAGGGCTAGCTGGGAGTCGGGTTGCTTCCCCGGCGACCTCTCGCGGGGAGGCCGGCGTTCCCCGCCCGGAGCGCCGTGGGCCGCCTTGGAGCGCCCGATCAGGCCCCCGAGACGCCGGCGCATGGCCGCGGGAGCGTAGGACCTGGTTCCGTAGGTGTGCCGGTAGAACCGTGACAGGTGGGGGTAGTCCTCGTCTATCCACCCCAGCACGTGGTCCTTGAGTGGTCCCCGTACATGCAGGTATCCGCCCATGATGAACCGGGCCCCGGCCTCGGTGACTCCCCTGACCAGCTCCTCCACCTGCTTGGGATGGTCGGAGATGCCGGGAAGGATGGGCATCATGAGCACCCCGGAGGAGATGCCCGCCTCGTTGAGCCGCCGGACCGCGTCGAGACGTTTCCGGGGGTGGGCCGTTCCGGGCTCAGAGCGTGACCACGCATTGGTGTCGAGGGTTCCGATCGAGAAGTTGACGCTGATCTCGGCGGTCCTGGCAGCCGCGGTCAGGACATCCAGGTCCCGGAGCACTAGGGGCGACTTGGTGAGGATCGAGAACGGGTTGCCTCGCTCGGCGAGTATCTCGACGATCTGGCGGGTCAGCTTGTAGCGGCCCTCGGCTGCCTGGTAGGGGTCGGTGTTGGTGCCCATCGCGATCGGATGGCCCGCCCAGCGCTGCGGGGCGGTCTCGTGGCGCAGGATCTCAGGTGCGTTGATCTTGACCACGATCTTGGTGTCGAAGTCACGCCCGATGCCGAGGTCCAGGTAGTCGTGGGTGGGTCGGGCGAAGCAGTAGGTGCACGCATGGCTACAACCGCGGTAGGCGTTGATGGTGTACTCGAACGGCAACGCGGACGATTGCGGTACCCGGTTGATGATGGTGCGCGACTCCACGTGGAGGAACTCGAGTCCCGTGTAGGCGCCCCGACCGATCCGGCGCTCGACCACCGCGTCGAACAGCGCGTTCTTGTTACCGGGCGCATCGGTCGTGATCCAGCGAAGCTCTGCCATGGAACAAGGCAGTATAGGCGAACACATGTTCGCTAGGAGGGTTCTGGAAGATCTCTCCAGTTGGCCCGGAGGCCGGCTTCCGCTAAACGGCTGGTCGAACCAACGGGATGGGTGTGGGGGGCTGCTCGCCGGCGGCCTGCATATCACTGGCGACCTCGTTGACAAGCCGACGGATTCCGGCCATTGCCTCGTCGGTCGTTAGCGCCAACCAGGAGAGCGATGGGAACTCGCTGCAGAGACCGACGTGCTCCCCGTCTTCTGGAGACCAGATGACCCGGTATGTGTAGTGGTCAGTAGCCATGCTCCTGCAACCTTTCTGATCGCCTTGAGGACCTGTCGCACCTGGTAAGCCTTCGCCATACCTCGGCTGCCTTGTATGTTCACCCGCGGATCTCCCGACCAAGGTGTGCGGTATACCCGGTGACTGCCGCCGGTCTGCCGTGGTGGTCCGAAATGCTCGTCACACACCCTGGCAAGGTCGGCGAACCGGACACCCGTCGGGTTCTTGCGCATGGCCTTGAGAATCGCCGCTGTGGTTCCCATACCATAGTGACTACCTTCAACGATGCTTAGAGTCAATAGGCCTGTCTCGAGAGGTTCCAGCGAGTCACCTGTCTCCGGTCGCCTCGATGAGTTGCGCGATGCAGGCGGTAGGGGTTGTGGGTTATCTCGGTGCCGGCTCGCCGGACTAGATCGGAGCGCCCGGAGGATGGGCCGTGGGCCCGGCGAATCCGGGTAACGTCGGAGCATCGAGTACGCGGACCGGGACCGATGATGCCTGATCTTCCTATGCACTCCTTTGCCCTGGGAAGCCTGACCAACCGGGTTCACGACCGGTTGGCCGCATGGGACGAACAGAACTACGCGGTGCGGATGTGGGACAGGGATCACACCCTGTGGTCCGCTGAGGAAATACCTGACCTCACCAACCGGCTGGGGTGGCTCCGGCTGCCATACGACACCGACCAGGTACCCGCCATCAGGGCCTTCGCCGAAGAAGCGCGCGCCGGAACCGACCGGGTGGTGCTGCTCGGGATGGGTGGGTCGAGCATGGCGCCGGAGGTCTTCGCCAAGACGTTCGGAAGCACCCCCGGCCATCCCTCGCTGACGGTTCTGGACAGCACCCACCCCGAGGCCGTGCGGGCGGTGTCCGCCGGCATCGATCCGGGCCGGACCCTGTTCCTGGTGGCGTCCAAGTCGGGGGGCACCATTGAGACGCTGTCACTGTTCCGCTACTTCTGGGGGGAGGTGTCGAGCGTTCATGATCACCCGGGCGAACGGTTCGTGGCCCTGACCGATCCGGGTTCGGGCCTGGAGGCCCTGGCCCGCGAGCGGAGATTCCGCCGGATCTTCGCCACGCCACCCGACGTAGGGGGGCGCTACTCGGCGCTCACGCCGTTCGGCCTGGTTCCTGCGGCGCTGATCGGAATGGACATCGAGAGCCTTCAGGCGAATGCGGCCGCCATGGCCGACGAGTGCGGGCCGGACCGCCCGGTTGTCGCCAGCCCGGGTCTCCGGCTGGGAGCGGTCATGGGCGAGTCGGCGCTGGCTGGCCGGGACAAGCTCACCTACATCTGCTCACCGGCCGTTACCGCCTTCGGGGCCTGGGTCGAGCAGTTGGTAGCAGAGAGCACGGGTAAGAACGGTACCGGGATCGTGCCGGTGGCCGGTGAGCCTCTGGGCGATCCTGAGAGCTACGGGCAGGATCGCCTGTTCGTCTTCATGGCCCTCCAGGGAGACGAGCCTCCGGCGTGGGAGGAGATCCGGGACGGGCTGCGGCGGCGCGGCCATCCGATGGTCGGTATAACCCTTCGTCACATAGACGGGCTGGGGGCGGAGATGTTCCGTAGCGAGATGGCGGTGGCGTCCGCCGGATCCATCCTCGGCATCAACCCCTTCGACCAGCCCGACGTCCAGGTGGCCAAGGACCTGGCTCGCCGAGCCATGTCGCCCGAGGGATTGGAGGGCAGTGTCCAGGAGACATCCTCCGACTCCCCGCGGCTCGCCGCCGCGCTGGGGGCGTGGGCAGCGATGATCGAGCCGGGCGACTACGTCGGAATACACGCGTACCTTCCCATGGGCGGTCCGGCCGCGCCCGTTCTGGAGTCGCTCGTACCGCTCCTCCGGGATCGGTATCGCGTGCCGGTCACTCTCGGCTACGGGCCCCGGTTCCTCCACTCCACCGGCCAGCTCCACAAGGGCGGCGCCAACACCGGGGTATTCCTCCAGCTGGTGGATTCCCCCGGTCCCGACATCGATGTTCCGGAGGCGGACTTCAGCTTCGGGGAGTTGCTCGAAGGTCAGGCGGCCGGCGACTACCAGGCCTTGACCGGCCGGGACCGCCGGGTGCTGCGGGTCCGGCTCACCGGTGATACACGCTCGGCGGTCGAGACGGTCGCCGGCTTGCTGGGAGGGTAGGTAGCGGTGGAGTCACTGCCGACGATCGGGTCCGGAGCGGTCGACCGGCACCTGCTGGTGGTGTTCGGCGCCACCGGAGACCTGTATCACCAGAAGCTGGCGCCGGCCCTCTATCACCTGGTCCGCCAGTACGGGTTGGTCGATCGTTGCCTCATCCTCGGCGTTGCCCGCGCGGCGCTCGGCGAGCAGGAGTTCCGCGCCCACTCCCGCGACGCCATCGAGAAGGCCTCACCCGGCCAGATGCTTCTGGACTCCCCGGGGGTCGGTCCGGCCGAGTGGTGCGACGCGATGATGCACTACCACCAGCTCGGATCCGACGGATTCGACGGGTTGAGGCGCCGCATCGAGGGCATCGAGCGAGACCACGGGCTGCCGGGCAACCGTATCTTCTACCTGGCCCTGCCCCCGGCGGCCTTCGGCCCCACGGTAAGGGGCCTGGGCGCATCGGGCCTGGCCGATGGTGAGGGCTGGACCCGTCTGGTGGTGGAGAAGCCCTTCGGTGTCGACCTGGAGTCCGCAGTGGCGCTGAACTCCGTCCTCCACGAGACCTTCGACGAGAGCCGGATCTACCGGATCGACCACTACCTCGGCAAGGCCACGGTCCAGAACCTCCTGGTGTTCCGGTTCGCCAACCCTCTGTTCGAGTCGGTCTGGAATCGTGATCGGATCTCCAATGTCCAGATAACCGTCGCCGAGGATCTCGGCATCGGATCGAGGGCGGGCTACTACGACCGGTCCGGGGCTCTCCGCGACATGGTCCAGAACCACCTCACCCAGGTCCTGAGCCTCGTGGCGATGGAGCCGCCGGTGTCGTTCGACGCCGAGGCGATCCGCGACGAAAAGGTGAAGGTGCTGCAGTCGATCCGGACGCTCACACACGACGACGTGGTGCTGGGCCAGTACGCCTCCGGCCGGATCGACGGCCGCCAGGTTCGCGGCTACCGGGAGGAGCCGGGTGTGGGTGAGGAGTCGGGCACCGCCAGCTACGCGGCGCTGCGGGTCTTCGTAGACAGTTGGCGGTGGCACGGGGTGCCCTTCTACCTGCGGACCGGTAAACGACTGGCAACCCGCCTGACCCAGGTGGCGGTCACGTTCCGCGAGCCTCCGGTGCCGCTCTTCAAGTCCTTCGACCGGAGCCGGCATCAGGGAAACGTCCTCTTCGTCCGCCTCCAGCCCCACGAGGGCTTCGAATTGCTGTTCGACGTCCAGGTGCCGAGCGATCATCCCGAGCTGGCCACCAAGCCGCTGTCGTTCGCCTACGAGGAGGCATTCGGCGACCTTCCCGACGCCTACGAGACCTTGCTCTATGACGTCATGTGTGGAGACCGCACCCTGTTCGTCCGTTCTGACGAGGTGGAGCAGGCGTGGAGGCTCTACACACCGTTGCTCGAGGCGGATCTCCGGCCCGCGCTCTACCCGGCGGGTTCCTGGGGTCCCCGGGAAGCCGATGCCCTGCTGTCGAGCCGGGGCGATGGCTGGCGGGTGCGCCTCCCGAACGGCGGCGATCCGGAGTAGGGCCGGGGGTGGCCGCTCCACCTGGGGTTCTTCTACAATGCAACGCCTCAGGGCGTTTAGCTCAGCTTGGGAGAGCGCTTCCCTTACAAGGAAGAGGTCGGCGGTTCGAGCCCGTCAACGCCCACAGTTGTTTCATGGGAATTCACTAGGCACCTTAAAACCGCTATCTACCAGGGTATTTAGTCCCCTAAACCAAGAGCTCTTGGTTACAGAGGCACCCTTCCCGTTTCACATAATCCCATCGATAATGTAACATCATAAGTAACATCGTACCTGGCTAGCTCTACATGCGAGGTGAGATGCGGCGGCCCAAAACGCTCACAGCAGCCTTCTGCAAGACCATTTCCACGCCGGGAACCTACGGCGACGGGCGCGGTGGCTTCGGTTTGACCCTCCGAGTTAAGCAAACTCGCAATGGCCGGCTGTCAAAAGTGTGGGCCCAACGGGTTGTAATTAGTGGTAAACCGACGTACCTTGGGCTGGGCGCCTATCCGACTGTCACACTGGCCGAGGCCCGACGAAAAGCGCTCAAGAACCGCCGCGAGATCGAAGCGGGCAGGGACCCGCGAGGCGGAGGGATCCCTACGTTCGCGCGAGCCACCGACAAAGTCATCGCCCTGCACCGAGACGGCTGGAAGCCGGGCAGCCGCACAGAGTCGGCGTGGCGTAACGGTTTCATCCGTCACGTATATCCGAACCTCGGTCACAGACGAGTAGACGTGATCACGACCGCGGACGTCTTAACGGTGCTCTCTCCCATCTGGCATAAGGCACCCCGGCAAGCCGAGGCTCTAAGGCGACGGATCAGCCAGGTTATGCGCTGGGCGGTAGCGCAGGGCTACCGGCCGGACGACGCCGCAGGGCCGGCTCTCACCGCGGTTCTACCGAAACGCACCAACGCGACGACTCACCACCGGGCCCTCCACCACTCCGGAGTAGCAGACGCGCTGCAGAAGGTCCGCCAATCAGCAGTAGCCACATCGACTCGGTTGGCCATTGAGTTCCTAGCACTGACGGCAGCCAGAACCACCGAGGTCAGGCTTGCCACCACGTCGGAGATCGACCACCAGGCTGGAGTATGGACGGTCCCTGCCGAGCGCATGAAAGCCGGCCGAGAACATCGGGTACCGCTCAGCAGCGCCGCGCTCCGTGTGCTAGACGAGGCGTATGGGCATGTTGCCGGCGAGTTGCTGTTCCCTGGGCGAAGTGGCAAACCGGCCGGCCACGGGGTGCTCGCCGCGACGTTCCGCCGGCTCGATATCGGAACCGTCCACGGACTGCGATCGAGCTTTCGGGACTGGTGCTCTGAGACTGGCGTCCCCCGTGAGGTGGCAGAACAGGCATTGGCCCATTCAGTAGGCGGCGTCGAGGGTGCCTACGCCCGGTC
>VXRE01000005.1 GCA_009838635.1 Acidimicrobiia bacterium | reverse complement strand
GACCGAAGGAGGTGGTGGCTGGGGGATGGACCCGCCGGGTGGGGGCGTGTTCCGGCGTTTTTCGCGTTCTCATCGTTTGCGTGTGGTAACGAACTACCGGATCCGGACACGCCGGAAGGTTCACTCTTGCGACAGGAGCCACTCCACGAGCTCGTCCACGAAAGCGTCGTCGTAGCCGGGCGCATGGCTGCTCCCCACGCTCATCCAGAGCTCTATCTCGACTCCGTCGGCGCAGCCTGATTCCAGTCGGAATGCCCTGGTCTCGGTTCCGGCCACATGCCGGTCCAGATCGAGCGTGGTATAGGGCTGGGGTTGTGCGGGCCAGTCGCAACCGGCCCGCTGGCTCCAGCGGGTCACCATGTCCAGAGCGCCTGCGTAGAAGGCCCGTGTGCCGTCACCCTTCGGATCCGGCTCGCTCTCGTCACCCTCGAAGCGGATAACGTCGTCCGCGGTGCCGTGGATGTGCAGCACCGACACGGGGGATGCGCCGTCGCAGCTGCTGTCCTCGACATAACTCGTACCGGCCAGGCTGGCGACGGCGCGCAGGCCGGGCAGCCCCTTGCAGGCAATGTGATATGACATGAACCCGCCGTTGGAGTAGCCGAAGAAGTACACCGGCCCGAAGTCCATGACCTGCTGCGCTCCGGCTACCAACTCGGTCAGGTAGGCGACATCATCCTGGCCGCCCTTGGCGGAGTCGCAGCACTCGTCGGTGGGGTTCCAGAAGCGGTTGCCCTCGCTGTCCGGGATCCCGTTGGGGAGCAGCAGCGCGAACCCGTGGGTGTTAACCCGCTCGTGGAGGGGCATGTAGGTGGTCTGGTAGGAGGAGTCCCCTCCGTAGCCGTGCAGGGAAACGATGAGCGGGGTCTCTCCGTCAACCGCGGCGAGAGGCACCAGCAGAACGGCGGGGTCTTCCCGTTCGGGGTGGTCGATGTGGTGGACCTCGCCCCCGGACTCCGCCGCCAGCCGGACGGTCCTTTCCAGGACGGTGCCCTCCAGCAGCGACAAGGGATCGTCCTGTCCCTTGGCCCACTGCTCCACGGAGCGGAGGACCCACTCCACGGTGGCGGCGAGGTCCTCCATGTCCCGCACGCGGGCGTCCAGATCGTCCAGGCGCTCGAGAACGTCGGTCCGGCCGTCTTCGTGGATGGCCGGCTGCTTCTCCTGTGCCCCCGCCGAGTCCACGGCCCCTTCTTCCGGCTCGATCGCCGACCCGGCGGCTTCGAGCCCCTCTGTGTGACCGGACCGTTCCGCCAGGATCGCGACTTCTTCCCTCAGCGCAGCGTTCTCGCTTGCAAGGGCTTCCAGCGACTCCTCCAGAGAACGCGTCTTCGCCTCCAGCGCGATCAGCCGCTCGTCCGAGGCGGGATCCTGGCTCGAACCGGCACAGGCGAACGAGATGGCGGCGGCCAGGACGCAGACCGCCGACCTACTAAGGAACCGCAGCAAGCCCACAGACGCTCAGGACACCGGGGGTGCGGTAGTGGCACCGGGGGACGAGCCACCGGGGCCTCGGCCGGGTGCGAACGCCTCGATGATCTCCTCGTAGTTCTCCGTGATCGGGAGCAGGGCCGGGTAGATGTTGGGCCGGACCGAGTAGGCGGCCACCTGCTCGCGGCATTGGTCAGGTGTTCCGGCCGCCGTCAGAGACCTGACCACCTCGATGGGTACGAGCGGCATGGCGGCCTCGATCCCCCCGTCCCTGGGTGGCCAGCCTCCCATGGCCTCCCGCACCTTGTCGAGCAGGTCCTGGTCGACGCCGCTCGCCAGGGCGATGTGGGGCTGCTGGCCCAGGTACATGGTCGTCATCCTGGTGGCCACCTCCAGCGCCTTCTCCTCGTCCTCGTCCATGGCGACCACGATGGTCTGAGGAAGGTCCAGGTCGTCGACCCGCCGGCCGCTCCGCCGGGCGCCCTGCTCGATGTGCCCGAGGGCGTCCGCCAGGTAGGTGACGGAGGTGAAGCCGTTGAGCATCACCCCGTCGGCCAGCTCGCCGGAGAGCCCCAGCATCTGGGGTCCGGTGGCGCCGACGTAGATCGGTACCCGCTTCGGGATGCGGGCCACGCCGTGCCCGAGGTCCAGGCGCAGGTCGCGCACCGCCACCAGCTCGCCCTCGTAGGTGACGGTCTCGAGCGCCAGCAGGCGGCGGGTGACCTCGATGTACTCTCGCATCTGCTTGACGGGCTTGCGCCGGTCGATTCCCTGCTTCCACGCCAGGGGGTCCCAGTAGGCGCCGATCCCGAGCAGCATCCGGTCGGGGGCGAGTTCGTCCAGGGTGGCGAAGGTGACCGCCATCAGCGACGCCGGGCGGGTCCACGAGTTGACCACCCCGCTGCCGACCTTGATGTGGCTGGTCGCGCAGGCGATGGCGCCCATGACGGAGATGGCGTCTCGGGCGGTCCGGGTCTCGCACACCCACACCGAGTCGTATCCCAGTTCCTCCATCCGGAGGGCCAGCCGTACCTGCCGCCGCGGGTCCGGCCGGTCGAGAAAACACATCCCCACGCGCCCACCGGTCATCGGAATGATCGTCCTCCCTGTCAATGCCGATCGATGGCAACTCTACCGGGAGTGCCCTCGCGGGCTGCTGCCGGGCGGTGCCGGCAGCCGGTAGGCTGACCGGCAATCCCCGAGAGGTGACGGTGAGCGCCGACTTCAACCACACGGAAGCCCTTCGCCGGGTCAGCGACGAATACGTTGCCCGGAACACTCGTTCCATGGAGATCGCCGAGCGGGCGGCGGTGGTCCTTCCCGGAGGCACCACCCGGACCACTACCTTCTTCGCGCCTTTCCCGCCCGTCCTGGTCCGGGGCGATGGATCGGAGATAGTGGATGCGGACGGCAACCGCAGGGTCGACTACCTCAACAACTACACGTCCCTGATCCTCGGCCACTCCCATCCCGACGTGCTGGACCGAGCCATGTCGGTGGCCCGCCGGGGAACCGCCTTCTCGTCGCCTACCGAGCAGGAGGTTGTCCTGGCCGAGGTGCTGGTCGAGCGGGTCGCCTCGGTCGACCAGGTCCGTTTCACGAACTCCGGAACCGAGGCCACGATGGCGGCGATGCGATTGGCCCGGGCCTTCACAGGCCGTCCGGTCGTGGCGCGCTTCGAGGGTGGCTACCACGGCACGCACGACTACACGGCCACGCCGGGAGCGGGGATCCCGGAGCAGATCGGTGACCTGGTGGTCACCCTGCCGCTGAACGACATAGCAGGCTGCGAGCAGCGGATGGCGGAGGTGGCCGGCTCGCTGGCGGCGGTCATCATCGAGCCGGTGCTGGGCGCCGGGGGAGTGATCGCCGCCGACCACGAGTTCCTCGCCTACCTGAGAGACGCCACCAGCCGGATGGGCGCCCTGCTCATCTTCGACGAGATCATCACGTTACGCCTGCATACGGGAGGCGCCCAGGCGATCAGCGGGATCAGGCCGGACCTGACCACCTTCGGCAAGATCATCGGTGGAGGCTTCCCGATCGGCGCCTTCGGCGGGCGGAACGAGGTGATGGCCCTGCTCCACCCGACCGAGGGAACCATCAGCTGGGGCGGCACCTTCAACGGCAACCCGGTGAGCGCCGCGGCCGGCATCGAGACCCTGGAAGCTCTCACCGCCCCGGTCATCGACGAGCTGAACCGTTCCGGGGAGGAGCTCACGGAGCGCCTCGACAAGGCCCTCCAAGCCTCCGGACTCCCGGCCGGCGCGACCGGCACGGGATCCCTTTTCAACATCCACGCCACCGGCGAGGAGGTCACCGACCATCGCTCCGTGCGGCGAGCCGATCCCGAGCTGACCGAGCTCCTGCACCTGGGCCTGATGAACCGCGGCTACTTCCTGGCTCCGCGCGGCATGGGCTGCCTGTCCACCGCCATGACCCCCGAGCAACTAGACGGCTTGGTGGATGCCGTCGAGGACCTCGTCAACAGCCTGTGACTGGTCCGCTGGGACACAGCGTTCCTGGTGGTTGCGGCTGGAGGGCCCACCGGATTCATCCAGCTATCGTGGTCGTTCAGATCCGCCGAAGTCGAGTAGCTTGACAAGGTCAGCTAACTTTCTCCGGTAATCCAGATACTCCTGAGGCCGATCATCGCACTCGAAGTGAAAGATAGCGTTCCGGGCCTTAGTTGCCTCCATGAAAAGACTACGGAACTCCTCGTGGCTAACGCCCTGCCATGGACCCGACTTCACCATACGAGTCCATGTTTTCTTTTCCGCTACGAGCTTTCTCTTGTAGTAACCGAAGTTCATCTTCTCAGGCGGTGTTCCCTTATTGTTTGCGAAGGCACAGCAGAGTTCCCTCAGCCGTAACTCCAAGCGACGAACCTCTACGAGTCCCATCGCGTGTTGATCCGTCCAGCGAACTAGATCGGCCGAAGTCATGATCCCGAAGAAACTCCCATCCTTATCGTATGTCAGGATAAAGTCATTCTCGAAGAGGGCGCCCACAACATCCACGACCGGTCTATCGACCGAGAACTGCTGGAATCTTTCGGGTGGATCGCACGCATCTCTACAGAGAGGCAGCTGACCACCAAAGTCGGAGAGAAGAGAGCGAGTGATCGACTTCCATGTGACCACACCTTGCAGCTGTATGGGCACACTGGAGTTGTCCACCGGCTCAGCTCGGACCGGCATCTGGGAGTACTCGTGAACGATCATGTGGGTAAGAGCCAACGACACGTCGTCATCGGGGTGAACGTGCACTAGGCGGTCACCCTTCACAGTTGCATGAGGGATTCTTCGCAGTGCGAATTCAGAGTCGGGATGCGATTCTTCGCTTGAGAAGGATAACGCCGGTGTCAAGTTCCAACCTCCAATCGAAACCGACTAGTGTCGATTATGATACGAAAACTACCGTGCCGGTTGCCTGGTCGCTTGGCTGCAGCGCGGAGGACAACAGGCATCACTTTCCAAAGTACCGGAAACACAGGATCCGAGGTTGTGAGAAACAGATGAGGATCGCAGTTCGGTCTCATTGGCCCGCGATGGTCATTGGCGGATCGGCTTGTCCACGATCGTTGCTGCCCCAGCAGGTGACAATTCCGTCGGTGTGTACAGCGCACGAGTGACTAAGACCCACGGCGACCGCCGTGAACCGGCCAGTCGGTATGTCGGGTTGGTAGGGCCAACAGATAAGAGAGTTGTCGGTGCGTATCCCACATGAACGGCCCGAGCCGACGGCGATCGTCATGAACCGTCCGGATGGTACGTCTATCTGGCCGGACCGGTTGTCTCCCCAACAGGAGACCGTATCGTCTGACCGGATTGCACAGGCATGGCCTCCGCCTGCTGCTATCGCGACATAACGTCCGGATGGTGCGATCGTTTCTCCGTTGCGGTCGCGGCCCCAGCAAGTGATAGTCCCGTCGGTCCGGATAGCGCAGGAATAACGCGCCCGAGAGCCAGACGTGATGTGGATGTACTCGCCTGAGGGGGCGGAGAGTTGGCCATACCTGTTATCGCCCCAGCAGACAATGGTTCCATCACTCCGGATTGCACAGGCATGGCCGTCGCCTGACGCTATGTCGGCAAACCGGCCTGAGGGCTCGTTGCTGAGGCTAGCCGACGTGCTACCCCAGCAGGCGACAGTACCGTCGGCGCGTATTCCACACGTGTGGTGCTCACCCGCGGATACGGCAGTGAATCGCCCCGAGGGCTCACGGTCATAGTATCCGCGAGCCACGCGATCGCCCCAGCACATAACCCGGCCGTCGGAGCGCAACGCACACGAATGCTTATTGCCAGCGGTTACGGTGGTGAAACCGCCAAATGGTTCGTAGGGTTCGACAGGCGCATCCCCAAAGCTGGCGCGATCCCAGCACTGTATCCGCTCGTCCGAGCGTATGGCACATGTTTGGTCGCCTCCTGCGGCGATGGCACTGAATCGACCCTCCGGATATCCCATCCGAGAACCATCGAACCCCCAGCAGGAAATCGTGCCGTCGCTCCGTATCCCACAGGTCTGGGGAAAACCTGCGGCGATAGCGGTGAACCGGCCATCGGGAGGTTCAAACCTGCTGCGCCAGTATTCATCAAAGCCCCAGCACGTGACAGGTCCTTCGGTCTGGATGCCGCGGATGCCGCAGGAGTAACCGGAACCGGCTGCAATGGCTATGAATCGGCCTGTCGGGGCGTCCGACTGACCGTTATAGTTGCTACCCCAGCAGACAGCGGTGCCGTCTGTGCGTATCCCGCACGAATGGCCGCCGCCAGCCGACACTCCGCTGAAGGTTCCTGTAGGAGCTGCCGTTTGCTGAGAGTCGTTGTTGCCCCAGCAGGTAACAGTACGATCGGTGCGTAATCCACAAGCATGATTCGCGCCGGTTGATACAGCGATGAACGCGCCAGCTGGCGCGACCAAGTTGCTCGCGAGCCACTCTCGTCCCCAGCAAATCACAGAATGATCGGTGCTCAGGATCGCACATGAATAGTTATCCCCGGCCGAAACGGCTACGAATGTTCCGGCTGGAGAATCCAGTTGGCCGTAGCTGTTGCTGCCCGCGCAGACGACCGTACCGTCAGATCGGATCGCACAGGTGTGGTTGGAGCCGACTGCGATCTGGCCCGAACCTAGCGGCGTGGTGTCTGATCCGGTCGGGACATCCGACTCCCTATCCGGCACTGTGAGTGCACGAACCAGGAAGGTAGCGATTTCGGCTCTGGTCACTGGTTTGTCAGGGCAGAACCGGGGAGGGTCAGTGTCGCATCCCTTGGTTATGTCGGCCGTTGCGAGAGACTCGATAGAGCGGATGTGCGGGTGGTCGGCGGGAACATCGGCGAACCTACCTGTGCTTTCGGGCGCCATCGCGACGGTGGGGAGCAACCGGACTATGAACTCGGCGACGTCTGCTCTCTTTGCCGGATCGCTCGGACGGAAAGCACCTTGAGGGTCGGTCCAGGCTTGACGGGCAAACCACTCGACATGTCGGGCGTACCACGCATCCGCGGCAACGTCGGAGTACACGTTGCCCGTAGCTGGCGGCAACGTGGTCTCGCCCTCGGTGGCACGGATCAGCAGGACAGCGAGTTGGGCGCGAGTGACAGGTCGGTCCGGACAAAACAGGTCGAAATCGGCGTCACACCCCGCGGTGATGGACTCCTGAGCGAGGGCTTCGATGTTGACCTCGTGGACGCTGCCGTCGTCGTCTCGAAACGTACCGTCGAACGGGGGTCCGATCACTACGTCGAATGAATCCTCGACGCGGCGTTTCACCGTGACGATCCTCGCACCCTCCGTTCCGTCGCTGTAGATGATTGGGATGCTCATAGATTCGCCCGGTCCCAACACATGCTCAGCGGCTTCGGCGGAGCCGCGTTGCCAGATCCTTCTGTTGAGTGAGATACAGGCGAGGTCGTTGCGGCAGGCCTCCGCTCGCTGGTCGACTCGATAGACCTCGACACCTTCCTTCGGTATGTCTAGGTCGTACCCTCCCCGAACCCGGGCGCCGAGCATGTCGAAGAGATCGTCCTCGGTGTAGGTGAGAGCGACCATCTGCTTACCGTTCGTTGTGCTGACTCCGATTGGGTCGATGCGGAACTTGGTGACACCCTTCGCCGAGTGCCATGTCGCCACTTCGTCAGGATCGATCCAACCAGCTGCATAACGGTTCACCGCCGGGGTGGCTCTCCACTCCCGCTTTCCGTCGTTAGTGGGCGACCCCATGACATCCATCGGGTTGTCGTACTCCCAAGAGGATCCGTGGCTGAATGAATGCGGCCAATGCAGTGCATGCCCGATCTCGTGTACGTAGGTGTCAGCGAACGCGTCGCCGCCCACGATTGCCCACCGGTCGTTGCCAGGGAAGGAGCCGCACTCGCCGGCGCGGCACCACTCACCCGGACCCGCCAGACCCTCTTCGCTCGAACTCGTGTCGATGATGAGGGCGCCGTCCGCTCCCCCCGCCGACGCTTGCTTCGCGCGATCAGCACAGTCGATCCACCGGATGACCTGCTGCGAGTGGTTGGATTCCACAGTTCCGCCGACTCGGAAGGCGGGCCGGTACCGGTCACCTGAGAGCCAGCGGAAATACGGGATCACATCGGACTCTTCGTTCAGCCACTTGGTGAGCCGCTCGGGATCATGGATATTCGCCACCAACGGGCCGGGCGTCCAGCAGACCCAAACCTCCCAGGTGTCCGTTCCGCTGCCGTACGCAGACATCCACGGGAGGAGGGAGATCAAGCCGTGCGGGTCGAAGGTAAAGGCATTCTCGTCATACCAGTCCGGCGGTTGGGTCTGCGCCCCGACGGAGACCGACAACACAATCATGAACGCAGATGCAGTTAACGATAAGCCGATCCATCGCACAACACGGTGGCGGTGGTCGTGAGAGAAGAATGTGCGATCGCGCGGACTAATCAGAATGGGCCTTTGATAAGGGCGATAGCATGTGCATTTCGTGTAGGAACTGGGCAAGCAGCTGTGTGTAGTGCAGAGATTATCAGGATATAGAGTGCGGGCAGTCCCTAAGCCGCCCAACCCTCCTGCGCGCTCATGCCGCCCAGCCTTCCAGGACTCGGGCTAGGTCTTCCAGGCCTTCGATGCTGTGGCCTGCGATGAGTTCGTCGACGAACGGTAGGGCTGCCACCAGCCCGCGGGCCAGCGGTTGGAACTTGGGGTCGCCTGCCAGCGGGTTGACCCATATGAGGCGGTGCGCCTGGTGGGACAGGCGCCGCATGGCCCACGCCAGCCGGTCGGGCTCGCCCCGCTCCAGGCCGTCCGAACAGATGATCACCGTGGCGCCGCGGTTGAGGCGGTGTTTGCCCCACCTTGTCACGTAGGCGCCCAATGACTCGCCGATCCTGGTGCCCCCGTCCCAGTCGACCACCAGATCGGTTGCCTCGTCGAGGGCTGCGTTGGGGTCGCGGACCCGCATGGCGTTCGTGAGCCGGGTGAGCCTGGTCCCGAAGCAGAACACCTCCACCCGTCGCGAGGCCCGGCTCATCCCGTAGGCGAACTGGACCAGGGCACGCGAGAAGCCGGCCATGGACCCCGAGACGTCGACTATCAGGACGATGGGCCGGGGCCGCTCCATCCGGCGGCGCCGGCGGAGGTGGACCAGGTCACCCCCGTAGCGGAGGGAGTGGCGGACGCTGCGCCGCAGGTCGATCCGGGGGCCTCTTGGAGACGGGCGGGTGCGCCGGGTGATCTTCTGGGGCAGCTGCAGGGTCGGTAGCAGCCGGGCCAACCGGCGGAACTCCTCCTCCGTCCAGCGGTCGAAGTGCTTGGTCCTCAGGATCTCGGCGCTCGAGGCCCGTGGTCCTCCGGCCGCAGGCAGTTCCTCATCGCCGGCATCGAGCACCTCGACCTCCTGGTCGTCGGTGCCGAAGGAGATGGACGCCGGGTCCCCGTCACCGCCGTCGGCGGTCGCCAGCGGCAGGATGGCGGGAGGGGAGTCGCTCTCCGAACCTATGAAGAAGGCGTCGAAGACAGCGTCGTAGACGGGAAGGTCGGCCTGGTGGTTGATCAGGGTGATCCGGCCCGTCCAGTAGAGATCGTCTACTTCGGCCGGGTCGAGATCGGCCACCGCCCTCGTATAGGACACCACCTGCCCGGCGCCGACCTTGACCCTGTGGGTCCGCAACAACCGTCCGAATCGGACCAGTTCGGTGGCCGGTCCGGGCTCAGGTCCCATCCAGCATCTCGGCTGCGCGGCTCCGGACCATGGACAGGTCGTCGTGGTCCTTGATCACCGACCCCAGGCTGATGTCGAGGTTGTCGCCGGTCACCTCGTGCTCCCCGAGCTGGTTCAGCGCCCGGGCCCAGTTGATGGTCTCGGCGACGCCGGGTTGCTTGACCAGTTCCAGGCCGCGCAGCCTGGACACCACCCGGCTGGTGCTGCGGGCAAGGCGCGCGGGAACCTCCGGCGCGCGCGCCGCCACGATCTCCACCTCCCTCTCCAGGCCCGGGAAGTCGATCCAGTGATAGAGGCAGCGGCGCTTCAGGGCGTCGTGCAGCTCGCGGGTGCGGTTGGAGGTGATGATGACCGGGGGCGGGGTGGGGGTGCGCCGCCAGGCGGCGACATCGCGTGTGACAAAATGTCGTGGAGAGATAGATACGAGGGGTGGTAGATGTTGATGACCGGGGGCGGGTGGGCTGCGCCCACCGTGCCTATCTCGGGAATCGTGATCTGGAACTCGGAGAGGATCTCGAGGAGGAATGCCTCGAACTCGTCGTCCGCCCGGTCGATCTCGTCGATGAGCAACACGCAGTCGGCGCCCTTGCGAATCGCCTGCAGCAACGGGCGCTCCACCAGGAAGCGCTCGGCGAACAGGTCGTCCGAGCCGTCGCCGTCCGCCTCCGCCTCGGCGGCCTGCCGGAGGTAGAGGAGTTGGCGCGGGTAGTCCCACTCGTAGAGGGCCTGGTTGGCATCGATTCCCTCGTAGCACTGGAGCCGGATCAGATCCACTCCCAGCCCGCCCGCCAGCGCCTTCGCCACCTCGGTCTTGCCCACGCCCGCCTCGCCTTCCAGCAGCAGGGGCTGCGGCAGCGTGAGGGAGAGGTAGATGGCGGTCGACAGACCCCGGTCGGCCAGGTAGGCCTGGCCGGCCAGCATGTCGGTGACCGTGGCTATGTCACCGGTGAACCTGGCGGCGGGTGCGGTCAAGGGCGCTCGAAGATCGCCGCCATCCCCTGGCCGCCCCCGATGCACATCGTGACGATGCCGCGCCGGCCTCCCGTCCGCTCCAGGGCGTGCATGAGCTTGATGGTCAGGATCGTCCCGGTTGCGCCCACGGGGTGGCCCAGCGCAATCGCGCCGCCGAAGACGTTGGTCTTCTCCGGGTCCAGTCCTGCATCCCGAATGACGGCCACGGCTTGTGCGGCGAAGGCCTCGTTGAGCTCGATCAGGTCGATGTCGTCGAGCGTCAGGCCGGCCTTGTCCAGCACTTTGGGGATGGCCAGAGCGGGGGCGTAGCCCATCACCTCCGGGTCGATGCCGCTCACCGCCCAGGCCACGAGGCGCAGACGGGGTTCGTTCCCTCTGGCTTCAGCCAGCTTCTCGCTCATGAGCACCACCGATGCGGCGCCGTCGTTGATACCCGACGAGTTTCCGGGCGTTACGGTGCCGTCCTTGACGAACACCGGCCGGAGCCGGGCCAGGCTCTCCTCCGTGGTGTTCGGCCTCGGGTGCTCATCCACCAGGAACGGGTCGTCCTTGGGCAGGTCCACGCCGACGATCTGGTCCTCGAACTGTCCCTCCTTGATGGCCACAGCGGCCCGGTACTGGCTTTCGGCTGCGAACCGATCCTGCTCTTGGCGGCTCACGTTGTAGCGCTCGGCCACCCGCTCGGCGGTGGTGCCCATCGGGTACCCGCCGAAGGGGTCGGTCACCAGGGACAGGGTGCCGTCGATGGACTTCCGAGGGCCCAGCCTCCAGCCGTCACGGGCCTGGTAGTCGAGGAAGGGCTGGCTGCTCATGTTCTCGTTACCCCCGGCGACCACGATGTCCGCCTCGCCCAGCATGATCTGCTGGGCGCCGGTGATGATCGCCTGCAGACCGGACGAGCAGAGCCGGTTGACGTTCATGGCCGTGGTGGACGACGGGAGCCCTGCCTCGAGGGCACACCGCCGGGCGTTGTAGGCGTCCGGGCCCACCTGGCCGATCTGGCCCATGACCACCTCGTCCACCTCGCCGGCCTCGACGCCCGCCCGGCTCAAAGACTCCTTGACCGTTAGGGCGCCGAGCTTGTAGGAGTCGATCTTGGCAAGCGACCCCCCGTAGGTTCCGATGGCGGTCCGAGCCGCCCCGACTACCACTACCTGATCCGTATCAGCCATGCCTGTTCCTTCGTACGACCTCGAACACCCACCCCCAGCGCCAGATCAGGCCGGAAGGCCGGCCCAGATACCGGGCGAAGGGACAGGCAGTGATGCTAGCTCTCTGCCTGCGAAACGGCTTCGCGGGTTCTGCTTGCTGTAGACGTTAGGGGCTCTTCGGAAATGAGTGGGGAGTAGGGGAGTCTGCCGGGGATGTCGGAATCCTGAGGTCGACCCGCCTTGGTGGACACTCAAGGTGCCCCAGTTCTCCGGAGTCGGCATGTTTGAATTGGTGGTGTGCTGATCCGCGACCAGGAGTGGGTTTCTATCGGTTACCACAGCACTGTCGGATAGCCGGTAACTACCCATTCGCTGCAACTACTTTCCGGCGGATTGGGGTCATCCCCCTATGGCGGTGCTGACGATGTTGATGTCGACGAGTCGCCAGATTTGGTAGAGGACCAGCGGCATCATCAGGGGGAGCATGAACCCGGCGCTCACTGCGACGACCGCGGCTGTCTCGCGGAGCGGATCCCAGCGGGTGCTAGCCGGAGCGAAGGCGTGGGCGAGGCAGCCCAGGTAGACCCACGCCACCAGTGCGACCGCAGCGGACCATGTGACCATCGGAACCACGAGGAGGTCGATCAATGCTCCGGCAGCAGCGAGAGCGTCCCACGCCGTGGCATCGACGGTCCCGACCAGCACCGCTACGGCTACGAACACCACACCGGCTCCTGCTGAGGCGATAGAGACTAGGAGTGGGCGCTGGGCACGTAGGCGCTCCGATAGCCATCGCCGACCCCGCTTCCAGAGGACCGGCCAGGTGAGTACGGCCAGGGGGGCAGTTGGCACGTAGATGACGAGGAGGTACCACGCGCCGAACCGGTTTGCCGCCGCGCCCAGGCCTAAGACTATGGCGAGGCTGGCCGCTACCAGAAGCAACGGCCAGCCTTCCGAGAGGATCTGTTCCAGCGGCGACGGGCTCCGCTCTCCCGGTGTTCGCTGCTTCCCGTACGGTAACAATGGTCGACGGTGCTGAGCTGACTTGTTATGCCTGGCCATTAACAACCTGGTCTACGCGGGTGTCTCGACTGCTTCGTCGGCGCGCTGGCTAGGTCGGTGGGATCTGGGGAGGCACGGGAACCATTGCCACCTTCGGAGATACGACGAATCGGTGGGACGGCCCGCCGAGATGGTTCTCGATGATCTTCACCGTGTCGGTGCCGGTCAGTGACAAGAGCGTTGCGTGGTGGACGCTCAGGACCGCTTCTTGTTCCTCTTGGGAGCCTTCGAGGAATCGGATGGCTAGTCCCTGCTGTCTTGCCTGTTCTCGGGTGATGGGCCGGCTGTGGATGAGATGTTCGTTGTCGTCGGCGAACCACGCCGCAACGTCTTGGGCCTGGCCGGGTCGGTCTTTGAGCATTCCGGCGGCGAGCCATCGGCGCGCTAGATCCTTGGTGAGCGCTTCAGCTTGCTGACAGTCGGAGATAAGACCGGGACGGTATTGGGCGAGTATCGGACCCCACACCCGGAAGGCTTCCGGGTTCTGCGCTGTCTGGGCGGCCGCCCGGACGAAGTCGTCTATGAGGGCACCAGACGATATGTACTGGCCGTTGACGAGCATCTGCGGATCGATCGGTCCGAGATTCGAGTGTGCGCCCATCACGATTTCATCACAGGCGAGGGCGAGCATCGTTCCGGCGGACATTGCGGCCAGGGGCACGATGGCCCGGATGTGGGAGAACTTGGAGCGCAGGTACTCGACGATCGACTGTGTGGCTGCGATATCGCCGCCCGGTACGTGGAGGATCAGGTCGAGCTTCTTCCCCTTAAGACCATGCACGGCTCCCATGAATCCCTGCACATCAATTGGTTGCATGGATGTTGCCGGGTTGTTCTGTGTGGTTGTCATCCAGTCCGTGTAGTACAAGATGGCCGGACGTCCAGTCACCTGAAATAACTCGGTCAGGTAGCGTTCCCGGACCTCGTCGAACTGGATTGTTCCGGTAGCGTCTTCAGTGGCCTGTAGTTCTGCGAGTATCTCACCCCAGTTAGGCATCTAGATGCGTGGACTGTTCACACCGGTAGCGAACGTAACGCGGGTCGGGGGGCTGGGGTTGTCCTTGAACGCGTCAGCGGCGAACTCAAGGGCTGGGCCGGTGATCGGATCCCGCCGGGCCATCCTCATGATCCTGTCGAAGGTCTTCTGATCCGGGCGAGCCGGAGACTCACCCGGTGTCGGATGTTCGCTCATCGCGTGGCCCCTTCCGTGGCGTTGCTGTCGTTCACTATAGGGAACAGAACCGAATAGAGGTTAGGTAAGTTGGCATGCCAACGCGCATGTGACAACCTTTGTTGCTGGACCAGCCGCCGACGATGGGCGCTGCCTCGCATCGTGTGTGGTACCACCCATCTCGTAGCGATCGCGGTAGGCCTGGGTCTGCAGGCTCAACCCGCGTCCATGTTCGGGGGTACTGCTTCGGATCGTCCGATCTCGCCGTGGTCGCGCCGCCAAGCGGTTTGTGAGCATCGGCAGGCGTGGAGGCATTGACGCCCACCGGAACTGCCCCACTCTCGATGACCGAAACTCACTCATACTGGGTCCGCAAGAGCCCGACACTTAGTGGGGTTCTGCACGGTCTTATTCGCTCTGGGTGATCAGCTGCTCGGCGATGGCGTTGAACCGGTCGGCAGTTGCGACGTAATCAGCGGCCGCCGCCCGGCGGGCGGTTCCGTCATCCGGTGTGGGGAGGCGGAGGCCATCGAGTACGTCTTCGGCCAGCGTGGCCAACTCGCCGGCCAGCTCGACCGGGCCTCCTGGTCCCGCGTGGCGATCGGCCAGGTCGGCCGGGGGGGTCAGGTCCCGGACCGTTGCCTCGAGCGCTCGGGTCCGTTCGATGAAGTCGAGGACGGCCGCTTCGGTCTGGCGGAAGGAAGCCCCGATGTCCCGCTGCCCCTGCCAGGCCTGGTTGGCGTCGGTGAGGTCGCCGAGGAGCCGGGTGGCGGTAGCGGTCAGGCCCGACAGTTCTTCCAGATAGAGAGCGGCATCCTCCGCCAACCCATCCCCTTCCGACTCCGCGGAGGCGACGCCCAGATCTTCGGCATCATCCCGCACCCGGTCGGCCAGATCGTTGATCGCGGTGTTGAACTCCTCCGAGGCGGCGCTGTAGTCGGCGAGGGCGGCCCTGCGGGCGGAGCCGTCCTCGGGGAAGGGAAGCCTGAGGCCGGCCAGGACCGCCTCGGCCAGGGGAACCAGGCGGGCGGTCAACTCGATCGGGCCGCCCGATCCCCCATGAAGGCCGGTCAGGGTCGGCGGAACCTCCATCGTGGCGGCCTGGCCGGCCAGAGCCTGAACGCCGGCGATAACGGTACGGATGGCGTCACGGGTCATCCCGAAGTCCGGTCCGGTCGAGTAGCGGTTGTCGAAGACCCGGTTGGTCGTCGTCATTTCCTCGACCAGGAGCGAGAGGGTCCGGCGCGCCTCGGCCAGTCCGATGGCGTATTCCGGACTCGTCGCGTCGGCGAGGGTGGTGGTCGTCGCCACGGCGGTCGTGGTCGTGGTGGCGGCGGTCGTGTCGGCTGAGGCTGTGGTAGTGGGCGGCGTGGTTGTTGCGGGGGTCGTCGCCGTCGGCGTGGTCGTGGTCGTGGCCTCGGTGGAGGGGGTCTCGGCCGTTGCGG
>VXRE01000137.1 GCA_009838635.1 Acidimicrobiia bacterium | reverse complement strand
GGTACGGGCAGCTACGCGGAGCACTCCGCCCTCGGCCGCAGAACCTCCATCGGCCTTACTGTCCAGGGCGATGGCCGCCGGATCGGCGGCTTCGATCCACGCGGAGGCCACGCCCGAGTTACGCGCCACCCATTCTTCGGCGTGCCGCCGGATGTCCTCCGGATCACCCTGGTCACGGACCATGTGGGCGTTCTGCTCGGAGATGTCTCCGAGAGGGATCACCACCTGTTCCAGCAGCCGGCGAACGGCCGGATTGGCCTCGAGAAAGCGGGAGTTGGCCACCGCCCGGATGTCGTTGGGGGGCCATCCCACCAGGCAGGGATCGTTGGCGCATCCCGGTATACCGGGTATCGACGTCTGGTCGAGAAAGGCTGACTGGTCGGGAGGCAGGGAGGGGAACGGTGTCTCCAGCCACACCACGTCACGGCCGGGCACCAGTTCGCCGACCGTCCAGTTCGGAGTCCAGGTGTAGTACAGGACGGCCTGTCCTGCCTCGAACCGAGCGATCGTCTCCGCTATCAGCGGGGAATAGTCGCCCTGCACCTGTTCGACCGTGGCATCCAGTCCGAACGCTTCGAGTTGGTGCTCGATGATGTGGGAACAGGTCCACCCGGTCTCGCAACCGATCAGGTCGGCCCGCCCGTCGGCGTCCAGGTCGAAGAGCGCGGCGACTTCGGGATCGGCCAGGTCTCCGAGGTTGGTTATGCCGTGCGCCGCGGCCGTGGCCGCATCTACGAAGTATCCCTGGAGAGCCCCGGCGTCGACCTGCGTCCCGACTCGCTCCACGAAGTCCTCCTCGATGAGTCCGTCGTGGGTGGGGAACCATCCGTTCACCCAGAGATCGACGTCGCCGGCGGCCACCGCTCGGTAGAAGTCCGGGTTCTCCATGGTGACCGGACCTTCCACGCGGTATCCCAGGCGCATCAGCAGCAGGCGGTACACCTCGGCCTGGAACCATCCGGTGTCCCAGGTCGCCCTGGCCATCCGCACCGTCTTCGCTCCGGCGGGATCGTCCGCCGCCTGGCCAAGAGCGGGGACAACCGCTCCCATGGCCAGCAGTGCCAGAGCCGACAGTGAACAGGCGATCAGGGTGCGGCGCACGATGGTCTCCGGTAGGACTGCGCCAAGGCTAGCCAGCCCTGATCACTCCTGTTCCCGGCAGACCGATGCGCATCAAACCACTTCAAGCTCGTGATTGTGAATGGGGCTGGACTACGCGGCCGGTGGACGTGGAGCCGGGTCGCGGACGCAGCTGTCATGAGGTCATAACCCCAGGCAGAAGACCCATGGGTCCGCTCCCTTCTTATGAACTCCCATCCATGAACGGTGGGCCGCATGTCGGGTTTTCTTCACCGAACAAATCCTGGATTTCCCCGACCGCAAAGGTGGCCGGTTCCATATAGTGAACGCTCACAGGTCCCGGCCGGAGTTGGCCGCGCACCTGGCAAGCGACTGAAAGGAGGCCCGTATGGTCAGCAGCATCGGGAGGGGGCGCCATGGCTGACGGCAAGGGCCACGACCACGACCTCGACCTCACGGGCATATCCGAGGCCTACGAGGACTGGGAAAAGGATCGGGAACGGCGCCGTGAGGCTGCCATCCGGGATCGTGCGCACTTCGAGGGTCTGCAGATCGACCCTGACATCGATTTCTATCCCGAGGTGGCCGACCGGGAACCCGGTGACAAGAACATCGTCAGGTGGGGATTCGACATACATCCCCAGGTGACGTTCTACGCCGCCGGATTCCTGGTGGTCTTCATCGCCCTGACTCTGATCTTCCCGGATCAGGCCGGCGGGGTGTTCAGCACCATCCTCAGCTTCATCAATGAGAAGGTGGGCTGGCTGTACATCATCGCGTTCAACGTGTTCATCGGAGCCGCGCTCTACTTCGCGTTGGGCCGGTACGGCAAGATCCGACTAGGCGGCCCGAGCGCTCTTCCGGAGTTCTCCACCCCCGCCTGGTACGCGATGTTGATCTCGGCCGGCCTCGGCATCGGGCTGATGTTCTGGGGCGTGGCAGAGCCGATCTTCCACCTGACGGCGCCGCCTCCCCTGTTCGACGTAGAACCCTTGTCGACGGGCGCGGCCCGGGCCTCGTTGGCGACTTCCTACCTCCACTGGGGGATCCACGGATGGGCGCTGTACGGCCTGGTAGCCCTCGCCCTGGGATTCTTCGCCTACAACCGGGGACTGCCCCTGACTTTCCGCTCGGTCTTCTACCCGATCCTGGGTCCGAGGATCTACGGCGGATGGGGCAATGCGATCGACATCCTCACCGTGGTGGCCACCCTCTTCGGCCTGGCCACTTCGCTGGGGTTCGGCGCTTCACAGGCTGCCGCGGGGCTGAACAAGGTCTTCGGCGTCCCGGATACCCTGTTGGTCCAGGTTCTGCTCATCGCAGGTATCACGGGGCTGGCCACCATCTCGGTTGTGGCCGGCTTGGATGCCGGAGTCAAGCGGCTCAGCGCGCTCAACGTGTGGCTGGCGGCGGCCTTCCTGGTCTTCGTGCTAGCGGTGGGCCCGACACTGCTGGTCCTCTCGCTGTACGTGGAGAGCATCGGCGTCTACATCCAGATCCTTCCGGAGTTCTCGTTCTGGAACGCAGCCCTGCTCGATACGCAATGGCAGCAGTGGTGGACCATCTTCTACTGGGGATGGTGGATCTCCTGGTCCCCCTTCGTCGGCATGTTCATCGCCCGGATCTCCAAGGGGCGCTCGGTGCGGGAAATGATCATCGGTGTGATCGTCCTTCCCTGCCTCCTGTGCTTCCTGTGGTTCGCGGTCTTCGGCGGAGCAGCCATGAACCTGCAGATGACCGGAGAACTGGACGTTGCTACGGCGGTAAACGAGAACGTGGCGACCGCCCTGTTCGTGATGCTGGAGGCCTTCCCATGGACCTTCTTCGTCTCGATAGTGGGCATCCTGCTACTGGTCTCGTTCTTCGTCACCTCGTCGGACTCGGGATCCCTGGTGGTGGACCACCTGACCTCGGGCGGAAAGCTCGACTCGCCCAAACCGCAGCGCGTGTTCTGGGCGTTGATGGAAGGCGCGGTGGCAATCGTGTTGCTGGCCGGAGGCGGCCTGTCCGCCCTACAGACGGCAGCGGTGGCGACCGGACTGCCCTTCCTGTTCGTGCTCCTGATCATGCTGTGGAGCCTGAAGAAGGCCTTCGACGAAGAGCTCGACCTCTTGGAGAGCCATTACGACGAGGCCATCTTCCAAGCCCAGCACAGCGGATTGATCGAGCGGTTGGAGAGAGGAGGTGACAAGTGATCAAGAGATCGAGTACCACGATCGCCGCGGTTGCGGCGTTCGTGCTGATGCTCTCGGCCTGCGGTGTTCAGGAAGAGGAGGGCCCCGTGTCGATCGCCCGGGCCGACTGGAGTTCCGGCTACATGCAGGCTGCCATCTATGCGCAGCTGATCGAGGAGCTCGGGTACGAGGTCACCGATCCGGCGGCCGCCGAGCTCAGGCCCTACTCGTTCTATCCCGCTCTTGCGGCCGGACAGTACGACCTGTGGGCCAACGGCTGGTTCCCCCTCCACAACCTGTTCCTGGAGGGAGAGAACGTCACCGGCCAGGCGGTCGAGCTACCCATCGAGCCGGTGGGCTGGCAGGTGCGCGGCGGTGGCGGCGAAGGCATCATGGTCGACAAGGCCACAGCCGACCGGCTGGGAATCTCCACGATGGACGGTGTGGCCGCCAATGCCGGCGTCTTCGACAGTAACGGCAACGGCAAGGCTGATTTCATCGGCTGCAATGTCGGATGGGGATGCCAGATCGCCTTCAACGAGCAGATAGCCAACGAGAGCTGGGGTGCCGGCGTGGAGCAGATCTCCGGCACCTACGACCAGTTGATCAGAGGCGTGATCGACGAAATAGCGGCCGGCGAGCCGGCATTGTTCTATGCCTGGACGCCCAACTGGACCAGCACCGTCCTGGTGCCGGGCCAGAACGCCGTATGGGTGCAGTCCGACATCAACGACATCCGCGCCGTGGCCAACACCGACTTCCTGGACAGGAACCCGGACATCCGCCGCCTCCTCGAGGTGGTAGCGATCCCGTTGGCCGACATCGCGGCGCAGAACGCCAGGATGGCCGCCGGGGAGTACTCCGAGGCTGACATCGAGGCTGACGCCGAGGCTTGGATCGCGGACAACCGGGCCCAGGTCGACGACTGGCTGGCTACGGCAAGCGCCGCCGCCTGAGAGGTCTAGACCGAGGCATCAAACAGCTAGGAAGACCCGGCTCCTCACCGATTCGGGGAGCCGGGTCTTCGCGCGGCGGGCACGCACTCCTCGGACCCGGGCTACCTCCGGAGCCAGCGGAGCGCCATGAGATGGGGGATGTCGCCGTGCTGAGCAAGGATCGGATCCCTGGAGGCGGCTCTTGAACCCACACCCTGCTCCAGCGCCGCCTCGAGTGACCACCCCGCCGTGGCCGCTTGGGTGAGCAGCGTTCCGATGGGCCGGTGGATGAACTGGACGGACCGGTCTCCGGCCGGCTCCCGGGTTCGACCCTCGCTCAGGTAGTCCCCGAACCTCCAGAACAACTCGCCGTCGGTCGGGTCGATCACCGGCCCGGACCCGGGAGCCGTGTAGAGGGGGTGGTTGATGACGATCGTCAACGACCCACCGGAGCGGGTGACCCGGGCGGTCTCGGCGAAGAAGCGCCACGAGTCTTCGAGATGCTCCAGCGCCAGGACGGCGTAGGCGCCGTCCACCGCCTCGTCACGTACGCAGGCCAGGTCGGGCAGCCGTCTGAGGAACACCGGATGGCGACCGGAGGCCAGGCGGGCCAGCTCGAGATTGACGTCCACACCGACAACCCGGACGCCCTGGGCAGCCAACCTCTCACCGATGCGCCCTTCCCCGCAACCCAGGTCCAGCAATACCTGTCCGCTCCGCGGCCGGAGCACTTGGAGGAAGAGCGGACCCACTTCTTCCCGGTAGGCCGGATCATCGGCCTCGGTCATCCACCAGCCGGCCATGCCGTCCCAGTCGTCTGTTTGTTCATGTCTCGCTGGCATGCTCAAATGGTGATCCATCTCTATTCTGATCTCAATGGTCTGGTTGTCATGACTATACTGGTCATGATGAGCACGGTATCGGTCTCCGAGCTGAAAGCCAACCTCTCTCGCTACCTTCGCGAAGTCCGGCGTGGCGGCGAGATCCAGGTCCTGGACCGCGGCACACCTGTCGCCAGGCTGACGGCGCCCGCAGAGCCTCCCAGTGGAAGCCGGCAGAGGCTGGTCGCCATGGGACTCCTACGACCGGGCAGCGGCGACGCGCCAGCGATCTTGAACCTAGCCCCTCTGGAGCTCCGGGCGGGCCTCTCCGAGGCGTTGGACGAGGACCGTGCGGACCGTGTATGAGATACTGGGACGCATCCGCGCTCGTCCCGCTGATTGTTTCGGAGCCTGCTTCGGGAACGGTACGTTCCTGGCTTGCCGAAGACAGCGAGATCGTCACATGGGTATGGACACAGGTCGAGATCATCAGTGCGGTCGAGCGCCGCACCCGTGAGGGGTGGCTCACCAGACCGCAAAGACGCCAAGTACTCCGGCGGCTGGATGCCCTATCCGATGCGTGGGACGAGGTGACCGAGGTGTTGGCGGTGAGATCACGGGCCGGTTCGCTGCTGGCGCGGCACCCCATACGGGCTGCCGACGCCGCCCAACTCGGAGCCGCCCTGGTGGTGAATGAACAACTTGCCGCGCCTCTGCGGTTCGTGTGCCTTGATCATCGCCTGGCGGAAGCGGCCGAGCGGGAAGGTCTGCGAATAGTGGAACAGGACGAGCGCTCTTAAGGGAGCACGTCCCGCAGGAACTTGCCGGTATAGGACTCGGGCACGGCGGCTACCTGCTCGGGGGTTCCCGAGGCCACGATCCGTCCGCCCTCATCCCCCCCCTCCGGGCCGAGGTCGATGATCCAGTCGGCGGAACGCACCACGTCCAGGTTGTGCTCGATCACCACGACCGTGTTGCCGGTGTCCACGAGGCGGTGGAGCACTTCCAGGAGCTTGCGCGTGTCCTCGAAGTGGAGTCCGGTCGTGGGCTCGTCGAGGATGTAGAAGGTGTTGCCGGTGGCCCGCTTGCCCAGCTCGGACGCCAGCTTCACCCGCTGGGCCTCCCCGCCCGAGAGGGTCGGCGCGGGCTGGCCCAAGCGGATGTAACCGAGGCCGACGTCGCAGATGGTCTGGACGATCCGGGCGATCGGGGGCTGGGCCTCGAAGAACGAGAGGGCCTCCTCGGCGGGCATGTTCAGGACGTCGGCGATCGACCGGCCCTTCCAGAGCACCTGCAGGGTGTCCCGGTTGTAGCGCCGGCCCTCGCAGATCTCGCACAGCACGTAGACGTCCGGCAGGAAGTGCATCTCGATCCTGATAGTGCCGTCGCCCCGGCAGGCCTCGCAGCGCCCGCCCTTGACGTTGAACGAGAACCGCCCCGGCAGGTAGCCGCGGGCCCTGGCTTCGGGGGTGGAGGAGAACAGCTTGCGGATCCGGTCGAACACCTTGGTGTACGTAGCGGCGTTCGAGCGGGGTGTGCGTCCGATGGGCGACTGGTCGATGTTGATCACCTTGTCGAGGTGCCCCACTCCTTCGATGCGGCGGTGCCTTCCCGGAACGGTGCGCGAGCGGTACAGATGGCTGTGGAGGCCCTTCGACAGGATTTCCTGGACCAGGGAGGACTTACCGCTCCCGGACACTCCCGTCACGGCGATCAGCTTCCCCAGGGGGAGGTCCACGTCGAGGTCTTGTAGATTGTTCTCGGCCGCCCCGATCACCCGCAGCCACCGCCCGTCGCCGTTGCGGCGGTGCTCGGGGGTGGGTATGCGCCGCCGCCCATCCATGTAGGCGCCGGTCAGCGACTCCGGCTCGGCCACTAGGTCGGAGAGGTCGCCCTGGGCCACCACGTGCCCGCCCCGCTCCCCCGCTCCCGGTCCCAGGTCGACCACATGGTCGGCGGTCCGGATGGTCTCCTCGTCGTGCTCGACCACGATCAGGGTGTTGCCGAGATCACGGAGCCGGAGCAGCGTCTCCAGCAGGCGCCGGTTGTCGCGCTGGTGGAGGCCGATGGAAGGCTCGTCGAGCACGTAGAGAACGCCCACCAGCCCGGAGCCGATCTGGGTTGCCAGGCGGATGCGCTGCGCCTCGCCTCCGGAGAGGCTCGCCGCGCCCCGGTAGAGGGTCAGGTACTCGAGACCCACGTCGAGGAGGAACCTGAGACGCTCCCGGATCTCCTTGAGCACCGGGCCGGCGATGGTCGCATCCCGTTCGCCGAGCTCCAGCCGCTCGAGGGCTTCGAGCGTGCCCCGGATCGACCGGTCGCAGACCTCGAAGATGTTCATTCCCCGCACGGTGACGGCCAGTGACACCGGGTTGAGGCGGGCGCCGGAGCAGGTCGGGCAGGGTACCTGGCGCATGTACTCCTCGTACAACGACCGGGCCCGATCCGACTCGGTCTGCTCGTGGCGCCGCCGCAGTACCGGGATCACCCCTTCGTACTTGGCCCGGTAGCGCCGGCGGCGGCCGAACCGGTTGGTGAAGGACACCTGGATCTTGAGGTCTCCGGTTCCGTACAGCACGGCCTGCTGGTGCTCGATGTCAAGGTCGCAGAACGGGGTGTCGACGTCGAAGCCCAGCGTTCTCGCCAGGCCGTTGAGGAGATGCTGGTAGTAGCGGTTGCTGTTGGTGGCCCACGGGGCGAGCGCGCCGCCCGCGATGGAGCGCTCGTCATCGGGCACGACCAGACGGGGGTCCACCTCGAACCTGGTGCCGATACCGGAGCAGGCTTCGCAGGCGCCGTAGGGGCTGTTGAACGAGAACGACCGGGGCTCCATCTGGTCGAACGAGATACCGCAACTGTCGCAGGAGAGATGCTGGCTGAAGGTCAACTCGGACCCGCCGATGATGTCGATGACCGCGGTGCCGCCCGTCAGTCCCAGGGCGGTCTCCAGAGAGTCGGTGAGACGCCGCACACCGCCCCGGCCTGCTACCAGCCGGTCCACCACCACCTCGATGGTGTGGGTGTAGTAGCGGTCGAGGCGGATGGACTCGGCCAGGTCGACGATCTCACCGTCGACCCTGGCCCGGCTGAATCCCTGGCGGGACAGGTCCCGGAACAACTCCTCGTACTCCCCCTTCCGTCCCCGGACGATGGGCGCCAGCACCTGGAAGCGGGTGCCCTCGTCGAGCCCGGCTATGCGGTCGACGATCTGCTGGGGCGTCTGGCGCTCCACCACCTTCCCGCACCGGGGACAGTGGGGCGTACCGATCCGGGCATAGAGAAGGCGGAGGTAGTCATGGATCTCGGTGACGGTTCCGACCGTGGAACGGGGATTCCGGCTGGCGGTCTTCTGATCGATCGAGATGGCAGGTGACAGGCCCTCGATGAAGTCCACGTCGGGCTTGTCCATCTGGCCCAGGAACTGGCGTGCGTACGCCGACAGGCTCTCGACGTAGCGGCGCTGGCCCTCGGCGTAGATGGTGTCGAACGCCAGGCTGGACTTTCCCGACCCGGACAGGCCGGTGAAGACGATGAACCTCTCTCGCGGCAACTCGATGGAGATGTCCTGGAGGTTGTGCTCGCGTGCTCCGCGAACGATGAGCTTGTCTCTGATCATGGGCCCGGGCGGTTCGGCGCAGGGGAAGCGGGGATACCGTCCATGCTAGTGGTCGCCCGTGACCAGCCACCATGACGGTACGGGCGGCCTGTCGCGTCACCTCCCGGGCATGACGACGGGCAGGCCCCGGTCACTACCGAGTTACCTCGCTCAGCTCCTTCATCTCGCGTTTGAGCTCGGTCACCTCGTCCCTGAGGCGGGCGGCGTACTCGAAGCGGAGTTCCCGGGCGGCTTCCCTCATCTCGTCCTCGAGGCTCTGGATCAGGCGCCCGAGGTCCTCGCCGGCCAGTTCCACCGGGGAGCTCACCTCCATCGAGCCCAGGCTCCGGTCCCGGCGCTTGGACGATGGACTGCTCGATGACACCAGCTCGAGGATGTCGGACACCTTCTTGCGGATGGTCTGGGGGTCGATGCCGTGCTCCTCGTTGTAGCGCACCTGAAGGTGGCGGCGGCGGTTGGTCTCCCCGATGGCGGCCCTCATGGAATCGGTCACGTCGTCCGCGTACATGATGACCCGGCCCGAGACGTTCCGGGCAGCCCTGCCGATGATCTGGATCAGGCTGGTCTCGGAGCGCAGGAAGCCCTCCTTGTCGGCGTCAAGGATCGCCACCAACGACACCTCCGGCAGGTCCAATCCCTCCCGGAGCAGGTTGATGCCGACCAGCACGTCGTAGTCCCCCAACCGCAGGTCGCGTAGCAACTGGACCCGTTCGAGGGTGTCGATCTCCGAGTGGAGGTAGCGGGCCCGGACCCCCATCTCCAGCAGGTAGTCGGTCAGATCCTCCGACATCTTCTTCGTCAGCGTGGTGACCAGTATCCGGTTGCCCAGCACGGCCTGGTCCCGTATCTCCCCGATCAGGTCGTCGATCTGGCCCTTGGCGGGCCTGACCACCACCTCGGGATCGACCAGCCCGGTGGGCCGCACTATCTGCTCGACGATGTTGTCGGAGTGCCTGCGCTCGAAGGGGCTGGGGGTGGCCGACATGAAGATCACCTGGCCGGTCTTCTCCAGCCACTCGTCGAAGCGCAGCGGCCGGTTGTCAAGGGCCGAAGGCAGGCGGAAACCGTGCTCCACCAGCACGTCCTTCCGGCTTCGATCCCCCTCGTACTGGCCATGTAGCTGCGGGATCGCCACGTGGCTCTCGTCGATGATGGTCAGGAAGTCGTCGGGGAAGTAGTCCAGCAACGTGTAGGGCGCCTCCCCCGGCTCCCTGCCGTCGATATGCCGGCTGTAGTTCTCGATCCCGGAGCAGAACCCCACCTCCCGGATCATCTCCAGGTCGTAGGTGGTGCGCATGCGAAGCCGCTGTGCCTCGAGCAGCTTTCCCTGCTGCTCCAGCTCCGCCAGCCGTTCCCGCAGTTCGGCCTGGATGCCCACCATCGCCCTCTCCATGCGCTCCTCCGACGCGGCGTAGTGGGTGGCCGGATAGACCCACAGCTCCTTCATCTCGTCGATGATCTCACCTGTCACCGGGTTGATCCGGACGATCCGCTCCACCTCATCACCGAAGTACTCCACCCGGGCGATGGTCTCCTCGTAGGCGGGGAAGACTTCAAGGGTGTCGCCCCTGACCCGGAACCGCCCGCGCACCAGGTTCACCTCGTTGCGCTGGTACTGGATGTCCACCAGCCGGCGGATGGCCTGGTGGAGCGGGAACTCGACGCCTCGTATCAGGCGCAGGACCTGCCCGGCGTACTCGTCGGGACTGCCCAGACCGTAGATGCAGGACACGCTGGCCACGATCACCACATCGTCCCGGAACAGCAGCGACGAGGTGGCCGCGTGACGGAGCCGGTCGATCTCGTCGTTGATGGTGGCGTCCTTCTCGATGTAGGTGTCGGTCTGGGGGATGTAGGCCTCCGGCTGGTAGTAGTCGTAGTAGGAGACGAAGTACTCCACCCGGTTGCCGGGGAAGAACTGGCGGAACTCGGACGCCAACTGGGCCGCGAGGGCCTTGTTCGGAGCGATCACCAGGGCAGGGCGTTGGGCCCGCTCGATGGTCCAGGCGATGGTGGCTGACTTTCCGGAGCCGGTTATGCCCAGCAGTGTCTGGAAGGCGTCGCCCCGCTCCACGCCCTGGGCGAGCGCGGTGATGGCGGCAGGTTGATCACCGGCCGGGTTGAAGTCGGAGACAACTGCGAAGTCCGCCACGCCGCTCGATCATAGGGGGGTCGTGTGACAACCGGCGGGAGGAGGTGATACGGCGGCAGCCGGACGGGCGCCTAGCAGGGATGGTCTATCGTTCGTGGCCGACGATGGCTCGAGGGGCGATGCCTGATTACGGGGACATGCACGGATGGCACAGCGAGGAGTTCGTAGAACGTCGCGACTCCGATCTGCCCGCTTACATGGGGGCCACCACGTTCGCCAAGCTGCCCCTGGTGACGGATATCGGCCAGATCGCCGAGCGGGCCCCCGACGCGGTCATCGTGGGCGCGCCGCTCGACGACGGCACCACCTACCGGCCGGGGGCGAGATTCGGGCCCAGGGCCATACGGACTGGGAACAACAACTACAGCGTGTTCTACTCCCTCCAGCTCGGGGTGGACCTCTTCGAGGTGCTGGACGTGGTCGACGCCGGCGACGCCAACATCGAGCCGGTGTGGCTGGAACGGGGCTACGCGATGATCTACCGGAAGGTACGTGACCTGGCCGCAACGGGTGCGGTGCCGATCGTCCTCGGGGGGGACCACGGCATCACCTGGCCGTCGGCCACCGCCATCGCGGAGGTAAACGATCCGGCGCGCATCGGGATGGTCCACTTCGATGCGCACGCCGACACCGGCGAGGTCTTCGGACCGATCGCGAACCACGGATCCCCGATGCGGAAGCTCCTGGAGTCGGGCGCGGTCGCGGGACCGAACTTCGTGCAGGTGGGGCTCAGGGGCTACTGGCCGGACGGTGAGACCCTGGCCTGGATGGAGGAGAAGGGCTTCCGGACGCACTTCATCACCGAGATCGAGGAGCATGGCGCCGAGGCGGTGGTCGACCGGGCGATCGACGAGGCATTGGACGGCGCCGATGCCGTGTATCTGAGCGTCGACATAGATGTTCTCGATCCGGCCTACGCCCCCGGGACGGGAACGGCCGAGCCCGGCGGTATGAGTACCCGCGAGCTGCTGCGGGCGGTGCGGCGGATAGTCGGCGCGGTCGAGTTGGCGGGCATGGACGTGGTGGAGGTCTCCCCGCCCTTCGACCATGCCGATCTGACCGCGATGGCGGCCAACCGCGTGGTGATGGAGGCCCTCTCCGCGCTCGCCGTCAAGAAACGGTCGGGCACCGCCGTCCGGAGGTCTACCGGCCGGGTCGGGGGCGGGTCCTGATTCGTGCCAGGGCGTCGTCGAGCGCCCTGGCCAGATGCTCCCGCGTGCCCTCGTTGTCGATGACGTAGTCCGCCGCTTCCAACCACGCCTCCCGGCCGGGCTGAGCGGCCAGGCGGGAGTCGATCTCCCCTTCGGACATGCCCCGCCCGCGGAGCCGCTTCCTTCTGAGTTCGAGAGGTGCTTCGATCACCACCCACAACCAGCTGTCGTCGACCAGGTCCGCCAGGACCGGAATCTCCACGGCCGCCGGACGGTCGCCTGCCTCCCGGGCCCATCGGGCGATGCCGCGGCGGATGGCCGGGTGGGTGATCGCCTCGAGTTCGGCGAGTTGATCCCGGTCGCGGAAGACGATGCGTCCCAGCGCGCGCCGGTCGATCGCTCCGCCGGTCACGGCGTCCGGCCAGCGCTCGGCAACCCGGCGGGCGACCGGATGGCCTACCTCGAGGATCGAGTGGCCTACCTGGTCGGAGTCGAGAACTGCGAAGCCCTGCTCGGCCAGCAAGCGGCCTGCCTGTGACTTACCGGAACCGATGCCCCCGCCGATGACCAACCGCAGCGGCTTCATGAGCGGCGCCGCCTGGGTACCGGCGGCCGATCCCCCGCTCCTTCAACTCCTGGAGGATCGTTTCCAGGGAGGCGTCCACGTCGAAGGAGGGCTGCTTCTCCTCCTGGGTGTCCGCCCGCTCGAACTCGGACACGGCGGGGCGCCGGCGCCTTGGCGGACGATGACCCGACTGCCGGGCGCTGAACTCGGGTAGTGCCTGCTTGATCGAGAAACTCACCCGGCGGCGGCCCTCGTCCATCTCAGTCAGCTTGACCTTCACCCGCTGGCCGATGGAGAGTTCCAGTTCGGGAGACTCGACCCGGTGCATGGCGATCTCAGAGACGTGGACCAGACCCTCTACGCCGTCTCCGACCGCCACGAAGGCCCCGAAGGGCACCGTCTTGATCACCTCACCCTCGAGCACGGTCCCGACCTCGTGCTGGCGGCTGAACGCCTGCCAGGGATCGGCGGTGGTCTGCTTGATGGACAGGGATATCCGTTCCCGGTTGCGGTCGATCTCCAGCACCTTGACGGTCACCTTCTGGCCGACCTTGACCACCTCCGAAGGGTGGTTGACGTGCTTCCAGCTCAGCTCGGAGACGTGCACCAGCCCGTCCATGCCGCCGAGGTCCACGAAGGCCCCGAAGTTCACCACCGAGGAGACCGATCCGGTGCGGGTCTCACCCACGGTGAGGTTGCTGAGGAATGCGCCCCGCTGCTCGGCCTGGGCCTCTTCGAGGTAGGCGCGCCGGGACAGCACCACGTTGTTGCGGTTACGGTCCAGTTCGATCACCTTGGCCTCGATGTCCTCGCCCACGAACGGATCGAGATCGCGAACCCGGCGGAGATCGACCAGCGAGGCGGGCAGGAAGCCGCGCAGTCCGATGTCCACGATCAGTCCGCCCTTTACCACCTCGATCACCGTGCCCCGGACGGTGCCCTTGTTCTCCTTGACCGCTTCTATCTGGCCCCAGACCCGCTCGTAGAGGGCTCGCTTCTTGGACAGGATCAGACGGCCGTGCTCGTCCTCCTTGTCGATGACCAGCACCTCGATCTTCTGACCGATCGAGACGATCTGGTCGGGGGTCACGTTCTTGCGGATCGAAAGTTCCTTGAGCGGAACGACGCCCTCGGACTTGTAGCCGATGTCCACGAGGACTTCGTCCTGGCCCATGCTGACCACGTGTCCTTCGAGGATGTCGCCCTCTTTGAATTCCAGAACAGTCTCGGCGATGGCGGCTTCGAAGTCCTCGGGGCCGAGGTCGTCCGGTAGGGAGCTGACACTGCGAGCCTTGATGGCGGGCGGCCCCATGACCGGGTTGTCGTCATCAGGATTGTCGACCATCTCGGTCGGCACGACGACGGGCGGGAGGGATACCGGAGTGTCGGGGGTTGCTTCCGGCGTGGCAGGGCCGGTGTCTTGAGCGTTGTCTACTTTATCGGCGGGAGTTTCCATCTTTCCTATTTCTCTGCGGGAGGTCCTGGACTGAATACGAGCCGGGACGCATCACGCCTCGGCAAAGCTGATCGTGTCTGGTGTGGTTGGTAGTGGACCTCCGGGCAGGAAAACCGTCTCGGCCAAGCGTTGCCGGTGACGGAACGGGCCGAAGAATAACACCTCCCCGCCCGGCCACGCAGACGCATCCTATGAGGGTATCCGCCACCACGTTGCCCGCTACCCCTTCACGGAGGCCAGGTCCGGTCCGATGCCCACGTCGACGGTGAGCGGCACGTCCAATTCCACCACCCCCTCCATCATCTCGCGCACTAGGTGGACGGTGGTCGCGACGGCGTCCTCCCGAACCTCGAAGACCAGCTCGTCGTGGATCTGAAGCAGCATGCGCGCCTCATCGGGCGCCAGGCGGCCGTCGAGTCCGATCATCGCCATCTTCATGACATCGGCGGCGGAACCCTGAACGGGTGCGTTCAGAGCCATCCGCTCCCCCATCTGGCGGGTCCGCCAGTTGCCCGACAACAGCTCGGGAAGGTACCGGCGACGCCCGAAGAGCGTGGTGGTGTGTCCGACCCTGCGGGCCTCCTGAACGACCTCCCTGAGGTACTGGCGCACGTCGGGGAACTGCCGGAAGTAGGTGTCCATGTGCTCCCGGGCCTCCGCCCGGCCGATCTTCAACCGGTCGGCAAGTCCGTACGCCTCCATCCCGTAGAGGAGGCCGAAGTTGATGGCCTTCGCCCGGCGCCTGGCATCGGCCGTGACCGTGTCGGCGGTGAGCCCGAACACTCGGGCCGCCGTCTCCGTGTGGATGTCCTCGCCTGCCTTGAAGGCGCCCAGCAGACCAGGATCCTTGGAGAGATGCGCCAGGATCCGGAGCTCTATCTGCGAGTAGTCGGCCACCACGAACCGGAAGCCCTCCGCGGCCACGAAAGCCCTGCGGATGGTGCGGCCCAGCTCCGAGCGAACCGGAATGTTCTGGAGGTTGGGCCGATCCGAGGAGAGCCGGCCGGTGGAAGCACCCGTCTGGTTGAACCGGGCGTGGATGCGCTGGTCGGGTCCGATCAGCGGCAGATAGCCATTGACGTACGTGCTGCGTAGCTTCTCCACCTCCCGGTAACGGAGGACGAGCCCGACGATGGGGTGGGCGTCCTCGAGCTTCTGGAGCACGGACGCGTCGGTGCTGGGCGATCCCCGAGAGGTCTTCTTGACCACGGGTAGCCCGAGGTCGCCGAAGAGCACCTTTCCGAACTGCTGGCTGGACTTGATGTTGAACGTCCGACCGGCCTGCTCGTATATCTCGGTCTCCAACCCGGCTAGGTCGGCTCCGAGATCGGCGCCCATCTCCTCTAGGTAGCCCTGGTCGACCCCGATCCCGTGCTGCTCCATCCGGGCCAGCACCCGTACCAGCGGAAGCTCCATCTCCCGTAGCAGCTTCACCTGATCCCGGTCCGCCAGTTCCGCCTCCATGACGTCCTGCAGGTCCCGAACCGCTACCGCCCTGGTCCCGGCCCCCTCCAGGTC
>VXRE01000124.1:11553-16006 GCA_009838635.1 Acidimicrobiia bacterium | reverse complement strand
GTATGATCCGGGCCACCCCCCTGATGGCACCCCGCAGTAAGCCCCCCGCCCCGGGCCCCGGAACGACCCCCCCGCACCGCCCCGCGCGCGCCCCCTCCGGGCGAGCGCCGGTCCGGAGACGCCCCCACCACCCCGAGCGCGCCACCTGCACGAACAGAGTCGCCAGCAGCACGATCAGCGATGCGAACACCACGCCCATGGTCGGGATCACATGGCAGAGCGCGGTCCCGGCCAGCGCGGCGGCCGCGCCCACGAAGTACCTGCGATCGTCGTGCACCGCCCTGAGCAGGCAGCCCAGGTAGACCAGGGAGAAGGCGAACGACCATGAATACGAGAACTCCCCGGCCAGGCTGGATGCGATGGTGCCGCCGAAGATGTTGGGGGTGGGGGTCTCCATGAAGGCGTAGACGCCTCCCGCCGCCGCGGCGACCGCTGCGACCGGACGGGCGAAACCCATTGACCGGACGAGGAAGTACGTGGCCGGAGCGAGCGCGACCAGCCCCACAACCGTCACCGTCTTGAACGCCACCCCGTAGGGGAGTGCCAGGTCGAGGGCCACGATCACCAGCGAGGGAAGGGGGAAGTAGAAGTAGAAGATCGGGAACCCGGCGAACCAGTGGTTCGACCAGCCCATGATCCGACCGGACGGGAGCAGGACGTCCCGCAGGTAGGCGGGGCCGAGTACGTGAGCGCCCATGTCGCCGCCCGTCGGGGTGTTGGCGACCAGCAGCAGGTGGGGGGCCACCGCCACCAGGGTCGCCAGCGAGACCATGGCCACCAAGATGGCCGAGGTCCGGGTGGACCATCCCTGCGAACCCACCTCGTCCTCTACCGGCCCGGCCGGATCAGCGGTCCCGGTCATACCCGCATCTTCCGGACCGCCCTCCGGAGGGCCGGCGGCTTCGGTACCTGGACGAACGAGGCCACTTGCCTGCCGTCGGCGCCGACCACGGCGCCCACCGGCAGGTCGGCCACCCCGACCCGGGCCAGCAGGTCGGAGTGCTCCTCCCAACTCCGCTCCGTGAAGCCCGACTCGCCCAGTACCTCCCGATAGACCAGGCGGGCCTCATCGCACGCATCACACCCGGCGGCAGTGAACAGGTAGACGCCGGGGCCGTCGAGGTTCCCCTCCACGGAGAGCGGAGTGCGGGGCCGCCTCGGACGGAAAACGGCCGCCGCCACGACCACTCCTACCGCCAGCAGGACCCCCAGCAGGCGAACCACGAAGTCCTCAGCCACTCGGGATCGCCCCCGAGAACATCGCCCGGCCGGACACGGTCGCCAGCCACCCCACCGTTAGCGGGCCTCGGGCGGTGACCCGCAGGCCGGCGACCTCCGAGGCCGCGATGTGGACGGTGCGGACCGAGTTGGGGGGGATCTCGATCACGTTGGCACGCGTCCTTCCCTCGGGCGTGAGCGTCCGGTAGGTGGCGGTCAACTCGGTAACCCCGGCGTTGAGCAGCCTGAGCCGGCTCCCGGACGGGACCACCCCCGGACCCGGCACCAGCCATCCGGTTGCCGTGGTCTGAGCGCCCACGGTCGCGGCGATGCCGGTCTCCGATCGAGCCACGACGGCCGCGCCGAAGGGTCCGTCGCCGGTCACCCGCACCCCGAACCCGGACGAACTCAACCCCTCCAGTGACACCCGCACCTGCCCAGGTCCCTCGATACGCCCCACCTGGGTGGGCAACTGCGCGCCGGACTCGTCGAACGCCTCGATCAGGAAGTTGACCGGAATCGAGGCTTCATTGGTCAGGACCAGGTCACTCCGTAGCCCGACCGCGCCCGCTGCCGGGAACTCCCATCCGTCACCGGCGCCGGTGCCCGGCCAGACGGCCACATCCGCGCCGGTATCCAGCAACATGACCGGAATGACCGAACCCGCGACCGGTCGGACGATTATCGACAGGGACTCCCGGCGGGGCAGTATTTCCTCGAGCGCCACGACCCGCGTGCGCCGGGCCGGAACCGTCAATCCCTCCAGAGTCTCTCCGGCCTCGATACCCAACTCGCTGAATGCCCAGAGGTCGACCCGGGCGTCGGCGGTGAACGGGTTGAAGAGCCGGAGGACCAGGCTCTCGCCCTCGAGCGTGGAACCTCCCGGTAGATGCCAGGAGTCCGGAATCCCCCCTGAGCACAGGTCGCCCGCCAGCAGGCCCTCACCTACCGTCACCACCCCGACCGAGCCCACGCTCGTCGAGAACTCCACCATCGCGGAACTGGCGCCGACCGGACGGGGGTTCTCCACCCGGGCCGCCGTGTCTGTGTCGATCCGGCCCGACACCCTGTCCTCCACCTCGCCGCCCTCGAGGAAGGAGAGATCGAAGCCGGTCGGGCCCTCGCCCATCACGCTGTACGACGAGTTCCTGAGGCTGTCGGAGCGGGACCAGGGACAGTGGGCGAAGTGGGATGCCCCCACGGTCGGCGCCTCCGCGCGGCTGATGGCCTCCACGGCCGGAACCGGCGGCCCCGGGGCGGGTTGCATGGTCGCGAACAAGACGGCCACGGCGGCCACGGCCAGACCGAGTATGCGGGTCATGCCGGTCCGTCCCCGGCCTCACGCCTGGCCCGGACCAGTGACAGGCCCGCCAGCAGGATCACCACGACGCCGGCCGCCCGCGCCTGGAACCGGTACGAACCCACCCCTCCGAAGGTGGCGACTCCCGCCTCCGTCGGCACGCGATTGGCCCAGCCGTCCTGTTGCCAGGCGCCCGGGCCCCATCGGTGGTCGGCGTTCTCCGCGATCCGGACCGAGCCTCCGGCCTGCCGGCCCTCGTAGTCGGGCGCCACCCATGACCACGCCACCCCTCGATCGGTCATCGCCCGGTAGGCGGGGACGTCGTTCTCCCATACGCCTCCGGACTCCCCCACGAAGAGGCCGGCAAGAGGTCTCATATCCAGCTGCGCGCTCATAGCGTCCGCAATCGGGCTCGGACCGGTAGCCGCCACCCAGCGGATACCGAACCGCGCCAGCAACTCTCCCGGGCGAAGCTCCTGCCCGGCAATCAACCCGACCAGCGTCTCCTCGAGGGCCGCATCGCCCAGGCGCGCCTCCGGCAGCCAGGCCTGCGGGTAGTCCAGGACACCGCCGATGAGGCGGTAGGGCGTGCCATCGGGCAGCAACCGATGCTGCCCCGGAAGGGTTTCCGGCGGCCCGGTGAGTAGCACCCGGTCGGGGCCATGGGACTCGGCCCGGCTGGACGCGAACGCGAAGGCGCCGAACCGGTCGTCAGGCAGCCCCATGCGGCCGGCCGGCGCCGCGATCAGGGATGTCACACCGACCACTATGGCGGCCACCATCGCCGCGTACGCGGCCGCCGTCCGGGGCAGGGAGACGTCGATACCGAGCGAGGCGGGCGCGTCCAGAGCGCCGGCCACGACCAGTGCGGCTCCCGCAGCGGTGGCGATCAGGCCGGCGACCGTGGTCTCCTGGCCCGCGCCCATGGAGCCGGCCCGCGCCACGAAAAAACCGACCGATCCGATCACCGCACCCGTCACGGCGACCGAGACCGGCCGGCCTCGGGCAACCACCATGGCCGCCGTGCCCGCCACCAGCAGCGGAACGGCCGCCCACCATGACGGATCGGGGTGGAACGGCGCGCCGCTCCCCAGCACCCCGGCCACGCCGCGTCCGCTCAACCACGGCATCAACACGGGCAGGGCGAGCACCGATCCGGCCGCGCCGACGACCAGGGGGCAACCGCGCCGCGTCACCGACGCCCAGACCAGTCCGAACAGTGCGGGTATCACGATCGAGAGCGGGACGAAGACAGCCGAGGCAGCGGTAGCGAGGCCCACCCTGGCGAGGCGCCCTGTCCAGCCCCGAACGTTCTCCGGATCACGCCCCACCACTCCCGCCAATGACCAGGGAAGCCCGCCGAGCGCCAGCAGGCCGGGCCAGTAGCCTTCCGCGCCCAGCCACAGCACCGGGAACCCGGCTACGAAGACCGTCCCGGCCACCAGGCAGGCTCCGCGGCTGAGGCCGAGCCTCCGGATCAGAGCCACCATGCCGGCCACACCCGCGGCGACCGCGCCTACCGTGAGAATGCCGGCGGCCCCGCCCCGACCACCCAGAAGCAGCTGGATGGCGGCGGTGGCGCCGACCGAGGGATGCATGGGCTCGGGACTGCCCAGCCCGCCCGGGTGCCATCCTCCGGCATAGGCGCGCAGGGTGTCCCAGGCCGACTCGGCCAGCGGCAGGAGGTATCCGGTCGCCGGCAGCCCCTCGGCAATGATGGAGCGGGTGAGCACCAGGACCAGCGCCACCCCCAGCACGGTCGTTATCACATCCGGTCTCTGCCAGAAGGCGGGCGGGGCGCGATCGTCCGGATCCTCCTGCTCGGCGCCGGCGCCGCGCCGGGCGCCCCGCTCGGCCGCGGGCGCGCGGGGCAGCCGCGCGCCGCGGGCCGGGGACCGGGACGACGCGGCCGCGGGCGCCAGGGAAGGGGGGGGG
>VXRE01000124.1:0-11543 GCA_009838635.1 Acidimicrobiia bacterium | reverse complement strand
ATATTTTCTAGTAGGCTCTGCTTACTTTTTTTTTTCTCCCCCCCCGGCGCGCCGCCCCCGCGGCCGGGCCGGGCCCCCCCCCCCGCGCGCCCAGCTCGGCCGCGATCTCGCGTAGCTCCAGCGAGCCGCGGACCTGGAACCGGAACAACTCGGCATCGGACTCCATGGAAGTGGTCGGGGCGCGCCGCCGGGCAGCCAGGGTCGAGGGTAGGTAGAGAAGGTTCCAGGCCCAGGTGCGGGCCCAGTCCACCGGTCCGGTGAGAGAGCCTTTCCCGAGCCGGTAGAGCCAGGTCGCCAGACCCACCAGGAACAGGGCGGGTAGAACCCACGTAAGGGTCACCAGGGAGTAGGTCTTGAGCATGATCCGGAGCCTTCCGGCCTGCTCCCGCCAAGTAGTGGGCCGCTGGGCGCCGCCGGCCCGGCTGAAGACCTCGGAACCCGGGGTCACGACCACCCGGCCGCCCACCACCCGTGCCCTCTGGCAGATGTCCAGGCCGAAGGAGAGATAGGGCAGGGAGTGATCCAACCCGCCCAGACCCTCGGCCAGGTCCCTTCTGACGAGCAACGAAGCCGGCTCCAGGAACGCCACGTCCCGGATGACGTCGAACTGCTCCTGGTCTATCTCCCCGGCCTCGAGGCCCGTGTACGGGAACCCGAACACATCGGTAGGCCCGCCCACGGACAGCAGCCGGTCGGGATGGTCCGTATCGAGGACCTTCGACCCCACCACGGACGCCTCCAGGCTCTCGGCGGCGTCGATCAGCGCGGCCAGCGCGTCGGGGCGGGCCGTGGTACGGGAGTCCAGCATCCACAGGTAGTCGACCGGACCGTCAACTGCGTCCAACGCCTCCGACAGCCGTCGGGCCGTCTTGGGCCCGCTCGCGTCCGGTGTGACACCCGGCCGCCGCTCGGCGATGACCACCACGTCCTCGATCTCGTAGACTTGGGAGTCGATGCTTGCCAGCACTTCGGCGACGTCGTCTCCCCGGCGGGCCACCACCAGCGCCAGGACGCGCGGCTTCGGTGACGGAGGGGAGGACTGTGTCATGGATACCCCATTGTGTTACGGAATGAACTACAAGACAACAACCGTCACCCCGGCGCCCGGTCCGTGACGCGCCGCGTCGCCCTCCTGTCCGGCGGGGTCGGAGGCGCCCGCCTGGCTCGAGGCTTCGAGCACCTGGAGGGTGTCGAGTCCACGGTGGTGGTGAACGTGGGCGACGACGACACCTTCTACGGGTGGTCGGTGTCCCCCGACCTGGACACGGTGCTCTACACGCTGGCGGGACAGGAAGGGACCGCCGGATGGGGTCGAGCAGGTGACACCATGGTGCTGATGGACCATCTGGCAAGCTTCGGGGTCGACACCCGTTTCCGGATCGGGGACGCCGACGCCGCCCTCAACCTCTACCGGACCCTGCGGCTTCGGGACGGGGATCCCCTCCACGCCATCACCGCCGACCTGGCGGGAATGATGGGGGTGGAGTCGACGATCATTCCCGCCACTGACGACCGTCTCCGAACCGAGGTGTTGACCGGCCCCGGCCGCTGGACGGCGTTCCAGGAGTACTTCGTGCTGCGGGGCCACCGCGACGATGTCGCCGAGGTGAGGTTCGTGGGTGAGGCTACGGCCCGGCCCGCCCCTGGGGTCGTGGAGGCGATCGCGGACGCCGACGCGGTGGTCATCGCACCTTCCAACCCTCCCCTGTCCGTCTGGCCCATCCTGGCCGTCCGCGAGATCGCGGCCGCGGTCCGGGGAGCCCGCCGGGTGATGGCGGTCAGCCCGCTGTTCGGAGGCCGGGCGCTCAAGGGACCGGCCGACCGGGTGTTGACCTCGCTGGGACTCCCGCCGGGCAACGCCGGGGTGGCGGCGGCCTATCCGGGCCTGATACAGGACTTCTTCATCGACAGCGCCGACCGGGCCGACGTGCCCGCCCTGACCCGCTCGGGGTTGTCGGTCCACGCCGGACCCACCCGCATAGCGGAGGTGGAACAGGCGGTCGGGCTGGCCCGACGGATGATCGGCTTGCTGGGACTCGACTCATGACCATCTCGATCATCCCCGTCAAGGGCGTTCCCGAGGCCGAGCCCGGTGATGACGTGGCCGAACTGCTGATCGGAGGGCTGGCGGAGTCCCGGCTGGAGCCGGCGGACGGGGACGTGCTGGTCGTCACCCACAAGCTGGTATCGAAGGCCGAGGGTCGTATCGAGGACATCGGCGACGACCCGGAGGCCCGTCTCCGGCTGATCGAGCGGGAGGCATCGGCCGTGCTCCGCCGCCGTGACGAGTTGGTGATCACGGAGACCCATCACGGGTTCGTGTGCGCCAACGCCGGAGTCGACAAGTCCAACGTCCGCGCCGGCTCCGCGGTGCTCCTCCCCATCGCTCCCGACCGGTCAGCCCGGCGGATCCGTACCCGTCTCCGGCAGGCCTTCGGGGTGACGATCGGGGTGATCATCACCGACACGTTCGGAAGGGCGTGGCGCCACGGCCTGACCGATGTGGCGATCGGCGTGGCCGGTATCCCGGCCGTGGTCGACTACCGCGGGACATTGGACACCCATGGGAACACCCTTGAAGTGACGGAGGTGGCGCTGGCGGACGAGCTGGCCGCGGCGGCCGACCTGGTGATGGGCAAGGCGAAGGGCATTCCGGCCGCCCTGATTCGTGGGGCGGAATACCCGCCGGGTGAGGGCTCGAGCGCAGACCTGGTACGGATCCCCGGCCAAGACATGTTCCGCTAGCGGCTAATTCTCTGCGAACCAGTCGACCGTGGCCTTGATGCCCTCGTCAAAGGAGGTGCGGGGCCTCCAATCCAGCTCTCGACGTGCCCGGCTGCAATCGAGGGCGGATCGGGGAACGTCGCCGGCCCGCGGCGGTCCGTGGTTCGCTCCGCCACCGAAGCGGGCTTCTCGGGCCACCGCCCTGAACACCTCCAGGGTGCTCGTCTCGACGCCGGTGCCGATGTTGTAGACACCTCCCCCTCCCCTGTCCCCCGCCAGTACCAGCGCATCCACCACGTCCTCTACGTACACGTAGTCCCTGGTGTCTTCGCCGGTACCGAAGATGGTCGGGCGGGTCCTGTCCATGCATGCCCGGGCGAAGATCGCCACAACACCGCCCTCACCCGAGGAGTCCTGCCGGGGCCCGTAGACGTTGGCCGGGCGGACGACCGCGTAGTCCAGGTCTCGGAGCCGCTTCCAGAGGTCCAGGTACTGCTCGGCCACCAGCTTGGAGAGGCCATAGGGCGACGCCGGATGCTTGGGCGTGTCCTCCGGTGTGGGGAGCGGGGCGTCCCGGCCGTAGATGGCGCCCCCGGTGGAGACGAACACCAGGCGCGGCATGCCCGCCAGCCGAGTGGCCTCCAGCAGGTTGAGGGTACCGGTGATATTGATGTCCGCATCCAGGCCCGGATCGGCCACGGAGACCGCCACCGATGTCTGGGCGGCCAGATGGAAGATCCGGTCAGGGGCGAACTTGGCGACTGCGGACGCCAGATGCTCGGAGCGGATGTCCATCTGATGGATGCTCACCTTTCCGAACCGGCGGGCGTCGGCCAGGCGGGACAGGCGGCCCGACGATAGGTCGTCCACCACCAGGACCGACCAGCGGTCGGAGATCAGCCGGTAGACCAGGCTCGACCCCAGAAAGCCCGCACCCCCGGTCACCAGGGCTCGCCCCTGGGTGGGACCCCGGCTCCAGATCATGGCCGGCCCGTTCCCACGCCCCGGTAGGTGAGCCCCGCGGCCCTGACGGCTGCCGCATCCAGAAGGTTACGGGCATCCACCACCACCGAGCCCCGCATCACCGCCTTGACGGCCACCGGGTCGACCTGCCGGAATTGGGGCCATTCGGTCGCGACCAGCAGGACATCGGCCCCATCCGCCGCGGCCAGCGGATCGGGCGACAACTCCATCCCCGGCATCGACAGAGAGGCCCGCGGGTCGTAGGCCCGGACGGCCGCGCCCGCCGCGGTCAGCCTCAGGGCGAGATCGGCAGCCGGCGACTCCCGGACGTCATCCGTCCCCGCCTTGAACGCCAGACCCCACAGACCGACCGTCGCGCCGGACAGGTTCCCACCCACGGCGTCCGCGACCTTGCCGACGATCCTTCGCCTCTGCTCTTCGTTGACCTCCATCACAGCCCGGAGTAGGCGGAAGTCGTACCCGTGCCGTTCTGCCATCCCGCTCAGCGCGCGCGTGTCCTTCGGCAGGCAGGATCCACCGTAACCGGGTCCCGGCGCGAGGTAGTAGGAACCGATCCGGTGATCGCGGCCCACTCCCCTGAGCACGGCGGCCGCGTCAGCGCCTACTTCCTCGCACAGATTGGCGATCGAGTTCACGAAGCTGACCCGGGTGGCCAGATAGGCGTTGGCGGCGTACTTGATCATCTCCGCCGAGGCGGGATCGACTAGTACCCGCTCGCCCGGAAGGTCGCGGTACACGCCGGATGCGAGGACTTCCGCCGTGTGGGGGTCGGTCGAGCCGATGACGATCCGGTCCGGGTTCAGGAAGTCCTCCACCGCCGAGCCTTCCCGCAGGAACTCGGGATTGGAGACAACCCCGACATCCCGTTCCGCGACAGCCGGCATCTGCGAGATCCGCCGGACGGTACCCACCGGAACGGTGGACTTGATCACCAGGACCGATCCGGCGGATAACGAGGGCGCCACGTCGGCGATCGCCCGGTCCAGGGCGGAAGTGTCCACCGTTCCGCGATCGTCCGAGGGAGTGGGCAGGGCGATGAAGACCACCGACGCACCGTTCACGGCCTCCCGGTTGGATGCGTGGAAGCTGAGCCGCCCCGTAGCCCTGCCCTCGGATATGAGCGCTGCCAGGCCCGGCTCGTAGATTGGAACCCGTCCGGCCCGGAGGGCATCGAGTCTGGCCTCATCCCACTCGCCCAGCCGGACTTCATGGCCAAGCCGAACCAGCCCGCCTGCCTGCACCAGGCCCACGTAGCCGGCCCCGATCACCCCTATCCGCATCTCGCGCAAGCCACTCGCCCCTGCCGGCCCCTCCCCGTCGTCCGCACCCGGACGGCTCATGTCAACCTCCGAGAACCGCATCGGCGGCCAGCGCGTCTGCGCCCAGGATCACCACCGCATCCAGGCTGTCGTCCACCGAACCTGCCTCCACCAACCCGAAGCCCAGCATTTCCACTACCTTCCGGCCGATCTCGTGGTCATAAGGACGCACTCGTACCACCGTGTCGTCGAAGTCGAATGAGGCGGCGTCCCCCACCCCGACCGAGCCGGACACCCCGTCATGGTCCTCGAACCAGGCCGCCCACTGGCTGGCCTGCTCATCGCCACCGTTGCCGTTCAACACCTTCAGGCGGAGCTCCTGCTGCTGCTCCGATGCGCCGGTCGGCACAGCAGCACCGATGAAAGCGGCCAGGACCTCGTTCGCCTCGGGTTGTCTGGGATGCAGGTAGTAGACGCCGTTCTCCGTACTCTCCCATACCGGCAGCGAGTAGACCTGGATGTTGCCCCTGTTCAGGTTGCGCGCCGCCCAGCCCAGTTCCAGGAGACGCTGGGCGTCCAGACCGGCATCGATCACCAGATGCTCCCCGGCGGCTCGGAGCACGGCCGGTATGTCGAACACGATCGTCCAGCGCTTGGCGGACTCCAGCATGGCGAACAGAAGGCTCTGCTGGCGGCGGATCCTGCCCAGATCGTTGGCGTCGATGCTGACCCAGACGTTGCCCCGGCGCTCCTGGTAACCGCGGGACCTGGCGTAGGCCAGCGCCTCCTTACCGTCCAGGAGTTGAACGCCGGCTTCGACGTCAAGGCCCGACTTGAGGTCGCGGGCCGGATAGGCGAAGGTGATCTCGACCCCTCCCAGGGCATCGACGATGCTGGCGAACCCGTAGAAGTCCATCTCCACGTAGTGGTCGATCTGGACGCCGGTCAACTCTTCCACCGTGGAGACCATCAGGTCGCCGCCACCCAGCGCGAGGGCGGCGTTCAGCTTGACGACCCCGTATCCGCCTAGATCGACCTGCAGGTCACGGGGCAGGCTGAGAACCCTGGCCTCATCACCGTCGAGGGTGGCGAGCATGATCACATCGGCCCGGTTGCCGTCCAGCCGGTCGTTGATCTCCAACTCGTCCGGGAGACCCTCGCGCGTGTCGCCCCCCACCACGAGGAAGGTGACCGGCGCCAGGGGCTCAGGTGGCGACTCCTCAACGGCAGGTGTGCCGGGGTTGGCGGGGATGGTGGAACCCGGTGGTTCGGTCACCACGGGCACCACCGGCTCCGTCTCCCGGGCCAGGCTCGGGATGGAAGTGGTCGGAATCGCCTCGATGGCCTCCCGAGCACCCACCAGGTAGTAGAGGATCCCCCCGAAGACCACCACGTTGATGGCGATCAGACCGATGATGAGGCGCATCCAACGCCGTCGGGTAGGCGACGGTTCGGACGCGGCTGCGTTCTCGTTGGTGGAGTCTTGGGTGCTCATGGGAGGACAGCCGATGTTACTCAGCCCGGCTGTCATCCACAGCACACATCCATGGATGGCCCGGACCACGGATGACCCGACCCTGCCACCTCCCCGATGACCTCACCCTTGCGTTCCTTGCAGTCCGGACACACCCAGACTGCCGGCACCCTGGCGCCTTCCACCACCAGCGTGCGGTACTCGTGACCGCAGTCAGGGCAGGCGATCAGCAGAACCGGCACGGCTCCCTCCCCCTCCGCTTGTATGGCTCTGCGCCAGGGCAGTGGCTTCGGTGATCAGGGACTCCCTGGCCGCGTCCTGGGCCGCTCGCGATGCTGTCCCCCAATCCCGGGAGTGCCGTACCCGCAGTGACACCGACGCGCAGTGCTCGAGGACCCGGCGGGGCGCCGATCCGCCGATCGAGTCCCGGGAGGCGACCATGGCCGCCACGTCGTCCATATCCGGCTCCGACTTCGCCGGAACGGATCCGGTCGGTTCAAACCCGGCAGCGCGGGCCGCGTCGGCCAGACGGGAGGCCGAGACCTGCTCCTCCCCCGCCCTGGCAGCTTGCGCCACCGCCCGGGCGACGACTCGATAGGCGCTCCTGTAGTCGAGACCCCTTTCCAGGACCAGACGGTCTGCCAGATCGGTCGCCGTAGTGAAGTTCGTTCCCGCGTCGGCGGCCAGCCTCGCGACGTTCACCTCCAGGGAGCGGACCACCTCGGTTGCCAGGCGCACCAGCCGGGTGCCGAGTTCAGCCGCTCCCACCACCTCCCCGTACAGGTGGAGCCAGTTGTCGGTTCTGGCGGATGGAGTCCGCTGGGTGACCATCAGTCCTGTGACCCTGCCGATGAGGGTTCCGCAGCCGCCGCGGACCACCGCGAGAGCGTAGGGGTTGCGCTTCTGCGGCAAGAGCACGGACGCCCGCGACGACGATCCCCCCAAGGTCACGTAGCCGAACTGCGGGCTGGCAAAGATCTCGAGGTCCTCGGCCAGGCGATCGACCGCCAGTGCCGCCTGCATGGCTGCCACACCACAGTCGATCATCGGATCACCCGACCACATGCCGTCGCGGATGTGGGCGGTGGGCTGGTCGAAGCCCAGCCGGGCCGCCATGCGGGAGCGGTCCACCGGGATCGGCGTTCCGCCGACACCACCGGACCCTGCGGGTGATTGGTTGATCAGCCGGTAGCAATGGCGGACCCGGTCGAGGTTCCGGATGCCCTGCTCGGCGAAGCCGGCCAGATAGTGGCCGAATGTCGACGGCTGGGCGGGCTGCAGATAGGTGGTGTCGTTCCACAGCGCATCCGCCAACTCTTCGGACCGCCCGACCAGCACCTCGGTGCACGCGGCAACCGCTTCATGGAGCGCCAGGAGCCGGTCCCGGAGTGCCAGGCGGATGGCGATGCGTCCGGCTTCCCGCCTGGTACGGCCGGTCGGCAGCCATCCGGCCTGGGATCCCAGGCGGCGCTCGAGCTCCCGTTCCCGGCTGTTGTAGGCGTCCCCGTAGACCGGATCGTAAGGGAAGGAAGCAGGATCGGTGTCCAGGAAGTCGAGCAGCTCCCGGCAGAGCGCCGTCGCCGCCGCCCTTGGCGCCACGCCCGCCGCGACCAACTCGACAACGTGGCAGAGGTCGGCCAGGCACAAGCCCTCGTGAAGGATGGCGGCGTCCGCCACCTCGAGGCGGTAACCGGCCGCCACCAGCTCCGGGGATGGGCCAGATCCGAGCGGCCCATCCGCTCCCAGATAGCCCTCGGGTGGCTGGATCATGCTGCCGAACTCCCGTGGAAGAGGTTCAGGGTTCCGCCGGTGACCAGGAACAGCACCGGCCCCCGGACCTCGCCGGCCTGCCGGATGAGGTCGGCCAGCGCGCAGGAGCCGTACTCGGGATCGAGGAAGACGCCTTCCGTGCTGGCCATCAGCCTGGCGGCGGCGTCGACCTCCAGAGGGTCGGGGTCCAAGTGGTCGGTGACCTGCCACCGGACCGGGTACCGGTGAGCCACCTCCAGGATGTCGAGGGAGGCCTCGGATATGTCCTCGATACGGCGCTGACACTCCTCGACGGGGCGATGGACCGCCGCGCCCACCACCCGCGGGCCGCCGGTCCGCCGCCGGTAGCCAGCCACCAGGCCGGCCATCGTGCCGCACGATCCCGCCGCCAGCCACATTGCCTCGAACCGGACTCCTGCCCCTTGCGCCTGGTGATCGATCTCGTCGACCGCGGCGACGTACCCCAGCGCCCCGACCGGACCGGCGCCGCCCCGGCCCACCATGTAGGGACGGCGACCCTCTTCCCGCAGGCACGCTTCCACCCGGTCGAGCAGCGGATCGACGGAGGCCCGCACCGGGCTACCGGTGAAGCGGACACGTAGGTTGTCCAGGCGGTCGAGCAGGTCGACCCCGCTGGTGCCGGCCGGTGGCCGGTCTCCGAACAGCACCAACTCGCAATCGATGCCTCTGGCGGCCGTGGCGGCGGCCGCGGCCAAAACCCAGTTGGAACGTGGACCTCCACCGGTCACGAACACATCGGCCCCGGCCTCACCGCAGGCGCCCATGTGGAACTCGACGGCGCGGGCCTTGTTGCCGCCCAGGCCCACACCGGTCAGATCATCCCGCTTGAGCCAGATCATCAAGCCGAGTTCCTCGGAGAGCCGGGGCGCGAAGGCCAGCGGCGTCGGCAGGCTGGCCAGGGCGATCCGAGCCGGGGCCGTCAACCGGCCGCCTTGATCACCCGGTCCACGAAGAGGGGGCCCGCGCCCATGACCCGGACGAGATCCGCCTGCTCCTCGATGTCCGACCGGCTCAAGTGGGTGCGCGCCCGGGAATCGCTCATGAGGGCATCGGCGAACGGGACCCCGTCCTCGACGCCCCGCATGGCCGCCTCGTAAACGATGTCGTGGGCGGTGTGCTTGCCGACCCGATCGGCCAGCAGACGCATGACCGGCTCGGCGAACACGGATCCCCTCCGGGCGTCGATGTTGGCCTGCATCCGCTCCCCGTCGGCCTCGAGGCCCTCCACCAGCATCACCGCGTAGCGGGTGGCCGAGAGGGTGAACGCCACGGCCTCCGGAAGGGCGATCCACTCCGCCTTCCACGCTCGACCGTCGCGCTCGTGGAGCTGGATCATCGACTCGGTCATGACGGAGGCACCCGCGCGCACCAGCCTGGCCAGCGTGTCCAGGTGCTCCGACAACTCCGGGTTGCGCTTCTGGGGCATGGTGATGCTCCCCACGGTGCCCTCGATGAAGGGCTCCCGGACCTCTCCTATCTCCAACCGCTGCAGCTCCATGATCTCGTTGCCGATCTTGGCGATGGTGGTAGCGACCATCGCCAGCAGGTGCACGAACTCGGCGGGTCCGTCCCTACTGGTGATCCAGGGGATCGAGGGAACGCCCAGATCCATCCGGCGGGCGAAGGCATCCAGCAGATCGAGCGCCTGCTCGCCCCAGAACTCCAGGGTGCCGAGAGCGCCGCCCAACTGGACCACCTCCCATCGACTCCGCCCGTCCGCGAGCCGCTGCCGGTGCCTGCCCAGCTCCGCTGCCCAGACGGCCGTCTTGAAACCGAACGGGATGGGCAGACCCGGCTGGGCGTGCGTGCGACCCATCATGGGGGTGGTGCGATGATCACGGGCCAGCACCAAGGCAGCGGCCTCCAGGCGGGCCAGATCCCGTTCCAGCAGGTCGCCGACGGATCGCATCACCGTGGCGGTCCAGGTGTCGGTCAGGTCCTGGACCGTTGCGCCGTAGTAGACCCATTCCCGGGCGGGCGCCGGGAGGGTGGCTCGCAACACCCGGATCAGGCCCAGGGTGGAGTGGCCGGTCGCCCGGGTCTCCGTCGCGATGCGGTCCAGGTCGATCTCGGCTCCGGTGGCATGGTCCCTGATGTGCCGGGCGGCCCCTGCCGGCACCAGGCCGACCTCGGCCTGGGCCTCGGCGAGGGTGGCGAGGATGTCAAGCCAGGCCCGGAAGCGGGATTCCTCCCCCAGGATGGACCGGGCCTCTTCGGTACTCCACAGGTGCCCGTAGACGACGGAGTCGCCCAGGTGGATGCTCATCCGGCGGGAACGAGCGCGTCTACGCCCACCAGCAACCGTAATGCCTGCCTCACCTCGTCGAGATTGGCGCCCCACGGCACCACCGCCCGGTTGCCGTCGAGCTCCACGCCCCGCTCCAGCATGCAGCACTTGATGAGCCAGCGACCATCCGGACGGGCTTCCTCCACCCGCCGCTTGGGGCAGATGTCGACCTGGGTCGGTTCGCTGCCGTAGAAGTGACGGTGGAACTGCATCGAGCGCTCGCAGCCGATCATCACCCAGTCATCGGGCGCCGGCGGCCGGGTGTCGAGATATGCCATGTCGGCTGCCAGCTCGGTGCCGGCCCCGCGGCACGGGAGAAGGTAGGAGTCCGACGGTGCGGTAGCAGCCAGATCGTCGAAGGTGACCGCGTCAAGGACCAGGTCCATGGGTGGCATGTCCTCATCGAACTCCACCACCTGCCGGGCCTGGTCCAGCAACTTGGGAGGCAGGGGTGGGGTCACCTCGGTTACGAACACGCGCACCGGATCGGGCTCCCAGATGAAGTTGATGTGCTCGAACCGGCCCTTCACCACGAAGGCGGAGACGCCGGGGCGTCCATGGCTGATCGCCGCCCCGGCCAGGGCGGTGGCGTTCCCCACGTCAATTGTGGGATCCTCGATCAGCTGGGTGCGGTCGGGGCCCGACCAGACCTCGACATCCACCACCGGCACGAACAGCTCGTCCGAAGCGGCCCGCGCCACAGCCGCCAGACCCACCGCTTCGTCGTGGATGAGGGCGATGTAGTCGGTGCGCCGGTAGACCTCCCGCCCGCTGAGATACTCCCGCATGAAGTCGGGGTGCGGATCCTCGTCCACATGCTGGACGGACAATCCCCGGTAGGGATGGGCGCGGGCGTTGGGTGACGGTTGCTCGGCTGCCGCCGTGCTCGTGACGGTCCCGGATTCGGCGCGCATGGGGTGATTCTAGGAGAACCACGCCCCTCCCGGCGGCTCTGTCCTCGGGCTGAGATCTAGTGGTCTGTCTGTGTAATGGCGGTGTGGTATGGCGAGGCAGCGGTGTTCCT
>VXRE01000077.1 GCA_009838635.1 Acidimicrobiia bacterium | reverse complement strand
GGTTGAGGGCCTAGTGCCCGCAAGGGCGTGGAGGTTCGAGTCCTCTCTCCGACACTCGCTCACTGACCGGAGGTGTCGCTCGGTCGTGTCCCGGGTCGATCAAACCCCTGGGGAGCCTGACGGACCGGTGGTCTTGGGATCCCCCACCATCCATCCCGACTCCTTCGTGGCGCCCGGTGTTCACATCTACGGCAATGCCGTGATCGAAGCCCGCGCCGTCGTCATGTTCGGGGTGGTGATCCGCGCCGAACTGGACCGGGTGGTGGTGGGGGCCGGATCGAACCTCCAGGACAATGTGGTGGTGCATTGCGACCCCGGCTTCCCTTGCATCGTGGGCAGGAACACCGTGGTCGGCCATGCCGCGGTCCTGCACAGCGTGAAGGTCGGCGACCACTGCCTGGTCGGGATCGGCGCTCTGGCGCTCACCGGGTCCGAGTTGGGCGAGGGCGCCTGGCTGGCGTCGGGCGCCGTGCTGCCGGAGGGCCGGAGCATCCCACCATGGACCCTGGCCATGGGCATCCCGGCCAAGCCGGTACGGCGCCTGACCGATGACGAGATCGAGCGGCAGAGAGCCGGGGTAGCCACCTACCAGCAGTTCCTGGAGGCCTACAAACCCCTGCTGGGATGAAACCCGCCCTCCTGTGCTGTTGCGGGCGGCGCTGCGACCCCGAGGCTAGATTCCGTATCTCCTTGAGGAACACCCACCGACCACTAGGCTTGAGCGCCCCTGCCGGATCACACACGCCATGAAGCAAGCCGAAATCCCCCAGCTGATATCCGAGCTGCTCGAGATGTCCAAGGCGTACCTCGCCCAGGAGGCGGTGGCGCCCTTGCGCCGGGTGGCGCGTTTCGCGGGGTTCAGCCTGCTGGCCGGACTGCTGTTCGCCGCGGGGTGGTTGATGCTCTCGATCGCAGGGCTCAGACTGGCGCTGGACCTGCTTCCTGACAGCGCGCTGTGGAGTGTCCTGGGCTACTTCATCGGCGCGGCACTGGCCGTTCTGCTGGCCCTCTTCGTGATGTGGCTGGCCAACCGACCCAGGGAGTCCCTGTGATCACCCGTGACGACATCGAGGCCAAGGCTCACCAGATCGAGGAAGCCGTCAACGACACCGGCGACTTCGTCCGCTCGGCGGCGATGAGAAACGCGTTGGCCTGGGCGGGAGCGCTCGCCGTCGTCTTCCTGGCCGGGCGGAGGCGCGCCAGGCGCCGCGGAGCCCGGGTCGAGATCCACCGCCTGTAGTTCTCTAGCTGTCTACCCGGAAGGTCGCCGGCGCCTCGCCCGGCCGCGAGACCCGTAGGCCGACGGTCTCACCGGCCCTCACCTTTACCGTTGCTACCCGTGAGCGGTCCGGCCGCCAACGCCTGTTAAACCGCGCCACCAGCACGATCAGGCCTACCAGTATGAGCGGCGACTTGCCTTCTCGGAGGCCCTGGAAGAGGTAACGAGCGCCGCGACGAGCGGAGAGGAACCGGATCATCACCGCCCAGGCTAGCCATCCTGTAGTTGCTAGTTTCTAGTTGCTAGTTGCTAGTTATGATGGACACTAGAGACTAGAAACAAGAAACCGGGAGAGAGGAGCATATGAGGCACACGCCCACATGGGTGAAAGTGGTGGTCTGGGTCACCGTGGCCGGCATGGTGCTGACCTTGGTGGCCAGCCTGGCCTCGCTCGGGTTTTGACCGTCGTGGCGGCGGGAATCCCGTTCGGGGAGGGCGAGCCGGCTCTCCTGCTCGACGACAAGGGGCGCAAGTACCTCTTGCAACTTCGCTCCACCGGCACCTTCCAGTACCACCGGGGAAGCCTTGCCCATGCCGACATCATCGGCCGGCCCGAGGGGACCAGGTTCACATCCTCCAACGGCGCGCCGTTGATAGGCGTCCGGCCTCGCCTGGCCGACTACGTACTCAAGATGCGGCGCGGGCCGCAGGTGGTGTACCCCAAGGACCTCGGCCCGATCCTCGTGTATGCCGACATCCGGCCCGGCGCCACCGTCCTGGAGGCCGGCACGGGCTCCGGCGCCGCCACTCTGGCCCTGGTCCGGGCGGTGGGTCGGACCGGCAGGGTGATCTCGTGCGAGCTCCGCGAGGACCACGCCGCCCGCGGACGGGCCAACATCGAGCGCTACTTCGGCTCGATTCCAGACCACCTGGACCTTCGGGTGGGCGACGTCCGTGAGATCGCGGCCCAGGTCGAGCACGACCGCCTCGTCCTGGACCTGGCGGAGCCCTGGCAGGTCATCCCGGCCGCGGCCGAGACGCTACGACCCGGAGGTCTGGTGGCCGGATACGTCCCCACCGTTCCGCAGGTTGACAGGTTCCACAGCGCCCTGGAGTCCAGCGGGCGGTTCGTCGATGTCGAGACCTTCGAGATCCTGCTCCGGACCTGGCACGTCGCGGGCCGCTCGGTCCGCCCGGATCACGGGATGGTCGGCCACACCGGATTCGTGACCACCGCCCGATGCGTCAGCCCGCCGTGAGGGGTATGAGATTGTCCGGGAAGTCCGCATCCACTCGTATACTGCCCGCAATGCTCAGGCGGGTGAATGACTGATCGACAGATGCCGTACGAATACGAGCACCGCATCAACGCGCTCCGAGGCACCGTCCACGCGCTCGAGGAAGAGGTCTCCGTGCTGCGCCGTCGCCTCCAGGACGGCCCGCGCCGGGTCCGGCTCCTGGAGAGCCGTCTCACCGAGGCCAAGTCCCAGCTCACCTTGGCAGGCCAGCGTAACGAGAAGCTGTCCGCTGTACTGGAGGAGGCCAGGGAGCAACTCGCCATGCTCCGGGCAGAAGTGGACAAGCTCACCACCGCCCCCAATCCGTTCGCCACGGTCCTGGGCGTCAACAGCGACAGCACCGTCGACGTGATCAGCGGGGGGCGACAGATGCGCGTGAACGCCCAGCCCTCCATCGAGATCAAGGAACTCCAGCGCGGCCAGCAGGTGCTGGTGAACGACTCGATGAACATCGTGGAGGTGAGGGACTTCGACCGCCAGGGTCAGGTCGTCACCATCAAGGAGATCCTCTCCGACGACCGGCTACTGGTGATGGCCCACGCCGATGAGGAGCGGGTCGTGGAGTTGGCCGGGCCACTGCAGCGGGTCTTCTTGAGAATCGGCGATCACGTCCGCATCGACCCCCGCCACGGCCTGGCCTACGAGAGGCTGATCCGGCCAGAGGTGGAGGAACTGGTGCTCGAGGAGGTCCCCGACGTCACCTACGACCACGTGGGTGGACTTCACGACCAGATCGAAGCGATCAAGGACGCGGTGGAACTCCCGTACGTCCACCGGGACCTGTTCGAGGAATACGGGCTGGTGGCGCCCAAGGGCGTCCTCCTCTACGGGCCGCCGGGATGCGGCAAGACCCTCATCGCCAAAGCGGTGGCCAACAGCCTGGCCGACGCGGTGGCCAGGCGTACGGGCCACGACGACGCCCGGTCCTACTTCCTCAATATCAAGGGTCCGGAGCTCCTCAACAAGTACGTGGGCGAGACCGAGCGGCAGATCCGGCTGATCTTCCAGCGAGCCCGGGAGAAGTCGGACGAAGGCGTGCCTGTGATCGTCTTCTTCGATGAGATGGACTCCCTCTTCAGGACCCGAGGCACCGGCATCTCATCCGACGTCGAATCCACCATCGTTCCCCAGCTGCTCTCAGAGCTCGACGGCGTGGAGATGATCAAGAACGTGATCGTGATCGGCGCCTCCAACCGGGAGGACCTCATCGATCCGGCCATCCTCCGCCCGGGGAGGCTGGACGTGAAGATCAAGATCGCCCGTCCCAACACCTCGGCCGCCCGCCAGATCTTCAAGATCTACCTCGGTACCGACCTCCCGTTCGACGCGGCCGCCCTCGAGGAGGCGGGCGGCGATCCGGTCGGGCTGGTGGACAGCATGGTCGACCAGGTGGTGCAGAAGATGTACGCGGAGAGCGACGAGAACCGCTTCCTGGAAGTCACCTACCAGAACGGCGACCGGGAGATCCTCTACTTCCGGGACTTCGCGTCCGGCGCCATGATCGAGAACATCGTGCGCCGCGCCAAGAAGGCGGCCATCAAGCGGCGGATAGCCGGCGACTCCGGCGGGATCAGCACCGAAGACCTGCTCGTCGGTATCAAGCAGGAGTTCCGGGAGCACGAGGACCTCCCGAACACCACCAACCCGGACGACTGGGCCAAGATATCCGGGAAGAAGGGGGAGCGGATCGTCTACGTTCGCACCCTCATCGAGGGAGAGGACGAGTCGAGGACCATCGAGGCGGTCGGCGCAGGTCAGTACCTGTAAGCATGGCGGCTCCCAAAGTCATCGGGACCGAGACCGAGTACGGGATCACGGTTCGCAACCAACCGGACTTCAACCCGACCCTCGCCTCCTCGCTGGTGGTCAACTCCTACCAGGGGGGACGCGTTCGGGTGCGGTGGTCGTTCGACGAGGAGACCCCGGGCCGCGACGCCCGCGGGGGCGGTCACGAGGACCACGGCCTGGTCGAGCCCGATTCCGGACTGGTCAACGTGGTACTGACCAACGGCGCCCGCTTCTACGTCGATCACGCCCATCCCGAGTACTCCAGCCCCGAGTGCGTCGACCCGCGGCAGGCCGCCTTGTACGACAAGGTGGGGGAGAGGGTGGTGGCCACCGCCGTGGACCAGGCGTACCAGATTCTCCGGCCCGGCGAGTACATGTACGTCCACAAGAACAACAGTGACGGAAAGAGCAACTCCTACGGCCACCACGAGAACTACCTGGTCGACAGGGAGTTACCCTTCTCCGACCTGATCCGTTATGCCACCACGTGGCTGGTGACCCGCCAGGTCTTCACCGGGTCGGGGAAGCTCGGCTCCGAGAACGGCCGCCCGCCGGTGCGGTACCAGATCAGCCAGCGAGCCGACTTCTTCGAGGAAGAGGTCGGGCTGGAGACCACGCTCAAGAGACCCATCATCAACACCAGGGACGAGCCCCACGGCGACCCGGCCCGGTATCGCCGCTTCCACGTCATCATCGGTGACGCCAACATGTCGGAGGTACAGACGTTCGTGAAGCTGGGAACCACCGCCCTGCTCCTGGCTGCTATCGAGGACCGTGCCGTTCCCGACGATCTGGCCCTGGCCGATCCGGTCTCGGCCACCTGGCAATTGAGCCATGACCTATCTCTCAGCCTGCCCCTGCCCCTGGCCGACGGCTCGTCCGCCACCGCGCTCGAACTCCAGTTCCGCTACCTCGAGTGGCTGTCGAAATACGCCGCCTCCAACCATCCGGAACCGGTGTGGGCGGATGTCATCACCGAGTGGAGCTCCATACTCAACGACCTGGAACAGGACGCGATGCTCACTTCGGACCGGATCGACTGGACTGCCAAGCTACGGATGCTGAGCGCATTTCGCCGGCGGGACGAGCTGGAATGGCACGATCCCAAGCTGGCCATGGCCGCGCTCCAGTACCACGACACCGACCCCCGCAAGGGCTTGGCATACCGGCTCGAGGAGCGGGGGCTGCTCCGGAGAATCTTCGATGAGGCCGAACTACGGCGGGCCACCTTGGAACCGCCCCGCGAGACCCGCGCCTACTTCCGCGGACGCTGTGTCAAGAAGTACCCTGACTCGCTCGTGGCCGCCAACTGGGACTCGCTGGTATTCGACGTGGGTGAGGACTCCCTCAAGCGGGTGCCTATGATGGAGCCCTTGCGGGGTAACGAGTCACTGGTTGGCGACCTGCTCGATGCCTCTCCGGACGCGGCCACGCTCCTGGACGCTCTTGGAGGGTGCTGAGAAGATGTGGATGGGCAGGCCCCGCTGTCACAGACCCCTGAGATCATGCCATCGTCCGATGGGACGAAGGCGTACCCGAGTGGTACGTTGAGGAAGCGGAACGCAGCGACGGGACGCCGGTGGCCGCCAGAGCACACCTGGTCGTTTCGCAGACAGTAGACCACTAGGAGGAGAACAGATGGCACAGGAACGAGAGCGGATCCGTCGCCGTCGCGGCGAAGTGACAGAGCCGGTTGCGGCATCCCCGCAGGTGGCCGCGCAAGGCGGGGTACACAAGATCGACGAGCTCCTGGACGAGATAGATTCGGTCCTCGAGGAGAACGCCGAGGAGTTTGTCAAGAACTACGTCCAGAAGGGCGGCGAGTGACGGGCAGCCTGCTTCCCCTGGGGGCGCCCCTACCGGGCGCCAGCTTCACCGAGCTGATCAGGTCGCTCGACCTGGCTCCCGAATGGTCTCTGGGTCCGGACGCCCCGCCTTCGGGTTTCCACCCGCCCGACGCCACCACGGTGCTGGCCCTCCGCTACGACGGCGGCGTGGTCATGGTGGGGGATCGCCAGGCGACCGCCGGCTACGACATCGCTCATCGCCACATCCAGAAGGTGTTCGCGGCGGACTCCTATTCGGCCGTGGCCATATCGGGAACGGCGGGGCTCGGAGTCGAGCTGATCCGCCTCTTCCAGACCGAGTTGGAGCACTACGAGAAGCTCGAGGGCGTGCGCCTCAGCCTGGAGGGGAAGGCCACCTACCTGGCCCGCATGGTTCGTTCCCAGCTACCCATGGCCCTGCAGGGATTCGTGGTGGTGCCGCTGTTCTGCGGGATCGAGCCCGAGAGCGGTACCGGGCACGTGTTCACCTTCGATGCGATCGGTGGCCGCTACGAGGAGCGGGACTTCGGTACCGCCGGGTCGGGGAGCCGGGAAGCGCGGGCATACCTGAGAACCGTGTACAGCACCGGATCCGATCGGACCGAGGCCATCGACCACAGCATCGCCGCCCTGGTGGCGGCAGCCGGCCAGGACCTGGCGACCGGAGGTCCCGACCTGCGTCGCGGGATCTACCCCAATGTGTTCACGGTCACCACCGACGGCGTCCAGGAAGTCGATCGGGCCGAAGTGGCTGAGGCGGCCGAACGGGCTCTGGAGGTGGTCCGGTGACCCTCCCGTTCTACGTAGCTCCCGAACAGCTGGTCAAGGACCGCGCCGAGTACGCCCGCAAGGGCATTGCCCGGGGCCGGTCGATCGCCGCTCTGGAGGTCCGGGAGGGGGTCCTGCTGCTGGCGGAAAACCCCAGCCGCACGCTCACCAAGACCTCTGAGATCTACGACCGGATCGCCTTCGCCGGCGTGGGTAAGTACAACGAGTTCGAGTCATTGCGGGTGGCGGGAATCCGCTATGCCGACATCAAGGGATACCAGTACGGGCGCCGCGATGTCACCGCCAAGAGCCTCGCGTCCGCCTTCTCGCAGACGTTGGGGAACATATTCGTCCAGGGACCCAAGCCCTTCGAGGTGGAGGTGCTCGTGGCGGAGGTCGGCCGGACCGTTGCCGAGGACCGCCTGTTCAAGGTGACGTATGACGGCACCCTGTACGACAAGCGTGGTTACACGGCAATCGGTGGGCAAGCCGACGAGCTGTCCGACCGGCTGGGGGAGGACTACGAAGGCACCCTCGGTCTGGCCGAGGCCCTGACCCTCACCGCCAACGCGTTCCGGGAGGTGGAGGGCCGCGCCATCGACGGCTGGGAGGGCGCCCTTCTCGCGCGCGAGGGCCCGCCGCGCCGGTTCCGCCGCCTGACCAAGGAAGAACTCGGCGAGATAGCGAATTCATAGTTGCTAGTTGATAGTTGCTAGTTGTTAGTAGCTAGTCATGGTTGGGCATTAGTCAAGAGTGGGGAGACACGGCGGCATCGCCTCTGTTTGGCGACGGTCCTCGCCTCGGCGCGATGGTCGAGTCGGACATCCTACGGCCACAGGAACCATCTAACCTAAGACCATCTATCGCAGACGACTAGTGACTAGCAACTACTGACTAGCAACTAATCACCTACCCTATTGACCCATGGAACGGCGCATCTTCGGTCTCGAGAACGAGTTCGGCATCACGTGCACGCTTCGAGGCCAGCGCCGCCTCAGTCCTGATGAGGTGGCCCGCATCCTCTTCCGGGGGGTCGTGACATGGGGCCGGTCGTCCAACGTGTTCCTGGAGAACGGAGCGCGGCTCTACCTGGACGTGGGTAGCCATCCGGAGTACGCCACACCGGAGTGCGACGACCTCCTCGACCTGGTGGCCCACGACAAGGCCGGGGAGCGGGTCCTGGAGGATCTCCAGCGCTCCGCCGAGCAACGCCTCCGGAACGACGGCATCCGCGGGAACATCTTCCTCTACAAGAACAACACCGACTCGGCCGGCAACTCCTACGGGTGCCACGAGAACTACCTGGTACTCCGCAAGGCGGACTTCCAGAAGATGCTGGACATCCTCATACCGTTCCTGGTCAGCCGCCAGATCTTCTCGGGGGCGGGGAAGCTCCTCCAGACCGCCAAGGGGCCCACCTTCTCGATCTCACAACGCGCCGACCACATCTGGGAAGGTGTCTCCTCGGCCACGACGCGGTCGCGCCCCATCATCAACACGCGTGACGAGCCTCATGCCGATGCCGAGCGGTTCCGGCGCCTCCACGTGATCGCCGGCGACTCCAACATGAACGAGTACGCCACCTACGTCAAGGTGGGCGCCACCGTCGCGCTGCTCGAGATGATCGAGGCCGACGTGATGTTCAGAGACCTCACCCTTGCCAACCCCATCCGCGCCATCCGGGAGATCAGCCAGGACCCGACCTGCCGGCAACCGGTACGCCTTGCCAACGGTCGGATGCTGTCGGCCCTCGACATCCAGTGGGAGTACCTGGACCGCATCATCCGGTACGCCCGGAACCCCGGATTCCCCACCTCGGTGCAGCGAGCCATCGAGATGTGGGAGCACCTGCTCACCGGCCTCGAGAAGGATCCCTTCTCGCTGGAACGCCAGGTCGACTGGGTCACGAAGTACCACCTCATCGAGCGCTACCGGGCCAAGCACGGCCTGACCCTCTCCGACGCCCGGGTCCAGTTGCTGGACCTCAGCTACCACGATGTGACGGAGGAGCGCAGCCTCTACTACCTGCTGGCCCGGCGCGGTGTCGTGGAGCGCCTGGTAACCGACGCCGCCATCGCCATCGCCAAGGAGAAGCCTCCCCAGACCACCCGCGCCCGGCTCCGCGGCCAGTTCATTGCGGCCGCCAAGGCCCGCAACCGCGACTACACGGTGGACTGGGTCCACCTGAAGCTGAACGACCAGGCCCAGCGAACCGTGCTCTGCAAGGATCCCTTCAAGGCCTTCGACGAGCGGGTGGAACGCCTGATCGCCGGCCTCTGATTAGAAACTAGGAACCAGCAACTACTAGCCACCGGCTGTCGAGATCGGTACATTTGGCAGACCATGAGCACCGTCGTCGAGCGCCTGATCAATCTGCTGGCATATCTGGTCGACTCCACGCGTCCCGTTACCGCCGACCAGATCCGGAACACGGTGGCCGGGTACGAGAACCTCTCCGACCAGGCCTTCCATCGCAAGTTCGAGCGCGACAAGGCCAGCCTCCGCGAGTTGGGGATCGAGCTCGAGCAGGAAGCCACCGACGCCTGGGAGGTCGAGTGGGGTTACGTGGTCCCCGAGAGCAACTACCGGACCATCGAGCCGGGACTCACCGACGAGGAACGGACCGCTCTGGCCCTCGCGGTCCATATGGTGCGTTCCGGCGGCTGGCCGTCGGGCGCCAACGGCCTGCTCAAGCTGGGAGGGGCGCGGCTGGCCGACACGGACACGCCGGTGGGCGCCGACCTGGGCCTGGGCAGCGAGCACTTGGGGCTGATCTTCCAGGCGGTGCTGGAGCGCCGCCTCATTCGATTCCTCTATCGGGGCCGGTCGCGCAGCCTGTGCGCCTATGGCATGCACCATCGGCGGGGCCACTGGTACTTCGCCGGTGTCGAGCCGGAACAGGCCGGCGCCATCCGGACCTACCGGCTCGATCGGGCGGAGCGGCTCGAGCTGGTGGGAGAACCGGACGCGTTCCCGCGGCCCGAGGGTTACAGCGCCCGGGACATCCTGTCCGCGCTGCCTTGGGAGCAACAGGCGCCGAAACGTGCCCTGATCGAGTGCGACGCCGGCATTGCCTGGTGGGTCGAGAACCGGTTCCCCGATGCCAGGACCGTGGGGCAGAGCGATGCGGGTGGAACGATTCTGGAAATCCCCTACACGAGCGACTCGCTGCTCGACATGGTCATACACCTTGATGACGGGGCGGTGATCCTCGACCCTCCGGAGCTTCGCGCCGAGATGGTCCGGCGGCTGGAGGCCGGCCGATGACGGCCTCCCGGACCCGGCAGAGGCTGGCGCGGATCCTGGCCCTGCTTCCGTGGGCGCTCGCCAACCCGTACCCGACCGTCACCGAGGTCATGGAGCGGTTCGGATACGAGAGCCGTCGGCAACTCGCCGACGATCTCAACCTGCTCTTCTGTTGCGGGCTACCCGGCTACGGCCCCGGTGACCTGATGGTGGCGTACATGGACGGGGACGAGGTGGTTCTCGACATGGCCGATTACTTCTCCCGGCCCCTCCGGCTCACACCCCATGAGGCCTTGGGTCTGCTGAGCGCCGGGCTGGCGGTGGCGGGCACCTCCCAGGGAAACGAGGCGCTGGCGAGGGCGGTGGAGAAGCTGACCGGCGCCCTCTTCCCGGAGGCCTCCACGGTCATCGCGGCCGAGTTGCCCCCCGAACCCGCCCACCTCGGCACCTTGCGCCGGGCCGCCCGTGACGGAACCGTGCTGACCATCACCTACCTTTCGCTGAGCACGAACCGGACCACGGTTCGGGCCATCGAACCGCTGATGGTCCATGCCTCAATGGGAAGCTGGTACCTCCTGGCGCACTGCCGTCTGGCCGGTGACCGCCGCCTGTTCCGCGTGGACAGGATCCGGTCGGTGGAGGCGTCGGGAGACGTCTTCGAACCCCCCGCCCGCCCGCTTGCTCCCACGAACGTCGACTACACCCCGTCCGCTGACGCGATCTACGCCCGGCTTGCCCTGGGGCCCGGCGCCAGGTGGGTGGCCGAGTACTACCCGGTCGAGGTCCTGGAGGACACGGGCGAGGAGATGGTCATCCGCTTCGCCATGTCCGACGCGCGGGTGGGAGCCCGCCTGCTGCTTCGGCTGGGCGACCAGGCCCGCTTGATCGAGGGCCGCGAAGTCCGGGAGGAGACCGAACGCCTGCGCGAGGCGATCCTGGCCCGATACGAGGTCTCCCGAGCCTGAGCCGCGGTCGGGGCGGGCTGGGCGCGCGCCGGTACCATGGGAGCGTGTTCGACACGTTCAGCGGTCTCGAGATACTCACCATCGCCGTGGTGGCCCTGGTGGTCTTCGGGCCGAACCGCCTGCCCGAGATAGCCCGCACCATCGGCAGATACGTCCGCGAGCTCCGGGAGGCGGTGAGAGACCTTCGCGAAGGAATCGAGCGGGAGGTCGCTCCGATGCGCGAGCCGATCAAGGACCTCCGCCAAGAACTCACCGAGGGGGCCAGCGATGTGAAGCGCACCCTGGCCGAGACCGCCGATGCAGCCGCCTCGGTGGAACGGGACATCCGGCGATCTGTGAAGGACACCGGCCGACCCGCCCCGGACGAGGCCACTTCCGTCCCGGAGGTGCCGGAGGCGCGATGGGTGGCCCCTGAACCCCAGGTCGGCGTGTCGCCGAGCGAAGTGTGGGAGGGCTTGGACGATCCGATGCCCGAGAATGTGGTGGCGCCCGAGGCGTCCGGCCCTCCTCCGGAGAACGGGCAGGACGGGTCGGCTGAGAACCCTCCGGCAGGGGAGGGCGACCAGGCCGCGGACGCGCCGGCCGGCCATGACGGGGACGAGCCACCGGACAAGGGCGAATGACGGAAGGAGCCGATCCGTCCGGCCAGCCGTTGATGGGGCACCTGACGGAGCTCCGGTCACGCCTCGTCAAGACCTTCATAGCGGTCGGAGTCGCCACCGTGGTTGCCTTCTTCTTCCGCAACCAGATGCTCTATCTCCTGCAGAACTCCTACAGCGAGGTAGCGGGCCGGGATCTGGTGGTGACCGGCCCCACCGACCAGTTCTCGATCGCCATGCGCATGGCGCTCTTCGGTGGGACGGTCCTGGCCAGCCCCGTGATCGCCTACCAGGCGTGGTGCTTCATCAACCCGGGCCTCACCCAGAGGGAACGCAAGTGGGCCTTCCCGGTGGTGGCGGCGCTGGTAACCCTGTTCTGCCTCGGGGTCGGATTCGCCTACTGGAGCCTTCCCCGGGCGGTCGCGTTCCTCGTATCGATCTTCGAGGACCTGGAGAATCTCTGGACGGTCGAGCTCTACACCCGCTTCGTGATCCGCTTCCTGCTGCTGTTCGGCATCTCGTTCCAGTTCCCGGTGTTCCTGTACGGCGCGGCTGCGGCCGGAGTGGTGACCTCCGACAAGTTGGCTGCCGGTCGACGCTGGGCGGTACTCATCATCGTGGTGGTGGGGGCCGCGGTGAGCCCCACCGGCGACCCGGTCACGCTCCTGCTGCTCTCGACCCCGCTCTACCTCTTCTACGAGGCCACCATCTGGCTGATCCGCCTGACCCTCAACAAATGAGGGTTCACACCTTCTTCGAGTCGCTCCCGTTCACGGCCGACCCCTACCAGGTGCTGGCCGCCGAGATGGTGGAGATGGGTCGGTCGGTGGTGGTGACGGCCCCCACCGGCGCCGGTAAGACCCTGATCGCCGAGGCCGCCATCCACCTGAGCCTGGCCAACCGGCGCCGGGTGTTCTACACGACGCCCCTCAAGGCGCTGTCCAACCAGAAGTTCCGGGACTTCGGCGCCGTCCATGGAAGCGACCGGGTCGGGTTGCTGACCGGCGACAACACCATCAACCGCGACGCACCCGTTGTGGTGATGACCACTGAGGTGCTGCGCAACATGATCTACTCGGGGTCGGATCTGTCACAGGTGGACACGGTGGTCCTCGACGAGGTTCACTACCTCCAAGACCGGTTCCGCGGCGCGGTATGGGAGGAGGTGATCATCCACGCTCCGCCCCACATCCGGTTGGTGTGCCTGTCGGCGACGGTCTCCAACGCCGCCGAGTTCACCGACTGGTTACGCACCCGGCGGGGACCCACCGAATTGGTGGTCGAGGAGCACCGGCCGGTACGCCTCGAACGGTGGTGGTCGGTCTGGGACCGCTTCGAGCGGGAGGTCCATCTCCTGCCGCTCTACATGGAGACGTCCGGTGGGATGAAGCCCAACGCCGCCATTCCCCGCCTCCTGGCCCGGCGAGGTGGCCGCCGCCGCCGCTTCTCGACCCCCAGACGGACATCGGTGGTGGAGCGTCTCGCCTTTCTCGAGCTGCTCCCGGCCATCTACTTCCTGTTCTCGAGAGCCGGGTGTGACGACGCTGCCGACCGGACGGTCGCCGCCGGTATCCGGCTCACCGATGACGCCGAACGGGACGAGATCCGGCGCCGGGCCGAGAAGGGAACCGCCCATCTCGACTGGTCCGACCTCCGCACCCTGGGACACGACCGGTGGCTGGCGAGGCTCGAGCGGGGAGTGGCGGCCCATCATGCCGGCCTCGTGCCGGCCTTCAAGGAGGTGGTCGAGCAGCTCTTCTGCGATGGGCTGATCAAGGTGGTGTTCGCCACCGAGACCCTGGCCCTGGGCATCAACATGCCCGCCCGGACCGTCGTACTCGACCGCCTGTCGAGGTTCACCGGCGAGACTCACGAGCTGCTGCTCCCCGGGGAGTTCACCCAGTTGACCGGCCGGGCCGGACGCCGGGGCATCGACACGGTGGGCCACGGCGTGGTGCTGCATTCGCCCTTCGTGCCGTTCAAGCGGATGGCGTCGATCGCCCGGCTCGGCAGCCATCCCCTGCGGTCCAGCTTCCGCCCGACCTACAACATGCTGGTCAACCTGGTGGCCAACTACTCCCGCCGCCAGGCCGAGCGGCTCCTCGCCGCATCGTTCGCGGAGTTCCAGGACCGGCGGCTGAAAGGCCGGCCACGCGGGAACAGGCCCGGCCGCAGGTCGCCTCGCCGGAGCACCCTCCTGGAGAGGTTCGACCGGTCCCGGCGGCTCCTGGAGCAACGAGGGCACATCCGGGACTGGACGCTCGAACCCGGAGGGGAAACGCTCCGCGTGGTCTACAACGACTCGGGCCTTCTCCTCGTGGAGGCGATACGCAGCGGGATTCTCGACGAGCTGCGCGCGCCCGAACTGGCGGCCCTGCTATCGGCCTTCGTCTACGAGCCGCGACGCGACGCCGAGGAGGCGGAAGGGTTGCCCACGGAGCCACTCGAGGATGCGTGGAGCCGGTTGGTGGAGCTGGCGGAGGACCTCGCCGCTGCCGAGGAACGCCTTCGCCTGCCGGTGACCCGCTTCCCCCATCCCGGGTTCGCGTGGCTCGCCTACGCCTGGGCGCTCCGGATCGACCTTGAGGAGCTCCTCGACGAGGGCTCGCTGGCCGCCGGGGACTTCGTCCGTACCACCCGGTCTGTTCTGGACCTCCTGCGCCAGGTGGGCGACGCGGCGCGTGTTCTGGGTAAGGGCGAACTCGAGCGGGCGGCAGGCCGGGCCCGCTCAGGTATCGATCGGGGAATCGTCACCGCCGGCGGCGTGATATGACCCCCTGGCTGGTGCTGGTGAACCCGCACGCCGGCCGCGGCCGCTCGGCCAAGGCCGACGCCCTGGCTGCCCTCAGGTCCCATTCGGTACCCGCCGAAGTTCTGGAGGTGGATGGGCTGACCGCGCTCAGGGGCGCCGTCAGGGCCGCCGTTGCGGCCGACCGGCGGCGCCTGGTGGCGGTGGGTGGAGATGGGACGGTCAATGCAGTGCTCAACGAGATCATGGCTCACGGATGGAAGGCGGCGCCCTTGCTGGGCATGCTCCCGACCGGTACGGGCTGCGACCTGCTCCGTACCTTCGGGATCGGGCCCGGTCTCGACTCGGCCGCGGCCCGGCTGGTCGAGGGGACGCCCTATCCGGTGGACGTCGGTCTGGCGATAGGCGAGTGGGGCCGGAGGTACTTCCTCAACGTGGCCAGCGCCGGCGCCACGGCCCATGCCGCCAGGACCGCCCAACGCATGCCGGGCCGGTTGGGCTCGTTTCGTTACGTCGCGGCGGTTGCCGCATCCCTGCCCTCCTGGCGCAGGATCGACGCCCGCGTCGAGGCCGGCAGGCGGGAGTTCTCCGGCCCCGCCCTGACCGTGGTGGTGGCCAACGCTCAGTTCTTCGGAGGTGGCTTCAACATCGCCCCCCGGGCCTCCATGGTCGACGGGCTGCTCGACGTCCAGGTCATCACCAGCCGCAGGAGAGAGGTGGGGGCCCTGATGCGGAAGGCAAGAGGCGGAGATCACCTCGCCGACCCGGGTGTCCGGCGGTTCGTGACCCCCGAGGCGCGGATAGAGACCGACCCACCCTGGCCGGTGGAAGTGGACGGGGAACCCATCGGCCGGACGCCCCTCCTGGTCCGGCTTGAGGCCGGCGGCCTCCGATTGATGATCTGAAACCACCGTCCGTTCGCAGACCGGGACCGGATGCGTATACTCTCGCCGCGATCAGACAGCGGGATTCGAGGATTGGATGACGCCATCCGAGATCCGTTCGAAGGGGAAGGCGGCGACGACCTGGCTAACGAGAACCGCGGCCACCATGCCGGGCACGAGGACAACGATGACGAGAACGGCAACGGCGCCGTCGAGCTCGACGCCCTCGAGGCCGAGGAGTTGGAGACTGTGGAGGCTACCGAGTCGGCCACCATGCTCGTCGACGAGACCAGCGAGATACGGGAGATCCGCCGCTCCGAGATGAACCTCGACATCGAGGCGGAGCAGATGCGGGGCGACGAGTTCGTCTGCCGCTCGTGCTTCCTGCGCCTCAAGAAGGTGCAGCTGGCTGCTGACGCCCTCTGTCGCGACTGCGCCTGACACAGCGGCCGCCTACGGTCCCCGCCTGTCTCGCTACCGTCTGTGGCATGGACATCTCGGTCACCGCCCGGCGTGCCGATACCCAGGACGTGGTCTTCCTGGTCGACCTATATCGCAAGCTGGAGGCGGAGATGACCGCCATACACCCGATGTGGCCCAGAGCCGACGGCTTGGACGAGCCCGTCGATGAGTCGTTTCTAGCCTGCCTTGGCGACTCGGGCACCCGTATCTACCTCGGTGAGATAGACGGGTACCCGCTCGGCTTCATCCTGGGCCGGTCGCGGGAGCTGCTCGTCCATGAGGCGGGGGTGCGGGTGGCCGCCATACGCATGGTCTTCGTGGAGCAGGAGGCCCGCGGGGTCGGGGTGGGGGTGGTGATGCGCGACACGCTCATGGAGGAGTTCCGGCGCACCCGC
>VXRE01000170.1 GCA_009838635.1 Acidimicrobiia bacterium | reverse complement strand
GAACTATGAGCGCGTCGCCTCCGTAGCCTCGATCGTGGAGGCCCTGCTCCAGCGCGAGCAGGTAGTCGATCATGAGGGGGATCAGCGCGACGTTGAGGATGGTGGTGGTGAAGCGCTCGTACTCGAGGATGCGCGGAATGGTCTCGTGGGAGGTGCGCACCAGAGCATCGGGGTGCTCCTCCAGGATGATCTCCTTCATACGCGTTTCGTTACGGCCGTTGGCATAGGAGTGGAGGAAGCACACCGCGACCGTGCTGATTCCTCGTGCTGCCAGGATCCGGGCTGCCTTCCTGGCCTCGTCCTCGTCCAGCCGGGCGCGTATCTCCCCGGAGCTGAGCGTCCTCTCGGTGACCTCCAGGCGGTCTCGGGGCTTGACGATCGAAGGCCGGGGCGATTCGTGATAGATGTCCCAGATGTCTTCCTTGGCGCCCCGGGCAGCCTGGGTCAACACCGCGGTCAGGCCCTTGGTGGTGATCATCCCGACCCGGGGCAGACGTCGCTCGATAAGCGCGTTGGTGCCGAGGGTGGTCCCGTGGGCGAAGGAGCTGATCCTGTCCCCGGTCACGCCGGCCGCGTCCATGGCGTCGAACACTCCGGTGAAGGCGACAGGTGTGGTTGGAGTCTTGACCACCTGCACCCCGCCATCCTGGCCGACCATGACCCAGTCGGTGAAGGTCCCTCCGATGTCGACGCCGATCTGCAGGCCGTCCATCACAGCCCCAGGTAGGCCCGACGGACGAGGTCGCTCTCCAGAACCGAGCCCGTCTCCCCGCTCTCGACCACGATGCCGGACTCCATCACATAGGCCCTGCGGGCCAGTTCGAGGGCGAGAAACGCATTCTGCTCCACCAGCAACACCGTCAAACCGGCGCGGTTGAGGTCGAGGATGATCTCAGCCAGCTGATCGACGATGATGGGCGCCAGACCTGCCGAGGGCTCGTCCAGCAACAGAAGGCGAGGAGCGGCCATCAGGGCCCGGGCGATCGCCAGCATCTGCTGCTCCCCGCCGCTCAGTGTTCCGGCGCGTTGACGGACCCGCTCGGAGAGCCGAGGGAAGTAGCCGAGGACGCGCTCCAGCCGTTCCCGATACTCCTTATCCGCTTTGACCCGATGGGCGCCCATCTCCAGGTTCTCCAGCACGGTCATGGCCGGAAAGAGCTCCTTACCCTGCGGCACGTGACCCACCCCCAACCCGACTATCTCGTGTGGTCGCAGGTTGTCGATCCGCTCACCCGCCAGGGTGATGGTTCCGGTCTGCGGTCTCAGCACCCCCGAAACCGTGAGCAGCAAGGTGGTCTTCCCGGCGCCGTTCGCTCCGATGACGGTCACCAGCTCGCCCTCGCCAAGGCTGATGGAGACGTCGAAGAGCACCTGCACCCGCCCGTAGCTCACGTTGAGGGAATCGATCTCAAGCACCGCGACGCTTCCCCAGGTATGCCGTGACCACGGCCTCGTTCTCCACTATCTCCTCCGGAGTGCCCTCGGCAATCTTCGCGCCGAAGTTGAGCACGGTAACCCGGGTGCAGATGTTGGTGATCAGGCGCATGTTGTGCTCGATCAGGAGCACCGTGACGCCTCGCCGCCGCAGCGTCCTGATCAGGTTCATGAGGTAAACAGCCTCTTCCGGGTTCAGGCCGGTGGCGGGTTCGTCCAGCAACAACATCCTGGGCTTGGCCGCCAGGGCGATGGCAATCTCCAGATAGCGATGCTCTCCCGCCGAGAGGTCGCGGGCCACCGCGTCGATGCGCCGCTCGAGACCTACGAACGCCAGGGTCTCCCGGACTCGCGCATCGAGGGCGGCATGCTGTTCCCGATGCCTGCGTGAACGGGTCAGGGCGCCGATCAGGGAGGTGGGGTTGTCGAGATGGCTCCCGTGCAAGACGTTGTCCCGCACGGTGAGGTTCTCGAACAGGGTCGTGATCTGGAAGGTCCGCACGAGCCCGCGGCCGGCGAGATCGTGAGGCGGCGAGCCGGTCACGTCTTCACCCTCGTAGGTGACCGCTCCCTCGGTGGGCTTGATGAAACCGGTGATCAGGTTGAGCGCGGTGGTCTTCCCGGAACCGTTGGGCCCGATCAGACCCATGATCTCACCCTCTTCCACCCGCAGATCCAGGCGGTCCACGGCGCGCAGGCCCCCGAAGAGCCTGGTCAATCCGGTCGTCTCCAGAAGCGCCATCTAACCCGCCCTGGTCCGGTCGGCCCGATCATCTGCGTCCGGCGCGTTGGCGTCTCGGTCGGAGCCCCGCCGTTCAACCAACCGCCGGATGACCCTGCGCATGGTGGGGAATACGCCGGTCGGCATGAACAACACCACGAGCAGCAACACCACGCCGAAGATCAGGAACCGGTATTCCTGGAGGACCCGCAACCACTCGCTGACCAGCACGAATATCAACGCTCCCAGAACCGGTCCCCACAGGCTTCCCGTCCCGCCGACCAGAACGACTATCAGGAAGATGAACATGTACTGGAGACCGAGCAGGTTGGGATTCACGAACCGGAAGTGATGCGCATACAGGGCTCCGGAGAAGCCCACCAGCGAACACGCGAACGCGAAGGCGATCACGTAGTACTTCGTGGCCGATACTCCCACGGAGCGGGCCAGGTCCTCATTCTCGTGGATGCTCCGCACCGCGCGCCCGAAGCGTGATCTCCGCAACCTCGACAAGACGAAGACGACCACCAGCAGCAGCACGAGCGCGAAGTAGTAGTAGGCCAGCTCGGAGCGGATCTCCCAGCCGAAGATACTCGGCGGAGGTACCTGGCGCAGGCCGGAGGGACCTCCGGTGACGGGCCTCCATCGGAGCGCCACAGTCCATGCCAGCACCCCGAAACCCAAAGTGACGATGGCCAGCTCCAGCCCGCGGGTACGGCGCAGAGCGATGTAGCCGATCAGGAGGCCCACCAGGCCTGCGGCCACCGGCGCCGCCACGAAGCCGATCCATGGAGAGACTCCCAGATCGAGGGCGAGCTTGGCGGACACATAGGCGCCGAAGCCCCAGAAGGCGGCGTGCCCGAACGAGAACTGGCCCATCTCGCCCATGATGTAGTCGAGGCTCAGCCCGGCCACCGCGTATATCACGATCAGGACCAGCAGGCCGCGGTTGTAGGGATTCGTGAACAGCACCAAGGGCAGCAGCAGGGCCACGACCAGGGTCGGCGCCCCCACCCAGATACCCGAGGACAACCTCACCTCACCTCCTCCCGAACAGGCCCTGCGGCCGCAGGAGGAGAACGATGATCATCACCACGTAGAGGTAGCCCTGGCGGTAATAGGTGGAGATGAACTGGCCGAACAACGCTTCGGTTACCCCCAGGAAGAGCCCCACCGCCACCGCTCCCGCCACGTTCCCCATCCCGGCCACGATCACGACTGCGAAGCCCGTGATGAGCAGTGGTTGACCCAGGTTGGGCGAAGCGGCCGACACCAGCACGATCAGCACGCCCGCTAGGGCGGCCAGACCGGAGGCGACTATCAGGGTCGTGTCATAGACCGCGGTCGTGTTGATGCCGATCAGGCGCGCTCCCAACAGGTTCTGGCCGGTGGCCCGGGTCTTCTTGCCCAGCTTGGTGTGGGTGAGCATCAGGTAGAGGCCCAACACCGCCGTGAAGCACACGCCAACGAGCAGCATGCCGGCGGTGGTGACGTAGACACCGCCCACCTTGACGATCTCGTTGAAGGGCTCGTCGACCCCCTTGGGCTCTGATCCCCATACCACCAGGCTTCCGTTGAGCAGCATGAAGCTGAGAGCCACGGTGGACAGGATCACTACCAGTTCCGAGTGGCCCAGGAAGGGCCGGACTGTGACACGGTTGACCAGAAAACCGGCCAGAGCCATCAGGATGACGACCAGCGCAGCCCCGGTGAAGTAGCCGAGGCCGAGCCCGCTGGTAACGGTGAACAGCAGCATGGCGCCGAGCATGGTCAGCTCGCCGTGCGCCATGTTGATCACCCTCATCACGCCGAACACCAGGCTGAGGCCGGCGGCGAAGATCACGTAGATCGAGCCGTTGAGCAGGCCGTTCCAGAGCTGCTGGAAGACGATGTCCCAGTTCACGACCGGGATCCCGCTCGGTCGGCGGCCAACAGCCTCGATGGAGACGACCGGTTCATGGCTAGCCGTGGATCGGCACTCTGCCGTCGAAACGTATGGCCGACACCTCCTCGCTGATCCGCTCCGCGAAGGACTTGAGGACCGGACCGTACAAGCTCTCGAGTGTTGCGATGTCGGCCCTGGTTGCGAGGGTGGCCACTCCGGCCGCCCCGATGACCTCTGCCCGGTAGAAGACCGGGGCAGCCACCGACCGCAATCCGACCGTCAGCTCCTGATCGTTCAGAGCGATGCCCTTGAGCCGCACCTCTTCGAGTTCCGCCCGGTAGTCGGCCGCGCTGGTGATCGTGGTGGCGGTCCGCTTCTCGAACGTCATCTTCTCCAGCGTCGCCTCGGCATCCTGCTCCGGCATGGCCGCGAGGATGGCCTTTCCCAGAGAGCTCAGGTGAGCCGGGAGCCGGCTACCGACCCGGAGGTTGATGGTGATGATGTCGTCGCGGTGCCGTCGCGCCAGGTAGACGACCTCGGCGTCCTCGAGGACGCCGTAGTTGACGGCGGTCGCATCAGGCAACTCCTGGCTCATCTGATCCAGGTGGGGGTAGATGTGGTCGACGAACTCCCGCGACTCGACCGCGGCCACTCCCAGATGCAGGACCTTCCTGGAGGGCTGGAAGAGCCGCCCGGTCCGGTGGATGTACCCCAATTCCTCCAATACACCCGTCAACCGGTACACGCTGGCCCGGCTGATCTGGGTCCGGCGAGCGATCTCGGCGACCGAGAGCGCCGAGTACTTCTCATCGAAGGCGGCCAGTATCCGGAGACCCTTGGAGAGCGACCCCCGGTCGTGGGTCGGAGGCGCGGTCATGCTCGGTCGGCGATCCTATCCGGCAAGGATCTCGTCCTCCTCAACGATCACGAACACCGAGTCCTGCGTCTTGGCGCCCATGAAGTTCTTCTCGTCATCCAGTAGCCGTTCATACTCCGGAGAGTCGGCGGTGGCCAAGAAGTCCTCCACGCTGTCGTACCAGACCTCGGCTACCCCGTCGCAGGGTGCCTCGCGGCCTGGGACTACGAGAGGCCGGCATTGGACGTACCGGCGGACCCGGGACATGGCGAGGACCAGGGGGGCGTGGACATTCTTCCAATGATCGTGGAATTGCTCGCTGGTGAGGTCGGGTCTCCTAGCCAGCAGGGTTACCGTCTTGATCAAGTGTTCTCCTCCTTCCGTCCGGACTCAGGAGGGTGCCAGACCGGTTTCCCAGGCCGGCACTCGATCCGCGAGCGAGCACATGAGGTAGCGTCTGCGCCCGCCCACGCCGCCCGCGTTCCCGGACCCACCGGGCGGCCGAGCCGCGGGATCAGCCATCGTCGCCGATCACAGCCACAGCCTCGATGTCGAACAGGGCATGGTGGATCAACTCCGCCACCACCACTGACACCCGGGCCGGCTGCTGACTCGGAAAGTACCGGTCATAGATGGGCTCGTACCGGTGGTAATGGTCATGATCTACGAGGTACACCCTGGTCAGCACCACATCGGCCAGAGTGGCGCCCGCGCGCTCGAGAGCGCTCTGGAGGTTCTCCAGAGCTTGCTCCACCTGACCCTCGAGTGTGTCCGCCAAGACCCCGGTGGTCTTGTCCCAACCCAACTGCCCGGTCACCCACAGGGTGTTGCCTGCCCTGACCACATCGTTCCACCGGCTCCGGGATCCAATGGCCTCGAAGAGCGAATCCTCGACCGGTATGTAAGCCCGCTCCACTCTTGACCTCCCCTCGTCCTAGATGGCGCACCGGTCCGGCCCGGTTGAACGGGCACGGACCGATGCACCGAGAGTTACGGGAACGTCGGCTAGCCGGCGAGCGGAACGGCGTCCACAGGCAAGAGAGCGCCGCCCTGCGCTTGGATGATGATCCAGTCGTCGACGAGGCGCAGACCCTTCTCGTTGAAGCGCAGCGGCTTGCCGCGCGGAGTAGTGAAACCGTGCTCGTCGTTCATCAGCGGGGCAACCGCGGCGTAGTCGGTGGTACCGGCCGCCTCGATAGCCGCCATCAGCTGCTTGGCCGCCGTGTAGCCGAGTTCCGACCACCAATCCGGAGCAGCGCCGAACTCGGCTTCGTACGCCTCGGAGAAGGCAGCCGCCTCAGGAATCGACTCGTCGAGGATCCACCCCGTCGAGCTGTAGACGCCCTCAGCCAGGTCGCCCAGGGCCTCCACCTCGGGCGGCGTGAACACGACCTCGTTGATCATGATGTCGCCCTCGTAGCCGATCTCCCGGGCGGCCTGAACGGCGTTGACCACCACGTCCTTGCCCCAGAGGCCCAGGTACAGAAGGTCAGGCTCGTTACCGACGCCCTTCGTCACCTCGACCCTGGCCTCGGCGGTTCCGTACGGGAAGTACACCATGCCCGTGTACTCGAAGTCACCTGGTGCCTCCTCGGCGAAGATGCGCGTGAACTCATCGTGGGTGAGGCGCACCCAGTCGGAGTCGACGCCGACGCCTTGGACCCTCTTGTATCCCTGCTGGATCATCCAGCGGGCCAGAACGGAAAGGGCGTTGCTGTCCGATTGGCTCTGCTTGACCGGGGCTCGGATGTGAACCACGCCCTCGTAGCCTTCGGCCGTAATCAACTCGGAGCCGCAGGCGGTCACCACGAGCGGGATGCCGACCTCCGCGGCCACATCCTTCATCGCCACACAAGTGGTGGCGTCGTTGCCACCGGCGATTCCGGCTACACCGTCCGCTATGGCCTTGCGCGCCGAGGCAACCGACTCGTCCGCCGAGTAGCCCTCGTCGTAGTCGACGACCTCGATCTCGCGTCCCAGCAGGCCGCCGGCCTCGTTCTGCTCCTTTACCGCCAGGTCGAAGCCGTTGCGCATGATGTCGCCCAGCCCGACCGCCCCCCCGCCGTTCAACCACAGGGTCCCAAGCTTTATCGGCCCCGGCGGCTCGGGGGCCGCCGTGGTCGCCGGCGCCGCGGTCGTCGGCGCCGCGGTCGTCGCGGCCGGCTCCTCCGCGTCCTCGCCGCAGGCGGCGATCACCACCAGGACGGCCATTACCGCCAACACGCGTAGCCATGAACTGCGCTTGTTCATCTGTTGCCCTCTCCTTCCTACCCGTGCCTGCTTTGGCTCCGCTCCGGGCCCGAGCTATCTCTTCTCGTACCAGTACCCATCGAACCGAACTCCCGCTACCAGCCACGAACCGGGACGCGCCCGCCGATGTGCCCATTTACCGGAATCCCTATCCGATATACGGACACTAGCCACGCGCGGCCGACCACGGCCCAGATTCCCGAATAATCCTGACGGACCGACCCTCGGGAGCCGGCTGAGCCCAATCCACCCGCGTTACGGGGAATCCTCTCAACACCCTCGTACAATTGGCTACATGGCGCGAGAAAGTCCCGTCACGGAGGATCCCTGGCCGACGCAGGCGGAAGCCCTGGCCGCCGCGGGCGTCATCGCCGAGCAAGCCGCCAAGCTGTACGGGGACGAGCTGAAAGGCGTCTGGCTCTACGGATCGCGCGCCAGAGGCGACAACGGACCCGACTCCGATCTCGACGTGCTGGTGGTGAAGCGGTCGAAGAACTTCGATCCCCGCGACCATCTCCACCGGAAGCTACGCCGGGTCCTGGTGCCCGAACACTTCGACGACCTGGCCTGGATCTACGTGTACATTCATGTCACGTACGCCGAGAAGTTCGAGGAGTGGGACACCATGTTCTTCCGCAACGTCCGCGCCGACGCCATACCGGTCGCATGACGTACGTCGAAGAGGCGTTCCTGCTGCTGTCGCACGCCGACAACTATCTCCGCTACGCCGAGACCAATCGCCGAGCGGGAATCTACGGTCCGGCCGTGTCGATGGCCTACTACGCGGCGTTCTACGCCGCCCAGGCCGTGGTGGCCTACCACCGGGAGGGTCCGAAGACCCACAAAGGGGTAAGGAACCTCTTCCGCCGGCTCGCCGTCGTGGAATCCGATTTCCCTGGCGATGTCTCTCGGGTGGTCGGTGATCTGGCGGAACGCCGGCTGAAGGCCGATTACGACCACGAGACGATGGACAGCTGGACGGACGCGGACGCTTCGGACGCCATCCGTCGGTCACGCACCTTCGTGGAGGAGGTGAACGCCTGGTTCGGGCGCCATCACCCGGCCGAGTCTCTCTGAACCGGGACTTCTTCAGGCTCTGTCGGCGGCGAGCCGGCGGACCCGCTCAGGGTCCAACGGCAGGCGGGTCACCTCCTGGGGACAGCCCAGGGCGTCAGCCACGGCGTTGGCGATGGCCGCCCCCACCGCCGTGATGCCTCCCTCACCCGCGCCCTTGACGCCGAGCGGGTTGAGCGGGCTGGGCGCTTCCTCGAGCAGCAGCACCTCCACTTCGGGCATCTCGGCGATGGTCGGCATCAGGTAGTCCATGAACGTGGCCGCCAGCGGTTGGCCGGACTCGTCGTAGGCGAAGTCCTCGAGCAGGGCGCCCCCGATGCCCTGGGCGGCGCCGCCCGCGATCTGGCCGTTGACCAGTTCCGGGTTGACCGCCTTACCGACCTCATAGCACACCACGAGCCGTTCCACCTCGACCAGGCCGGAATCGGGATCCACCCGGACGACCGCGGCGTGGATACCGTAGGGATAGACCATGTGGTCTGCCGTGAACCAGCCCTCGGCGGTCAGGCCGGGATCGCCGCCGGTCAGGCCGGGACGGAGCCTCTGCGCCACCTCGGCCAGGGTGATGGCCGGCCCGCCCGCCGAGCCCCGGACGAACACCCGCCCGCGGTCGATGGTGAGGTCACCCGGATCCGCCTCCAGCACCGCGGCCGCCACCTCCAAGGCCTTGCGCCGCACGCGGCGGGCGGCGATCAAGGTGGCGGAGCCGGACATGACAGTGACCCGGCTGGCGAAGGCGCCCATCCCGTAGGCGAGGTCGTCGGTCTGGCCGTGGCGAACCCGCACCGATTCGATTCCCACGCCCAGCGTGTCGGCACACACCTGCGCCAGCACCGTCTCGACGCCCTGGCCGATCGAGGCCACGCCGGTGATCACCAGCACGTGCCCCGCCTCGTCCACGGTGACCTTGACCCCGTCGAACGGACCGAGACCGCTCTTCTCCACGAAGAAGCCCATGCCGAGGCCCACCGACTCGCCATCCGACCGCCTCCGCGAGAGATCGGCGGTCAGACGCTCGTAGTCCAGGTACTCGAGGGTGCGATCCAGGAGACCCGGGTAGTCGCCGGAGTCGTAGGTCAGCTCGGTACCGAGCGCGGTGATCCCCCGCTTGAAGGGCATGCGCTCCGGCAGGACCAGGTTGCGGCGGCGAACCTCGGCCGAGTCGAGACCGACCCGGTGGGCTATGACGTCGATCAGGCGCTCGCGGACGAAGGTGCTCTCGTACCGGCCGGGGGCCCGGTAGGTGCCGCACGGGGTCTTGTTGCTGAGCATCACATGGCCGCGGCTCCGGTACGCGGGCCAGGCGTACGGTCCCGGGAGCATGGAGGTGGTCAGCTCCGTGACCGTCACCTGATGGGTCCGCAGGTAGGCCCCCTGATCCACCCAGAACTCGTCGATCACGCCCCTTATCCAGCCGTCGGGCTCCACCGCCGCCCTTATCCGGTGAACCTGATCACGGGAGTGGTTGGCGGCCAGCATGTGCTCCCGACGATCCTCCACCCAGCGGATGGGGCGCCCGAGCCGGAGGGCTGCCAGGCACACCAGAACGTCCTCGGGGTAGAGCTCACCCCGGATCCCGAACCCCCCTCCCACATGACCCTCCCGGAGAACGACGGCGCCGAGCGGCAGGCCGAGCATGGAGGCGATGGCGGCCCGGTTGTGGTGGGGTACCTTGGCAGCGCCGAACATCTCCAGCACCGACCTTGTCGCGTCGTAGTGGGCCAGCGCTCCCCTGGTCTCCATGGGCACGCCGGAGTGCCTCCCCACCGCCAGCTCCATCTCCACCACGACCGGAGCGTCCCCGAACGCTTCCTCGAGGTCCCCGTAGGCCTTCTCCACCACCGTCGTCTCGATGGCCCCGGGCCCGGCCGCCACCGGATCCACCACCGGATCGAGCTCGTCGATACCGGCGAAGACCAGCTCGGCGGCGTCCTCGGCCAGGTAAAGGTCTTCGGCCAGCACGATCGCTACCGGCTCCCCCACGTAGCGAACGTGGTCGCCGGCGAGGATGGGTTGGCGGAACCGCTCCAAACCCTCCACCCAGGGCATACGGAAGTCGATCGGCGGCACGTCCCGGACGTCCTCGCGGGTCCAGACCGCCTCCACACCGTCCATGGCGAGCGCCTCCGAAGTGTCGACATCGAGCAGTCGACCATGGGCCACGGGTGAGCGCACCACCCTCATGTGCAGCTGGTCGGGAAGGCACAGGTCGGCGGCGAACCGGGCCTTTCCTGTCAGTAGGGGTCGGTCCTCGATCCTCTTGACCGAGCTACCGACATAGCTCATGCCCGCATTACCTCGGCGGCCTGGCGCACCGACTTCAGTATGTTCTGGTACCCGGTGCAGCGGCACAGGTTGGAGGACAGCACCGCTCGCAACTCGTCCTCGCCAGGATCGGGATTCTGCTCCAGGTACCCGGCCGCCAGCATCAGGAACCCCGGAGTGCAGAAGCCGCACTGGAGCCCGTGGTTGTCCCAGAAGGCCTGCTGGATCGGATGGAGCCGGTCGCCGTCGGCCAGGTCCTCCACAGTGCGTAGGTCCATGCCCTCGCACTGGACGGCGAACATCAGGCAGGCCCGGACCGGTTGGCCGTCGGCCAGGATCGTGCAGGCGCCGCACACGCCGTGCTCGCATCCCAGGTGGGTTCCGGTGAGGCCGCAATCGTCTCGGAGGGTGTCGGCCAGCGTGCGCCGGGGCTCCACCCGGACCCGGTAGGGCCGGCCGTTGACCGCAAGGGTGACTTCGACCTTGGTTCGCTCGCTCATGCGGGATTCCTCTCGCTCTCGCTTACCAGCCTACGCAGCCGGGACGGGGTCGCGGGCACCTCGGCGATCTCGACCCCGAGGGGCAAGAGCGCATCGGCGACCGCGTTGATGACGGCGGCCGGGGCGCCGATCGTGCCCCCCTCTCCCAGGCCCTTGGCGCCGGTGATGGTGGCTTCGGAGATGGTCTCGAGGTGGTGGACCTCGATGATGGGAACCTCGGCCAGGGTGGGAGGCAAGAAGTCCATGAGCGAGGTGGTGAGGATGTTGCCCTCCCGGTCGTAGAGGATCTCCTCGTACAGGGCGCCGGCGATCCCCTGGGTGACTCCACCGTGGAGCTGCCCGTCCACGATCATCGGGTTGATGAGGCGCCCGGCGTCCTCGACCACCACGAACCGGTCCACGCGCACCCCGCCCGTCTCCGGATCCACCTCCACCGTCGCGACATGGCAGGCGTTGGAGAAGGTCCCGGCCGGATCGTAGGTAGCCGTAGCGGTGAGGCCCGGGTCCATACCGGCGGCCAGGCGGTGACTGGAGTGGTAGGCGAGGCGGGCGAGCTCCGCCACCTCGATCCCGGCATCCGTACCCGCCACGGTCGCCCGGCCGGCCATGATGACGATGTCCTCCGGCGCCGCCTCCAACTCCGCGGATGCGATGGCGGCCAGCTTGGCCCGTAGACGGTCGGACGCCAGGCGGGCCGCTCCCCCGGCAATGACCAGGGACCGGCTGGCGAACGTACCCCAGCCGTACGGCGTGCGGTCGGTGTCGCCGTGAACGATCCGGACCCGAGCCGGCTCCACACCCAGTCGGTCCCCGATCAACTGGGCGAGGGTGGTCTCCAGACCCTGGCCGTGCGGCGAGGCCCCTAGCCGGGCCTCTACGTTGCCGGACGGGTCCATGGCCAGGTCCACGGTCTCGTATCCGGGCGTCACGTCCATGCTCCGGGCGGCGAAGGCCGATGTCCCGTAGCCGGTGCGCTCCGAGAACACGGAGAGGCCGATCCCGAGGTAGCGGCCCTGGGCTCGGGCCGCCGCCTGGCTGCGCCGGAAGTCCTCCAGGCCGACCGCCTCGACGGCCCGGTCCAGGGACTCCACGTAGGAGCCCTCGTCGTACACCAGGCCGGTGGCCGAGGTGTATGGGAACTCCGAAATCAGGTTGCGGCGGCGAACCTCGGAGGGCTCGATCCGGAAGCGGACCGCCGCCAGGTCCATGAGGCGCTCCATGGCCAGGGTGATCACCGGTCTCGACACCCCGCGGTACGGCGCCATGGGGCAGGTGTTGGTGGTGACGCCCCGGGACCGGACCCGGTAGGTACGGAAGTCGTAGGGCCCCGGGAACTCGGCCAGCGCCATCAGCGGCTCCACCCCGCAGGTCACCGGGTAGCAGGAGTAGGCGCCGATGTTGCACAGCAGGTCGGCATCCACCGCCAGCAACCGGGCGTCGGCGTCGAAGGCGCCCCGTACCCGGTAGTGGTGGTCGCGGCTGTGGAAGGAGGACATCAGGTTCTCGCGCCGATCCTCCACCCACGACACCGTGGTCCGGAGCCGTCTCGCCACCCAGGCCGTCACCACGTCCTCAGGCGCCAGGCAGAACTTCTGCCCGAACGCCCCTCCCACATCCGGGACCACCACCCTCAGGTCCGACTCGGGCATGCCGAGCAGGTCCGCCAGGACGGTGCGGACCACGTGAGGCGACTGGACGGAAGCCGTGAGGGTGGTCCGCCCTGAACGCGAGTCGTAGGCGGCGACGGAGCCTCGAGCCTCCAGAGGGAGGGCATTCTGGCGCCGGGAGCGCAGATCGAAGTCCACCACCACCGCGGCGCCGGAGAAGACCTCGTCCACCCGCTCAGTCTCGAAGCGGGCGTCGACAACCATGTTGTCCTCCAAGTGGTCGTGAACGGCCGGCGCGCCGGGGCGTATGGCCTCGGGGGCGCTGACCACCCGGTCCGCAGGCTCGATGTCCACGAAGACCTGCTCCGCGGCATCCTCCGCCTCCTCGGGCGTGCCCGCCACTACCACAGCCACGGGCTCACCCACGAAGCGGACCTTGCCGGAAGCGAGCACCGGCTGCTCGATGGGGCGGAAGTCCGGACGGTGAAGCAGCGGCCGGATGGGACGTACCTCCCTCAGGTCCTCGGCGGTGAAGGCAGTGATCCCCTCGGGCGCCTCGATGGAGACGATCCGGCCGTGGGCGACCGGGCTACGGACGAACCTCAGGAAGGAGGCATCCCCGGTGAGGTCGGCTACGAACCGGCCCTCGCCGGTGAGCAGGGGCGGATCCTCGAAGCGCGGGAGCGGCTGCCCGATCCACGGGATCACGCCGCGATCGCCTGCTCAAGAGCTCGTCGGGTCAGGGCGCGCACCAGGTCCCGCCGGTAGCCGGCGGACCCGTGGATGTCGCCGATGGCGTCGATCTCGAGAGCGGCGATCTCGGCGGCGGCGCGGAATGACTCATCTGTAGCAGGCTGGCCCTCCAGTGCCTGCTCAGCCTCGCCGGCTCGGAGCGGGCGATCGCTCACACCACCGAGCGCGATCCGGGCGTTCGCGACCCGCCCGTCATCGGACTCGAAGGCCACTGCGGCCATGGCCAGGGCGAAGTCGCCTGCCCGGCGGCTGAACTGCTGGAACCCGACCCGGGTGTGCGAGGCAAGTTTGGGAAGGCGAACCTCCACCAAGAGCTCCTCTGGTTCGAGAGCGGTGGTGAACACCGTCTGGAAGAAGCCGCCGGCCGGGATGTCACGACCGCCGGACGGGCTCCGAGTCGACAGCTCCGCATCGAGCAGCAGGGCGATCACGCACCACTCGGCGGCCGGGTCGGCATGAGCCAGGCTGCCCCCGAACGTGCCCCTGATCCTTATCGGAAGGTGGCCGACGTGGTGGGCGGCCATGGTCAGGAGGCGGCCGGTGGGGCCTTCCGTGACCGGTCGCTCGAAGGCCACGTGGCGGACCATCGCTCCGATCCGGAGGGTGTCGCCGTCCTCCTCGAGATAGTCGAGTTCGTCCAGCGGGTTGATGTCGACCAGGACCGCGGGGCGGGCCAGGCGGAAGTTCATGGCCGGCACCAGGCTCTGACCGCCGGCCAGCACCTTGGCCTCGTAGCCGTACTCGCCGAGGTGGGTTACCGCTTCGGCCACGGATCGGGCCTGGTGGTAGTCGAAGGGAGCGGGCTTCATGAGGGCCGGAGTGTAGTATCCGGGCGCCAACCCGAGGCCTTTACCGTCCCATGACCCCACCCCAGCGGCCGGCGCCTGCCGGTGGTATCGGAAGCTCCGTCCGGCGCCACGAGGACCCTCCGCTGCTGGCCGGCCGGGCCCGCTACGTAGCCGATATCCGCCTGCCGGGCATGCTTTCCATGACAGTGGTCCGGGCGCCCGTCGCCCACGGCGCGATCCGGAGTATCGACTGCTCCGAGGCCCGGCGGCTACCCGGGGTGGAGGCGGTCTTCACCGCTGAAGATGTGAGCGAGTCGCTCGGAGGTATTCCCAGGATCCCGCCCCGGGTCTCGTTCGACGAGACAGTGACCCCCTACCTGCAGCCGATCATCGCCTACGACCGGGTGCGCTATGTCGGCGAGCCGATGGCCGTGGTAGTGGCCCAGGACCGGTACGTGGCGGAGGACGGCGCCGATCTGGTGTTCGCGGACATCGACGCCCGCCCACCGATGTTGGACACCGGCGCAGATGACCGGCCCGATCGACGCCTGTTCGACTCGGAGAACCTGGTCACCACCCTGAAAGCCCGCTTCGGCGACCCGCAACGGGCCTTCGACGAGGCGGAGGTGGTGGTCGAAGCCGAACTGGGCATCGGCCGCCACAGCGGCGTCCCGATGGAGACGCGGGGCATGGTGGTCGAGTTCGACCCGGCCGGCGAACGGCTCACCGTCCATGGCGCGACCAAGGTGCCGCACTGGAACCTGGCCACCACCGCCGAACTGCTGGGCATACCTCCAGGTCGCCTGCGCATGCGCGAGACGGCGGTGGGGGGAGGCTTCGGCGTGCGCGGCGAGCTGTACCCGGAGGATGTTCTGGCGGTGTGGGTGGCCGACCGGCTGGGTCGATCCGTGGCTTGGATCGAGGACCGTAGGGAACACCTCCTGACGGCCAACCACTCCCGCGAGCAGCTCCATCGGGCGCGCATAGCCGGTGACCGGGAGGGCCGTATCTCCGCCATCGCATCGGACTTCGACATGGACATGGGCGCCTACGCCCGCACCCACAGCATCCGGGTCGCGGACCTGACACTGTCGATGATCCCCGGCCCCTACGACCTGGAGGCATACCGGGGAACGGCCCGCTGCGTGGTCACCAATAAGACCCCCACCGGCACCTACCGGGCCCCCGGCCGTTTCGAGTCCAGCTTCGTGCGGGAGCGGCTCATCGACCTGTACGCCGCCGAGATCGGCGTGGACCCGGTCGAGGTACGGCGCCGCAACCTGATCAAGCCCGATCGGATCCCGTACTCCCGCCCGCTGTCGTCGACCGGGGAGCCGATGCTCTTCAGCGACGGCGACTTCCCGAGCATCCTCGACGGGCTCGTCGAGTCGTTCGACTGGCAGGCCTTGGAGCGACGGCGTGAAGGGGGAGAGAAGGTGGGAGTCGGCGTGGCCATGTTCATGGAGAAGTCGGGCCTGGGTCCGTGGGAGACCGGCACGGTGGAAGTCGACCCCGACGGTCTGGTCCGGGTCCGATCGGGATGCTCCTCGGTCGGCCAGGGCATCCGCACCGTCCTGGCTCAGATCGTGGCCGATCGGCTCCAGCTGGATCACGCCCGGGTACGGGTGGAGCTGCTCGACACGGACAGGACGCCCTACGGGATCGGGAGCTACGCCAGCCGATCGACTGTCACCGCCGGCAGCGCCCTGGTGCAGGCTGCCGATGAGGTGGTACGGATAGCCAAGCAGGTGGCGGCCGTGGACTTCGAGGCGGACGCAGGCGACCTGGACTACCGGGACGGCTCCGCCTTCGTGTCCGGGTCGCCCGAGTTCAGCCTGTCCATCTTCGAGGCCGCCGGCCGGCTCCATCCCGTGACAGCCCGCAAGTACGGGAGGTCCGAGCCGGGCCTGGCCGTGGACTCGGTGTTCGAAGTGGAGCGGGTGGTCTACCCGTGCGGCGCCAACCTGGCCGTGGTCCGGGTGGATGCGGAGACGGGCGAGGTTGCGGTCGAGCAGCTGATCCTGTACTACGACCTCGGGAGAGCGATCAACCCGGTGCTGGTGGCGGGGCAGATGGAGGGAGGCGCGATCCAGGCGGTAGGAGGCACGTTGTACGAGCAGTTCGCCTACGACGGGGACGGCAACCCCTTGTGCGGATCGTTCATGGACTACTTGCTGCCCACCCTCGCCGAGACGCCGACCATGACCGCCCTCATCGGCGAGCAGGACCGGACCGCCACCAACCCTCTCGGTATCAAGGGAGCAGGCGAGGGAGGCGTCCCCGGAGTGGCCGCGGCCATCGCTACCGCGATAGAGCATGCCCTGGGCCGGCCCGGCCTCGCCAGCCGGCTACCCCTCACCCCCGAGAGAGTGCTGGCCCCTACAT
>VXRE01000024.1 GCA_009838635.1 Acidimicrobiia bacterium | reverse complement strand
AGGGGGTAGGCGGGTCGGATGGCGAAACGCCTTAAGTACTGGGGATGGGGATACGAGGGGGACGGGCTCTCGCCGTCCGATCGGGACGCACTGCTCGCCACCCTCGCCGCCGGGTACGCGATAGACGCAACCGGAACAGTGGCTGTACCCGGGCTCGGCGACATATCGCTCCCCCTGCCCCGCCTGGCGCCGCCGCCGGCCCTCGTTCCCCTTTGCGCGCAGGATCCGTACGAGCGGGTGCTGCATAGCTTCGGGCAATCCCAGCCCGACTCGATCAGGATCTTCTCTCGGGACTTCGCCCATGCTCCCGACGTCGTCGCATACCCCCAGGACGAGGACGACGTGGCGGCCCTGCTGGAATGGGCGGGTGAGGAGGGTGCGGCTCTGATTCCGTTCGGAGGCGGCTCGTCGGTCGTGGGAGGGGTGACTCCGGACGTGGCCGACCGCTACGCGGGAGTCGTCACCCTGGACATGAGCCGGATGAACCGGGTTCTCGAGGTGGACACGCTGTCACGGTCGGCTCTCATCCAGGGCGGGGCGCGCGGGCCCGAGCTCGAGGCGGCCCTCAAACCGCACGGGGTGACCCTCCGTCACTTCCCCCAGTCCTTCCAGCACTCGACTCTGGGGGGTTGGATCGCCACCCGCTCGGGAGGCCACTTCGCAACCCTGTACACCCACATCGACGACCTGGTGGAGAACGTGACCATGGTCACTCCTGCAGGGAGGATGGAGTCGCGGCGGCTACCGGGGTCGGGGGCCGGTCCCAGCCCCGACCGGCTGCTCATCGGATCCGAGGGGTCGCTCGGGATCATCACCGAAGCCTGGGTGAGGGTCCAGGGGCGGGTCAGGTTCAAGGCCACGGCCGGCTTCCGCTTCCCGGACTTCGTCCAGGCCGCCGGAGCGGTGCGGGCCATCGCCCAGGCCGGCCTGTTCCCGGCCAACGTGCGGATCGTGGACGGGGTGGAGTTGGCCGTGAACGGGGCCGGGGACGGTTCGTTCACGCTGATGGTGGTCTCCTTCGAGTCGGCCGACCGCCCGGTGGACACGTGGATGGACATCGCAGAGGAGTGCGCCCTGGACGAAGGCGGGGTGCCGGATGCGGATTGGCGGACCAACCCGGACGCCCACCTGATGGGAGCGGCGGGCGCATGGCGCGAGGCCTTCATCAGGATGCCCTACAACCGGGGGGTCCTCACGCCGCTGGGCATCATCTCCGACACCTTCGAGTCGGCCATCACCTGGGACCGCTTCGAGGCCTTCTACCGCAACGTCCGGAAGGCCACCCACGATGCCATCCGCGAAGCGACCGGCGGCGTGGGCGCCGTGTCGTGCCGGTTCAGCCACGCCTATCCGGATGGTCCCGCCCCCTACTTTGCGTTCCATTGCGCCGCAGACCCGGGCTCGATGCTGGAGCAGTGGTGGGAGATAAAGCGCGCCGTCTCCGACGCGGTCATGGATAACGGCGGCACCATCACCCACCACCACGCGATCGGACGCGATCATCAACCGTGGTACGAGCGGCAGCGACCCCCTCTGTTCGGCGACGTGCTCGCCCGCGCCAAGACACACCTGGACCCGAGGGGAATCCTCAACCCCGGAGTTCTGGTGGCTCAGGACGGTTACGGCTCGAAGACGACTTGAGCCGGCCCTCCGCCCCGGTGCCGCTACACCGGCCCCGAACCGGCCGGTTGCCGCCCCGCCCGCTCTTCAGCCTCTCCATCGGACACTCCGGCCATCAGAAGACCAAGCCTCTGCACGGTCGCTTCCTCCTGGTCCAGGATGCCCATGACCCGGCCCTCGAACATCACGGCGATCCGGTCGGAGAGGCCGATCACCTCGTCGAGATCCTCCGAGATCAGCAGGATGGCGATCCCTCCGGCTCGCTGATCCATCAGAACGGTATGGATGTACTCGGCCGCTCCGATGTCGACTCCCCGGGTGGGCTGGGAGGCGATCAGGACTTCAGGTTCCCCGGATAGCTCCCGGGCGATGATCAGCTTCTGGATGTTGCCTCCCGAGAGGTTGGCGGTGGGCGTCTCCAGCGACGGTGTCTTCACCGTGAAGCGCCGGACCAGGTCGGAACATCCGGTCTCGATCTGCTTGAAGTTGAGGAACCCGCGCCGGCTGGTGGGCGGCAGATCGTGGCTGGTGAGGATGAGGTTCTCGGCGACGCTGAACTCGCCGATGGCGCCGTCCCTCATCCGCTCCTCGGGAATGTACGAGACTCCGAGCCGGCGGATCTCCTTGGGTGTCTTGGCGGTGGTCTCGACTCCGTTCATGACGACGGTCCCCGAGGCGGCCGGACGCAGGCCGGCCAGCGCCTCGGCCAGCTCGCGCTGCCCGTTGCCGGAGACCCCCGCGATTCCGACCACCTCGCCGCTGCGCACCTCCAGGTCGAAGTCCGTCACCGCCGGAGTACCGCGGTCTCCGAGGACCTCCAGGGCGCTGATCGTGAGACGCGCATCCGCAACATCGGCCTCGCTCCGGTTCGGCGCCAGCCTCACCTCGCGGCCCACCATCATGTGGGCCAGCTGCTCCCGGCTGGTCTCCGAGGGAACCGTCCGGCCTGTCACCCGGCCCCCGCGCAGCACGGTGATCCGGTCGGACAGGCTCATGACCTCGTGCAGCTTGTGGGAGATGAAGACCAGGCCACGACCGCCGTCGGTCATCTGCCGCAACGTCACGAACAGGTCGTCGACCTCGGCGGGCGTGAGGACCGAGGTGGGCTCGTCGAGGATCAGCAACGAGACATCCCGGTAGATGGCCTTCATGATCTCCACCCGCTGGCGCTCGCCCACCGCCAGCTGCCAGATGTAAGCGTCGGGATCGACCTGCAACCCGTAGATCTCGGACAGCTCCCTGATGCGTTGCTGGACCGGACTGAGATCCTGCAGCAGGCGCCGCCCGGACGGGAGCCCCAAGGCGACGTTCTCCGCCACGGTGAGGGTGGGTACCAGCATGAAGTGCTGGTGGATCATCCCGATGCCTTGCTCGATGGCGTCGGACGGCGAGTCGATCGTCACCGGCTCCCCTCGGAGCCTTATCTCGCCCTCGTCGGCGTGATACAGCCCGTAGAGGATCTTCATTAGGGTGCTCTTGCCCGCCCCGTTCTCGCCGAGCAGCGTATGGACTTCACCCGGTCGCACGTCGAAGTCGACCCGATCGTTGGCCACCACACCGGGGAACCGCTTGGTGATCCCCTCCAACTCGAGGAGCGGCGAACCGGCCGTGGTCGGTCCCATTCCTAATGCCCCCGCTCGAAAGGTCGGGTGAGCGCGGACGGCTGGCCGGTGCGGCGGGAGACGAGTACCAGCACCAGGATGGTGAGCACGGCCGGGAACATCCCCACGATGCTGGCGGTGGTGCCCACCACGATGCCGAGGGTCTTCCATTGCAGGACGGTGGCAGACACCAGGCCGAATACCATCGCGCCGGCCATCACCCCGCTGGGCCGCCAAGCGCCGAAATACACCAGTGCGATGGCGATGAAGCCGTGCCCGTTGGTGAGGTTCTGCTGGAAGATCCCGAGCTCGAGGGCCAGAGCCCCGCCGGCCAGGCCCGCCATCGCGTTGCCTACGAAGATCGTGATGTACCGGGTCCGGTCCACGCTGACGCCAAGGCTGTCGGCAGCTTCGGGGGTCTCCCCCACCGCCCGCACGTTCAGCCCGAACGGAGTCCGGTTGATGACGAACCAGAGGACCGGCACCAGGAGAAAGGCGACGTACACGAGAACGTTCTGGTGGAAGATGACCTCCCCCACCCACGGAAGGTCTCCCAGAAGGGGAACGGCCACGTCCCCCAGCCCGTCGATTGGTGTGGGGGTTCCCACCTGCTTCTGGAACAGAAGATCGCTGAGACCCAGGCCGAAGATGAAGATACCGATACCGCTGATGCCCTGCTCGGCCTTGAGGGCCAGCGTCACCACCCCGTACACGATTCCCATCACCCCGCCCACGATCAGGCTCACCAGGATCCCGAACAGGATGCTGTCGGTGCGAAGCGTTGCGTAGTAGGCCCCGTAGGCCCCCAGGAGCATGACGCCCTCGACCCCGAGGTTCAGGACACCGCTGCGCTGCCCGATGGTCTCGCCCAGCGCCGCCAGCAGGAAGGGGGTGGCCAGCCGTATCCCGGAGGCGAGCGTGGCCAGCAAGACCGAGACGGTAAGGAAGTCGCTCACGGAGGATTCCTGGGTTCAGGGTCCGCGCTCCGCACCGGGGATCGGCTGTCGCTTTCCCCATCTTGATCACTCGACTCGGAAGCCGCCCTGGCCAGTCGGGCCCGGGCGTACATGCTCCCCACCACGAAGACCACGACCAGACCGTTCAGGGCGAGTATCAGGGCGGCCGGGACCTGGACGGCTCGCTGCATGGCGTTGGCGCCGACCAGTAGGGCTCCGAACAGGAAGGATGCCGGGATCGTCCAGAGAGGATGCAAGCCCCCGAACAGAGCCGCCACGATACCGTTGAAGCCGGCCGCGCCAGTGAAGGTCGTGGCGCCGCCATCGGTGGCAAGCCGGTGCCCCTCGCTTCCGAAGACCAGCGTCACCCCGGCCATACCGCACATCGCCCCGCTGTACATGAACGCCAGGACGACATTCCGTTTGACCGACATCCCGGCATACCGGGACGCGAACGGATTGTGGCCGACCGCCCGGAGTCGGAGGCCCTGGGTGGTACGGAAGAGGAGGAAATAACAGGCCACCGCCATCAGGACCGCGATAAGGACGCCCAGATGAAGCCGGGTCCCACCGGGCAGGATGGGGAGGTCGGCGTTGCCGCTCAGGCGTTCCGTGTGGGGAATCCGGGAGCCCTTCTCGATCTCACCCGGGTCCATCAGGGGACCCCGCAACAGGAGGTTGAGAATCTGGACGGCGATGATGTTGAGCATGATCGTGCTCAGGATCTCGTTGACGCGGGCGTAGGACTTCAAGACGCCGGCCATGCCGCCCCAGATCGCGCCCCCCAAGGCGCCGACGAGGAACGTAAGGGGCAGGAGAACGAAACGGGGCACATCCGGGAAGCCCAGCACGAACAAGGTCGAGAGAATCGCGCCCGCGATGATCTGACCCTCTCCCCCGATGTTGATCACACCGGCCCGGAACGCAATGGTGATGCCCACCCCGACCAGCAGGAGGGGCATGGCCTTGAGGGCGCTGTTGGCAAGGTTCTTCGCCCCTCCGAAGGCACCGTCCAGCAGGGCCGCGTAGCCGGTCAGGGGGTTGGCTCCCAGAACCACCAGCATGACCGCTCCGATGAGGCCCGCCGCCAAGACGGCACCGACGAGTAGGCCGGGCCCGGAGAGCCGGGCGAGGACACGTCTCCAGTTCAGCGTCAGCAGAACCTCCTACCGGCAGCCTGGGCGTCGGATGTGTGCCCCGGCAGGAAAGCCAGCCGGGGCACTGATCGGGTCAGGATTCACCGACCCTGGTCGGCCAGGTCCGCAGTCACCTTGGTGACTACTCGACCCCGGTCGAGAGCGAACCGTCCTTGAGACCGGCCTCGACCGCATCCGCCGCAGCTTGGACGTCGTCGGCGAGTGGCAGTCCCGGGTTGTAGGCCATGGTCAGCCCACCGTTGGAGAAGTCGGCCGTTATGACCCGCCCGCTGACCTCGTCGTTCAGGAGGTCCTCGACGATCTGGCTGAGCTGGAAGTCCCAGCGGTAGATCTGGGACGCGACCACTATCTCCTCGCCCAGCGGCACCTGGTCGGTCTGCGAACCGAACCAGAGTACGCCGTGCTCCCTGGCGACTCCGGTCGCTCCGACCACCATCTGGGATACACCGGTCATCACGTCGGCGCCGGCCTCGACATGGGCCTGGGCCGCCTCGGCCGCCAGAGCAACATCGCTGAAGGAGTCGATGTAGTTGACGTTGACCGTGATCGACGGGTCCACCGACTTGACGCCGGCCACGAAGCCGTCGATGTAGAGCTTGATGTCGCCGACCTCGATCGGACCCACCACACCGATAGTCCCCGACTCGGTCATGTGCGCCGCGATGGTTCCGTTGATGAAACCACCCTCATCAGACTGGACGCTGTACGAGTACACGTTGGTGAGGCCGAAGGTGTCACGGCTCGTGCCCCAGGCGAAGACGGTGTCGGGGAAATCCGGTGCGATCTCCGACAGCGAGCCTCCGAACTGGGAGCCATGCGCCAAGACGATGTCAAACCCGTCCTCCGCGTACCCGCGGATGGCGACGGCGGCATCCTCGATAACGAACGTACCGTCGGTGACGTCGACCTCGATGTTGTAGTCCTCGCCGAGACGGTCGAGGGAGTCGACCATGCTCTGGGTGAAGGCCAGGTCGTTCGACGCGCTGGGTCCGACCATCGCGATCCGGATCGGATCGTCGGCCGACCGGCCGGCGTCCTCCTCTTCAGCGCAGGCGGCCATGGCCAAGGCGAACGCCAGCAGCCCGACCAGCCAGCCGCGCCGGCCCATGAAGCTCCTCAAGACGGACATTTCGTTCATTACCTCCTGTGTAGCTGGCACAGAACTTCTACGAGGATAGGCGCTCGGAGATGAGGCGGCCCGCCCGTTCCAGCGATTCCTCGGAGAACCCGATCCTGACCCCGCTGAAGTCGGGCCCGCGGGTCGCATCCAGCGCAAGGCGCGACGTGGTGCCCTCGACGGACGAGGAAGGATCGAGCGGGCTGCCCGGCAGACCATCGACCACGAAGAGGTCGTCCGCGGGCTGGAAGTGGGTTGCCAGCGCCCACAGAACCTCGGAGTCGTCGGTGACGTCGATGTCGTCATCCACCGCGATCACCGTCTTCAGGTAGGGGTCCCAGCCCAGCAGGCCGAGCATCACCTGGCGCGCCTGGCCGACCCGCCGCTGCCGGAGCCTGACGTAACAGTGGAAGTGGCTGCCCGAGTTCGGGTAGTGGACAGCGGTCACGTCCGGGAACCTTCCCTTGAGCTTCTCCACCATCTCGGACTCCCTGGGGACACGGGACAGGTTCAGGTGCTCGTTCGAATTGCCGCCCACCACGTCCAGGAGAAGGGGGTCACGGCGGGAGGCCATGGTCTCCACGCGGAAGAGGCTGTTGGTCGACCGGTCGGACGAGTACCCGGTGAACTCCCCGAACGGACCCTCCTCGACCCGGGCGTCCGGATCGATCACCCCCTCGAAGAGGAAGTCGGCGGTGGCGGGAACCCGGATCCCGTAACGGGGTGATCGCACCACCTCGAGAGGCGCCCCGAACAGACCGCCGGCCACCTGGCGCTCGTCGACGGTCATCGGTACCCGGGCAGAAGCGGCCAGCATGAACAGGGGATGCCCTCCGAGCACCATCGCCACCCGCAAGGGCTCGCCACGCTCGGCGGCGGCCTTCAGCATCCGCCAGAGATCTCCGCGGGAGTGGAGGCTGGTGGCGAACTCGGTGGGCGAGTGGACCATGGCTCTGTGGTAGCTGAGGTTGCCGATCCCGTCGGCCCCCTCGGCCACGATTATCCCGCTCGTGATGTACGGGGCCCGGTCGGTGGCGAAGTGGGTGAGGAGAGGGAAGGTACGGAGGTCGATAGCGTCGCCGTCGGTCACGCGTTCCAGCACCGGACCGTCTCCCACATCGACGGGCTCCATGATGTGCTTGGCGCTGGCCTGGTAGGCGTCGTGCAGGCTCCGCAGGTCCGTCCCGAGCATTCGAGCTATCCGGCGGCGGCACGCGAACAGGTTGGTGACCACCTCGTACGGGATACCGTCGATGCGCCTGAACCGGAGCATCTGGTTGTGGCCCGCTGCAGCCAACTCCCACACGACGCTGGTCACGTCCTGGGAGTCGGGCACCGGCTCGGTGAAACTGAGGACATCCTCCGGGAACGAGCGCTCGTACACCGAGACGAAATCATGGAGGTCCTGGCTCGCAGTGAAGTCCGGGGCGGTCACGTAGGACTCCTCACATCTCTGTCCACCACTTCCCGGCGGGCTAGTCGATGGCACGCCCGTGGCTGCCGGCTGCCAGCTGCGCCTTGGCCGCCTCGACAGACTCGGGCGGTGCGGTGGGCTGGATTCCCACCAGCCGGGCGATGTTGTTGCCCATGTAGTCCTCGAGCCGGTCCTCGTCGATACCCAAGCCCTGCGGAGGCTCGTGGCACAGCACTTCCAGGTGGGTCAGCCACATACCCGGGTCGTTGGGAGGTGAGTCCGTGCCGAACACCAACCGATCTCTGGGCATCTCCTTGGCGAACTCGACGATCCGAGATTGGAGCAGCCATCCCGACTCGCCGTAGACGTTCGGCGAGTCCATGATCATCCAGAAGGCCTCGAAGCAGTACACGCCGCCTGTCTGGACACCGAAGTGACCGATGATGAAGTTCACGTTGGGGAACTCGCGGATGATCGGATAGAACTGGGTGGGAATGGAGTAGGGACCGTCGCCGGTGTGGAGTAGGACCACCACGCCGAGCTCGTCGCACTTGCGGAGCGGAGGGCGCAGCCAGTCGAGGGCCCGGTCGGGTCGGTAGGCGTGCATGTTGGCGTGCAGCTTCATCATCTTGAAGCCGTACTCCTTCACGTGGAACTCGAGCTCCGCCGCGCCGTTCTCGGGCCCGAACCGGGGGTTGTAGTTGAAGTTGCCGATGAAGCGGTCCGGGTACTTCTGGGTGAGTTCCGCTATGTAGGCCATGTAGTCACGGACACCCTCGCGGCCTCCCCGGCCGCCCTCGTTCCATACCGTGTTCCCCGGGGGCGGCTGGATGAAGCCCATGTCGATCCGGCGAGGCTTGCCGTTGATCCAGTAGGGACCGTCCATCATCTCGAGCATGCGCTCCCCGTTGAACGGCTCCCCTGTATGGCGCCACGCCTGGTCGACCACGTTGGTGGGATGGAGATGGGTGTCGATGATCACTTTGGGGTCCTCCGGCTCGCTAAGCGCACGCGGCAACCCGGTCAGACTAGACGACCAGTGGCCAGTGGTCAGTGGTCAGTGGTGAGTGGCTATTCGTTAGTAGTAACCACCTGCCGTTTCACGAGGGTCACCTCGCCTCGGCGCGATGGATGACTCGGACCGTCGACGGACATCGGAGCGATTTGTATCTAAGACAATCTATCGCCGACAACTAGTGACTAGTAACTAACAACTAGGAACTAGAATCTAGCGGTCGGGTTCCCAGGCTTGTGATCGCGGTACGGAGCCGGGGAACGGCCAGGGCCAGAGCGAGGATGAGCAACATCGGCAGGGCGGCGGTCAGGCTCAGCCAGCTGTATCCGACCGAGCCCATCAGCACGCCCGAGGCGACGCTTCCCAACATGACCATCGTCCACGCGGCCGAGTCGGCCCATCCCTCTACGACCTGGCGGACACCGGGCGGGGCGGATGTGAAGAGCATGGAGCTGCTGGCGAGGAAGGAGCAGTTCCAACCCAGTCCGAGCACGAACAAGCCCAGGGCCAGCACGAAGACTCCGTCGTAAGGTGCCGTGCCCGTCAGGACGAGGGAGACCACGGTCAGGCACATGCCCATCCCCAGCATGGGGAGGCGTCCCAGGCGGTCGACCAGCTTGCCCACGAGGGGGGCGAAGGCGAACATCCCCACCGCGTGGATCGACAGCACCAAGCCAACCGCGTCGAGGCCGTAGCCGGCGTCCTCTATTCGGAGGGGGGTAGCGGTCATCACCAGCACCATGGCGCCCTGGGCCGACAGCAGGGCGAGGATGGAGATCTGAACGGTCGGGAGGCGCAGGGCGGCGCCCACCGTTCCGCCTGGCTCGGGGCGGGCCGTGGAGATCACCGCCACCTTGGAAGGATCGGGGCGCAGCCCGACCCAGAAGATGACCCAGGACAGGGAGAAGGCCACGGTCGCCAGCAGGAACGCCCCACCGTAAGGCGTGCCCAGCCACTCCTGCGTCAGGCGACCGACCCAGTCCACCAGGCTGGCGCCGATCACGGACCCTATGGTCGCCGACCACACCAGGAGGCCCATCGCCTTGCCTCGCTCGGAGTCTTCGGCCAACTCGGCGGCAACGTAGCGAGCCAGGTGGATGGCGCCCACGCCCGCTCCCATCAGGATCGCCCCACCGACCAGCACCCAGTACCAGCCGGCTGTCACGCCGATGAGCTCCAGCGCCGCGCCGCAGGCGGAGACCGGCGGGCCTGCCACCATGATGAACCTGCGCCCGTAACGGGTGCTCAGCCGTCCCAACACGTTGGTTCCCAGCGCCTGGCCGAGGGCGCCGGCAGCCAGCGGCAGCCCCGCCATCATGGTGGACCCGCTCAGGGAACGCGCCGCCACGGTCGCTACGGCAAGGGTGGCCACGAAGGCCAGCCAGGCCAGGACCGCCCCCGAGAACAGCACGTAGGCCAGACGGCGGCGCACGGCGGCGAGTTCGGAGCGGGTAGCCCGGAGCGGTGCTGACTTCGTCATGCGTGCTTCAGGGCGCCGGCCCGGGCCGCGGGTCGGATGCGGATGTCAGCGGATTCGCTCCGCGATGGCCGCTCCGACTTCGTCGGTGCTGTTGGTGCCGCCCATGTCCCGGGTCCCTACCTCCCCCTCCGCCAGCACCTCTGTGACAGCGGCGCCCACAGCATCGGCCGCGCCATGCTCGCCCAGGTGGTCCAGCATCATGCGAACAGCCTCGATCGACGCGATCGGATTCACCCGCCGCTGGCCGGTGTACTTTGGCGCCGACCCGTGGATCGGCTCGAACATCGACGGGAACCTGTGCTCGGGGTCGATGTTCCCGCCGGCCGCGAAACCCATGCCCCCCTGGAGCATGGCCCCGAGGTCCGTGATGATGTCGCCGAACAGGTTGGAGGCCACCACCACGTCGAACCACTCCGGGTTCTTCACCATCCACATCGAAAGGGCATCCACCAGCGCCATGTCCGTCTCGACATCCGGATAGCCGGCCGCCACCTCGTCGAACACCGTGTCCCAGAACACCATCGAGTAGTTGAGGGCATTGGACTTGGTGCAGTTGGTGACCCGTCCCACCGGCGCCTCGGATCCCAGCTTGGCCCGCCGGCGAGCCAACTCGAACGAGTAGCGCATGACCCGCTCGCATCCCTTGTAGGTGAAGACCGCCGTCTGCAATGCCACCGCGTCCGGGGTGCCGGCCTTGAACACCCCTCCCTGGGCGGCGTACTCGCCCTCGGTGTTCTCCCGTACCACCACCATGTCCAAGGTATCGGGCGTGGCGGTGCGGATCGGGGTGCCGACCCCCGGGTACAGGCGGATCGGGCGCAGGTTGACGTACTGGTCGAACCCCCGGCGTATCCCCAGGATCAACTCCAGCGACAGATGATCCGGGACCTTGGACACATCGCCCACCGACCCCAGGAAGATGGCGTCGAACCCCGACAAGGTGTCCAGATAATCGTCGGGCATCATCTTGCCGTCGGCCAGATACCGGTCGCAACCCCAGTCGAACCACTCCGTCTCCACGCCGAAGTCATGGGACCGCGCCGCTGCCCGAAGAGACCGCTCCGCCTCCTCCGACACCTCCGGACCCACACCATCCGCCGGAATCACCGCTACCCGATACACACCCGATACCCCTCACTCGCCATACCCGCGGCACCGTACACCGCAAGAGAGTCAGGCTCAAACCGTCATTGGTCGGTGTTCAGCGGTCAGTGGTCAGTGGAATCCAATATCAACTAGCAACTAGCAACCAACAACTAGGAACCAGCTAGAAAGCGCAGGGCGGCGAGGGCGTAGATCAGCGCGGCCTGGTTGACCCCGTACATGGCGAGGCGTTCGTTGGGGGCGTGCGCCCGTGGCACCAGACCGGGTCCGAAGGCGGCCACGGTGGGGATGCCGGCGATGCCCTGGAAGCTGAGCGCGTCGGTGGCGCCGGGGAAGACAGCCGGCTCCACACGCCTGCCGAGTACCCGGCGGGAGGCGTGCTGGAGGGCGGTCACGGCCGGGTGCCCGGCCGGAATCTCGGTGGCCTCGCTGCAGCCCACCATCTTCAACTTGGCGTCGAGGCGAGGATTCTCGGCCATGGCCCGATCCAGGAAGTCCTCGAGGTCGGCCGTGATGCTCTTCTCGGTCATGCCCGGCACCAGCCGGATGTCCGAGGAGAACCGGGCGTTGCCCGGGTAGACCCCGTAGAAGACCCCTCCTTCGACCATCACCCCGATGCTCACGGTCGGCCGCGTGCCATCGAGGGGGTGGGGCCGGTAGGTGAGGTGGTCGAGCAGTTCCTCATGCATCTTGGTGATCAGCCAGGCCATCTCCGCGGTGGCGTTGACCGGGTCGAAACGATCGGACACGCTGGAATGCATCTGGGTTCCCACCACCTCGATGTCGAAGAGGGCGGACCCCCGGGAGACGATGCCGATGCTCTCCCACTCCGCGGTCACGCCACACGGCTCGCCGATGATGGCGGCGTCGGCCTCCAGATGACCCTGCTCGGCCAGCCACTTCGAACCCAGGGTCGAACCCCCCTCCTCGTCCGCGGTCAGGACCAGATGCAGCTCTCCGGCCCAGCCGCCCACGCGGGCCAGAGCCGCCCCGGCGTAGACCATGGCGGCGATGGAAGCCTTCATGTCTCCCGATCCCAGGCCATGGAGGACACCGCCGAAGACAGCCGCGTCGTACGGATACACCCGCCAGCGGGACAGGTCACCGGGCGGCTTGGTGTCGAGATGGCCGGACAGGATCAGGGTCTTTCCCGGTCCGTGGCCGGGAATGCGGACCATCAGGTTGGGGCGGGAAGGCTCGGCGCTCAGCACCGTGATGTCCGGCACCCCGAGCTCCACCAGCCTCTCCTTGACCAACCGGGCGACCGCTCGTTCGTCCCCGGGTGGAGTGGGGCTGGGCGTGGCGATGAGGCGGCGGGCGAACGCGAGTTGATCGTCGGCGGTGGCCTTGAGAAAGGTGAGGGCCTCCTGTTCGGGGCGGGCCCGGGCGCCGCCGGTATCCGGCATCGAGTCCGTCACATCGCCGTCCGATCGTGCGGGTACAGCGGCTTCGGTGCGTGCCGGAACTCCAAGTGCTCCAGCCTGGGAGTGCTCGGACCGGGGAGATCGAGGGTGACGGCCTCCGCTGCCGATCCGGGGAAGTTGGCCCGGTAGTCGCTGCAGGACCGCACGATCAGCACGTCCGCCCGATCAGGCTCGAGCCCGGCATGCCTCCAGGTGGCGGGATCGGCGGTGATCGAGGGGGCCGAGCTGACGAGCAGGTGATGGTTACCGGTGACGACCACCGCCCACTCCCCCATCGATACCTCCCGGCCGGTGAAGGAACGGCCGGTAAGCCGGTAGGCGCCAGAGCCGGCCGCCGTGACGGTGCCCTCAATCTCGACCGGGACCACAGACTTCTCGAAGGCGCCCCCCACCGCAATCCGGACCCGCCCTCCGACCTCGTTGTGGCACCGGCGGGAGACCTCAGGGTCGAGAACCGAATGGAACACCACCAGATCGGGGACGTGGCGGGCCGCCTCGGTGACCATCACGGGATCGTCTCCGGGCGCGCCGGCGGTCGGGCAGTCTGCGGTATGGGCCATTACGAAGGGTCGGCAGTCCGACTCCCGGGCCGCCCGGAACGCCTCCTCGGGAACCATCAGGCGGGGCGTGGTCATCCGGTCGCGCCTGCGCCACACCTCGCCGGCGAGTTGCTCGGCCAGCAAGCCGGCGCCCGTCAGGTCGCCATCGGTGACGACCAGAACGCCCAGACCGAGCTCGGGAACGTCGAGCCAGGGCTGGACCGGGAACAGCGACACGTCCAGGATCGGGCCCCCGGTTCGGGAGTCGGCCAGGCTCCGAACCTCCGACATGGGCCCCATGTCGGTTCGCATGCCCTCCGCCGGGACCAGCATGGGTCGCTTGGCCAGGGCCATGACCGGCACTACCCCGCCCCGGACCGTCTTGACCACCAGGCGGGCGATCCGCTCACCCGTCGAAGCCATGTCGACATGCGGCTCGGTGTGGTACCCGACCATGATGTCGGCCAACTCGACCATCCGCTCCGTCACGTTGGCGTGGAGGTCCAGGCAGACCCCGAGCGGAACGGAGCCGATCCGGCGGCGCGCCACCTCGATCAAGGCCGCGTCGGCGTCGAAGACCGATCCGGCCACCATCGCACCGTGCAACGACAGCACCAGCCCGTCCAGGGGCAGGGCTCGCTCCAGTTCCCGGTCCAGCATCCCGGCCAGGTACTCGAACGTGTCCTCCGTCACCCGCCCCGAAGGAAGCGCCCACGCCGCCAGCAGCGGCGCCGCCTCGGCGCCCAACTCTTCGAGCCCGGCTACCGCTCCGGCGAACTCGGTGTTCGTTCCGGCCAGGGACCGGAGCGCGTCCTCGCCCAACAGGACGGTGTAGTCCTCCCGGACGGTCGACTTGGGGCTGAATGTGTTGGTCTCCTGGACCAGGGATGCCACCCCGATGCGAGGACCGGCCATGTGCCTATCCCGGCGGCGTGAGCGACACCGGCTGGTTCGACTCGGCCGAGCGCTTGGCGGCATCCACGATGGCGTGGGCGTTACGGGCCATTCCGAGCGTCACCTCCGGAGGGCGGCCATCCAGCACCGCCCGGATGAAGTGATCCAGCGAGCCTGCCAGGTCGCCGCTCACCCGGTCGCGGCTCACCGGCCAGTGGGTCAGGTCGGGATGCGTGAACCCCTCGCGGTCCGCTATGGCCAAGCCGTGATTGGATCCGTCCACGAACACACCTCCCCCGGTACCGACCAGCTGGAGTGAGGCGTCCAGCAGCGCCGGGATCGTGGGCGGCAGCACCCAGCTGATCTCGAGCGAACCGATGACACCGTTCTCGAACCGCACCAGCACCATGGCCGCGTCGTCATGGCCGTACGGAGCCGACCGGCGGGAGATGGTCTCCGCATACACCCTGGTGACCGGGGAGTCCGCCAGCCAGGCCATCACGTCCAGGTCGTGGATGCCGGTGGAGATCAGGAGATCGGTCCAGACACCGTAGATGTCGGCGCCCAGGGACGAACCGCGCCGGCGCGCGAAGATGGTATGGACATCGCCCATGCGCCCGGAGGCGACCGCGGCCTTGGCCTCCGAGTAGCGGGGATCGAAGCGCAGGATGAAGTTGACCATGGTCAGCACTCCGGTCTCCTCGAGATCCCTGATCAGGCGGTCGGCGCCGGCCAGCGAGGACGCCAGGGGCTTCTCCAGCAACAGGTGCTTTCCGGCCCGCGCCAGCTGCATGGCGATCGGATAGCGATGGTGCTCCGGCACGGAGACCGAAGCGGCGGCTGGATCGCACCCCTCCAGGAGGTCGGTGACATCGGTGAACCAGGGGACGCCGAACTGCTCCCCCACCGTCCGGGCCGCCTCCGGGTCGGCGTCGACCACCCCCACCAGCTCTGCCAGCGGATGCTCGGCGTAGATGCGGGCGTGGAGCGAGCCGATCATCCCCGTCCCGACCACCGCTGTGTGTAACCGGTTCACGACGGAGCCCCGGCAGGGGCGAAGACCCGGTCATGGCCGGGCATCACTCGGGTGGGCGCCAGCGATTGGATGCGGTCGAGGCTGGCGTTGAGCCCACGTAGCTGGTCATCGGTGTACCAGTGCGAGAAGGCCCGTTCCGAGTACTCGCGACGGGTCATGACCGTGTCACCGGCCACGAGGACCCGCTCCCCTGACGCCGACTCGGCCATCACGCTGATGTGGCCGGGGGTGTGTCCGGGGGTCGAGATAGCCACCAGGCCGGGCATGATCTCCAGCTCGCCGCCGCGCGGCACCTCGATCAGGTCGCCCATGACGGCCAGCCGCCGCTCGGTCTCCTCCGGCCCGTAGATCTCCTCGCAGAAGTCGACCTCCCCCTCGCCCATGACCAGGTCGGCGCCGGGAATCCGGAAGGCGCTGCCCATGTGGTCGTGATGGCAGTGGGTACAAACCACGTAGTCGACATCGGCGGGTGTGACCCCGAAACGGGCCAGGCCGATACCGAGCTGGCCGTAGAACCCGGTGTGATGGTTGCCCGGGTCCACCAGGACGGTCTTCGGGCCCCGGACCAGCACGGTGGTGGACACCGGCAGGAAGCCCAGGTTGGAGTCGAACAGGCTGGATTCGGCCGGGTCGATGCCCATCATCCGCTCCATGCGATCCAGCACCGCGTCGGTGTCGGCGGCGAAGTGGTACACCACCTCGTCGTCGAGCAGGCTGAACCTCAGCACCACCGGCTGTATCACCACGTCTATCTGGTTCGGCATCTCCCCTTCCTCCCTTCGTTCGGACCGGACCGGCCGGACCGGCGTCTCATCGTTCCACTCCTGCGGTGATGACCTCGGTGATGTTCCGCTGGAAGAACGCCGTGATGAGGATCACCGGCAGCGCGGTCATCACGGTGGCCGCCGCCAACTGGCCGATCTCGATGTCCATCGTAGAGCGGAACAGGCCCAGCGTGACGGTGAGCATCGACAGGTGGGACGTGAAGAGCAGCGGGGTCAGGAACTCCACCCAGGCCAGGACGAACCCCAGGAGCAACCCGGCGAAGATCCCGGGCCTGAGCAAGGGCAGGACGATGCGGAAGAGCAGCTGCGGTAGGCCGGCGCCGTCGATCAGAGCCATCTCCTCCACCGAGACCGGAATGGACCGGACGAACGATCCCATGATCCAGACCATGAACGGGAGGGTGAAGGCCACGTAAGGCAGGACCAGGCCGACGTAGGTGTCGCGCAGGCCTAGCTGCACCACCGTGATGAAGAGCGGCATGATGAAGAGGAGCGTGGGCAACACGTAGATGGCCGCGAAACCGCCCAGGATCAGGCGGCGGCCCGGCACCCGCATGCGGTTGAGGGCGTAGGCGGCGGGCACCGCGATAGCCACCGTGACCACGGCGGTCGTGATCGCCACGACCAGGCTGTTGACCATCGACTCGGCGACCGGGACGCCCGAGGAGGCGGAGAAGATCCGGGTGTAGTGCTCGGTTGTGATGTAGGTGGGCACGAACGCCACGTCGGCGGAGCGGATGTCCCGCTCGGTCTGGGTGCTGGTGAGGATTATCCCGTAGAGAGGGAAG
>VXRE01000066.1 GCA_009838635.1 Acidimicrobiia bacterium | reverse complement strand
CCCATCCACATGGCGTAGCCGGTGCGGGCCCCCGACGAGCAGATGTTGGTGTGGCTGTTGTGCCCGTCCACCCCCCAGGACCGGAGGATGCGGTCGATGAAGCCGTCCTCGCCGGGGCGTCCCACGTGGTAGATGACCTCGTCGTGACGGTCTTCGTTCAGCGCCGTGCGGATCCGGGACGCGATGTCCTCGAGGGCATCCTCCCAGGAGACCTGCTCCCACTCCCCTCCACCGCGGGGCCCGACCCTCCGCAACGGGTGCAGGATCCGCTCCGGGTCGTACATCTGGTTGAGGGTGGCCGGTCCCTTGGCACAGTTACGGCCCCTCGATCCCGGATGCTCCGGGTTACCCTCGAAGCGCCGCACCCGGCCGCTGTCCTTGTCGACATAGGCCAGCAGCCCGCACCCGGCCTCGCAGTTGAAACAGGTGGTCGGCACCAGCCGGTAGCGCCGCTTGACCCGCTCGGGCCACGCCTTGGCGTCGTACTCCTCCCAGTCATCCCAGGAGTCGGCCGGGGGGAAGGGCACCAGACCCGTCCCCGGAACCAGCCGAGGCAGGCGATCCGCCGCCGCCCTGTCCTTGTCCATGGTCATCTCCGGAGTCCGCTCACGACAGGGGCACGCTCTGTCCCGCTCTGACGAACGCGTCATCGGCGAACCAGAGGCCGATCAGAGCCGCCAGGCCTCCCAACTCGGCCACCCATAGCGGAACGTCGGCGCCGGCCAGGAAAACCGCTCCTAGCACCACGGGAATGGCCACCCCGATCACTTGGCCCCCGAGCCACCACTCTCTCGCATGGGCGCCCCTCGTCAGGTGGTGCATCGCGGCGGCATGGTTGCGGGTCGGGTGCTGCGAGACGAGTTCCACCGCGCCGACAACCGCCAGCGCCACCGCGCCGCCGACCAAGGCCCAGGCGAACGCCCGCTGGACCGCCGGCGCCAGATCGAACACCGGCGCGGCCAGCAATCCTGCACCGCCACCTGCTGCGAAGGCGCCGGCCAGCATGTGCCACAGCAAAGTCGGGCTCTGCCAGAGGTCCCGGCCCTCCGCCTGGCCGAACAGGAAGGCGGTGTAACCGGCCACGCCCAGACCCACCACCGCGCCGGCCCAGATGAGTACTGGGAAAAAGCCGGCGCCCGCCAGCCCGAAGACGAACCAGAGGCCGAGGATCACCGCCTGTGCGGCGAGGATCCAGGCGCCCCTGACCAGCCACGATCCCGGGTTGCCCTTGGTTAGGAGGTAGTGGAACCGGTCGGGTCGTTTGAGGTCCCAGACCAGCAGGACACCGGTCAGGGCTAGGAAGATGCCGGCGATCAAGGGGGCTCCCCACCGAGCGAAGGCGCTGTCCGTACCCGCGCCTGACAGCAACGAGAGCGCCAGGACCATCACGATGCCCGCCGAGATGCCCTTCGTTAGGAAGTAGCTCGACACCCGCCACCCCCACGGCATCGGGTGGTCGGTGTTGTAGACGACGCGAGGGGGGGTGTCCTCCATGCCGCGGCGGGAGGACGGGCGACCTCCTGTCCCGCCGTTGGCCCCGCGCTCGGCGGTCGGCGTCAGGTCCACGGTCATGAACGACGGCGCCGGATCGCCCCAGATACCCCCGTCGCCCGGGTCGACCGCGCCCAGAGGGTCGATGCCCGCCGGCTCGACGCCCTTGTACCACAGGTTGGGCGCGGTGCCCTGCTCCGGGGACCGCTGGAGCATCCGCTCGGCGTGGACCATTCGCGAGATGGGGGTGGTCGGGTCGTGGACGTCGCCCGAGATGATCGCTCCTTCCGGACAGACCACCACGCAGGCCGGCTCGAGCCCGACCTCGACTCTATGCACGCAGTAGTTGCACTTCTGGGCGGTGTTGTCGTGGGGATCGATGTAGAGCGCGTCGTAGGGACACGCCTGCATGCAGCTCTTGCATCCGATACAGAGGCTGGTGTCGAAGTCGACTATCCCGTCATCCCGGCGGAAGAGGGCGTTGGTGGGACAGATCGACACGCAGGGGGCGTCGGTGCAGTGGTTGCACCGCATGACCGAGAACGATCGCGTGGTGTCGGGCCAGGTCCCCTTCTCGATGTACTTGACCCAGGTGCGGTCCACTCCCAGTGGCACGTCATGCTCGGTCTTGCACGCCACCGTGCACGCGTGACAGCCGATGCAAGCCGTCTGGTCGATAACGAAGCCGAACTGCAAGGCTCTCCTTGTACGTGGACCTCGGGCGCCTCCTCGGCGGATGCCCGCGGTGGGGCCGAACACTACCGCCGGAATCGCAGAAAGCCCGCAACCGAGCCCGTCGGCGCCCTGATGGGCAACCGCCGGCACCGCGGACCTCAGTCGGCCCGTTGACGGCCTGGTCCACCCGGCCCCTGGGAGGCAGTCCGCCCTTATAGTGTTGGGCACTCCCGTATCGGTCGATGTCCGGCACCGGACGCAGAGGCACCGTGGACGCAATACGGCAGCTGCAGGCAATAGAAGACATCAAGCGCCTCAAGGCCCGCTACTGCCGCCTCGTCGATCTGAACCGCCGGGAAGAACTGCGCCACCTGTTCACGGACGACATCGTCTACGAGTTCCAGGGCTGGAAGAAGGGCCAGGGCGCCGACAGCTTCGCCGGCTCCGCGCGGGACTTCGCCGACCGCCACTCCTTCCACCGCGTCTCCATGCCCGACATTGAGATCCTCTCGGAGAACACCGCGCGGGGCATCTGGGCGATGGTGGACATCATCGAGTACCCGGAGGGTTCGGGGAAGACCGGTTCTCGAGGTTACGGCTACTACCACGAGGAGTACCGCAAGGTCGATGGTGCCTGGCGGATATCTTCTCTCCTGATGGTCCGCCACCGCGTCGAAGAGCTGGGCGCGCGCCACTCCCGCGGGTAGGTCACCATGTCGGTGAAGTCGATCGTCGGCGGAGCGGTGATCACCATGGATCCGGACCGCCGGATCATCGAGGACGGCGTGGTCGTGGTCGAGGACCAGCACATCTCCGAGGTCGGCCCCGCCTCCGAGGTCCGCCCTCCCCGTGGTTCTCGGATCATCGACGCCGCGGGGATGGCGGTGCTTCCGGGGCTGATCAACTGCCATACCCATGTCCCGCAGATCCTCCTGCGTGGATATGCGGCCAACGAGGGCCGCCGGGTATGGGACTGGTTGACCAACGTGGTGCATCCGGGGCTGGCCGCGTACGGGCCGGGCGACATCCGCACGGCTGCGCGGCTCTACTCCGTCGAGGCGATCCGTTCCGGCATGACCTGCTTCGTCGACAACGAGGACGCGTGGCCCGATGACACCGTGGGCTCGATCGGACAGGCGATCGCCGCCTACTCCGAGGCCGGGGTCCGGGCGATGGTGGCCCGGATGATGTTCGACGAGCAACCGGAACATCTGGGCGACATGATCCGCTCCTTGCGGCAGAAGGAGCCGCAGGTCGTCCATGTCGACAACTGGCGCCCCACCGAACGGCTGCTCTCTGATCTGGACCGCCTGATACGAACCTACAACGGCACCGCCGGGGGGAGGATCCAGGTGTGGCCCTCCCCCGTGGGCACTCTCGTCTGCTCCGACACCATGTTCGAGACCAGCCGCCGCCTGGCCCGCGACAACGGCACGATGTGGACCATCCACCTGGTTCAGGGACCGGCCGGGGTCGAGAATCCGGGTCCGAGCAGCACCGAGGACCTCCTCGCCCGGGGCCACCTCGACCACCGTCTGCTGGCCGGACACTGCGTAGGCCTCAGCCCGAGGGACATCCGGATCCTCCGGGACGCCGACGTAAAAGGCTGCACCCAGGTGGTGTCCAATTGCTTCCTGGCCATGGGGGTTGCCCCGGTCCCCGATCTGTTGCGGGCCGGGATGCCGCTCGCCGTCGGCACAGACGACGTGAACTGCAACGGAACGGTGAACCTGTTCTCGGACATGAAGACGCTCGTCCTCGTCCATCGGGCGCTGGCAGACGACCCGGCGGCCCTGACAGCCGATCAGGCGCTGGAGATGGCGACCATAAACGGCGCCCGCGCGGTGGGTATGGAGAAGCAGATCGGCTCCATCGAAGCCGGGAAGCGCGCCGACATCATCCTTGTCGACCTCGGCCACGCCCAGACGACGCCCGCCCACCACCTACCCTCGGCAATGGTCTTCCAGACATACGGGAACGAGGTCGACACCGTGCTCATCGACGGCGACATCGTGATGAGGAACCGCCAACTCAGCTGGCTGACGGCGGCAGAGGAACGCTCCCTGTACCGGGACGCCGCCGAGCGGTCCGCCGCGATCAGCGCACGTGCCCGAATTCCTAGTTGCTAGTTGTTAGTTGCTAGTTATTAGTCATCAGCTGTATGTATCCGAAACTAGCAACTAGAAACTAGCGACTAGAAACTAAAGTTGCGGCCATGCAACCACTTGTAGAAGCCACCGATCTGACCAAGCGTTTCGGTGACTTCACCGCAGTCGACTCGATCGGCTTCTCCGTCGCCTCCGGAGAGGTGTTCGGCTTCCTCGGGCCCAACGGCGCAGGCAAGAGCTCCACCATGCGGATGATCGGCGCCGTCTCGCCCGTGACGTCCGGACGGCTGCGCGTGTTCGGCCTCGATCCGGCCACCGACGGCCGGCGCATCCGATCCCGACTGGGGGTGGTGCCCCAGGACGACTCGCTCGACATGGAGTTGAGCGTGGAGGAGAACCTGTACATCTATGGCCGGTACTACGACCTCCCGCGCCGCGAGATCCGTGCCCGGATCGAGGAGTTGATCGACTTCGCCCAGCTCGGAGAACGCCGCACGTCGAGGGTGGACCCGCTCTCGGGCGGGATGAAGCGGCGCCTCACCATCGCCAGGGGCCTGATAAACCGTCCCGACCTCCTGCTCCTCGACGAGCCGACCACGGGACTCGACCCCCAGGCCCGCCACGTGTTGTGGGATCGTCTCTACCGGCTCAAGCAGGACGGGGTTACCCAGATCATCACCACCCACTACATGGATGAGGCCGAGCAGTTGTGCGATCGGCTGGTGATCATGGACCGGGGCCGCATCGTTGCCGGGGGGTCGCCCCGCAGTCTCATCGAGACCCACTCAACCCGCGAGGTGTTGGAGGTGCGCTTCCCGGTCGGAGAGTTGGAGGCCGCCGGACCGACGCTCCAGAAGACGGCCGATCGGGTCGAGTTGCTGGCCGATCGAGCGCTTCTCTACACCTCCGATGCCGACTCGGCTCTGGGGGAGGTGCACCGGCTCGGCCTCCGGCCGGAGAGTGCGTTGGTGCGCCGAAGCACGCTCGAGGACGTCTTCCTCAAGCTGACCGGGCGTACCCTGGTCGACTGACCGGGGACGAGGCTGATGCAGGTACCTGGAGTGCTGCGGGTGGTTGAGGCGGATGCCATCGCGTACCGGAGGGTCTGGAAGGGGTCGGCGTTCTCCTCGTTCGTCACGCCGGCGCTGTTCCTGGTGGCGATGGGCCTGGGCCTCGGGTCGCTGGTGGACCGGGGAGCGGGCGCACCCGGTTTCGAGGGCCTCAGCTACGTGTCCTTCCTCGCCCCCGGACTCCTCGTCGCCAGCGCCATGCAGTCCGGGGCAGCGCAGGGATCGTTCCCGGTGATCGCCGGGATGAAGTGGACCCGAACGTATCACTCGGTGGTCGCCTCGCCGGTCGGCACCGGTGGCCTGCTCGGGGGACACTTCATCTGGTCCGGCCTACGAGTGCTGATGGTCTCCGTGATCTTCGGGGCGGTAGCGGCCGCCCTAGGGGCCATCTCGCCTGTCGCCGTCCTGGCCCTGGCGCCAATCGGAATACTCATCGGCCTGGCCACCGTCGCTCCGATGACCGCCTTCACCGCCAACCGGGATAACACCGAAGCCCTCACCGCCGTCTTCCGTTTCGGAATCACTCCCATGTACCTCTTCTCGGGCGCCTTCTTCCCGATCACCCAGCTACCCGATTGGCTCCAGGCCGTGGCAACTCTGACGCCGCTGTGGCATGCGGTCGAATTGGCCAGGCGGGTGGCCCTCGGCTACGACTCGGCCCTTCCGGCCTGGCAACACGTCGGATACCTGGTGCTACTAATCGTCGTCGGGGCTGCCATGGCCTACCGCCTCTTCGCCCGGCGGCTGAACGTATGACCACCCGCACGTTGGCACTCCGGGTCCTGCCGCCTCAGCTGGTAGGGCCGCGCGCCCAGCGCCTGATCGAGCGCAACATGCTCGTCTCGAAGCGGGCATGGATGATCATCGTGTCGGGCTTCTTCGAGCCGGTCTTCTACCTGCTCTCGCTCGGGATCGGAATGGGCCGCCTTGTCGGAGAAGTAGCCGGTCCGGGCGGTACCACCCTCAGCTACGCGGCCTTCGTGGCGCCGGCCCTCCTGGCGGCCTCGGCCATGAACGGAGCGGTGTTCGAATCGACCATCAACATCTTCATCAAACTCCGCTACGGCAAGATCTACGACGCCATCCTCGCCACCCCTCTCCGCCCGTGGGACATCGCCATCGGGGAGATAACCTGGTCGCTGATCCGTGGCGTCCTCTACTCAACCGGATTCGTCGTGGTCATGGCGGCGATGGGCCTGGTCGCCACGCCGCTGGCGATCCTGGCCATACCGGCGGCGACCCTGATCGGCTTTGCCTTCGGAGCAGTCGGCATGGCGGCCACCACCTTCATGCGCAGCTGGCAGGACTTCGACCTCGTCATGCTGTTCATGCTGCCCCTCTTCCTGTTCAGCGCCACTTTCTACCCGCTCGACGTCTACCCGCCCGCCCTCCGGGCGCTGGTCCAACTCTCCCCTCTGTACCACGGAGTCGAGCTCGTCCGGGCCTTCACCCTCCGCTCCTTCGACCTGGGGATCCTCGGCCACGTGGCCTACCTGATCGCGCTCGGATCGGTGGGACTCATGGTGGCCGGACGGCGACTCAGGGCTCTACTCAACCCGTAAGCGCGAGGGCACCCGGCCGGAGCAGGAGCATGGCGGTTTGCTGTCGGCCTCCGTCGGCGGAGGCGGGCTTGCCCTTCCTGCGAGCTGCCCGGCTACGGGACAGCCGGTCGGTCCACCGCCCGGAACCGGGCCACGCGGTCGACGATGGCCGCCTCGGTGGGTAGACGTTCGATGCTGGATGCGCCCACGAAACCGCTGAGCCTCGGAACGAGCCGGAGCGCTTCTTCGAGGTCGGACGGCTCGGAGATGGGACCGCCATGGCAAAGGACGGGAACGAACCTTCCGGCCCGGTCGGCAACCCCGCAGATCTTCTCAAGCAGGGGCGCCAGAGACGCGACGGTCCGCCGGTCGGAGGCGCCGATCATGCCCCCTGTGGTCAGCCCGACGTGAGCGACCAGGATGTCGGCGCCGGCGTCAGCCATGGCGCATGCCTCGTCGGCGGTGAACACGTAGGGCATCGTGAAGAGGCCGCGCCGGCGGGCCAGCCGGATCATCTCCACCTCGGCCGAGTAGGACATGCCGGTTGCTTCCAGCGCCCGCCGGAATTCGCCGTCGATGAGGCCCACCGTCGGGAAGTTCTGCACACCGACGATCCCGCACCCCGCCAACTCGTCCAGAAACCTTCCCATGTCGCGGAACGGATCGGTGCCGCACACCCCGGCGATCACGGGCATCCTGTCGACCACGGTGACGATCTCCCTCGTCATGTCCAGGACGATCCGGTTGGCGTCCCCGTAGGGCATCAACCCGGCCAGCGAACCCCGCCCGGCCATGCGGTACCGTCCCGAGTTGTAGATCACGATGGCATCCGCTCCCCCGGCCTCGGCACACTTGGCGGACAGGCCCGTACCTGCACCGGCCACCACGATCACCTCGCCGGCCCGTGCCTTGGCGGCCAGGGTTCCGGCCAGGTCACTCCTCTTCGGCACGGTCGTTCCTCTCCGAGATCGTCAGGAGCCTGTTGGCTGCTGCTTGCGAGAAGGCCGGATCGTTGATGTGGGTGTCCAGCCGGACGACCTCAGCATCCGAACCGGCGAGTGACTCCCGCAGTCCCTCGACCAGGGCCGCGTCGGCTAGCGGGTCGTGGAAAGGAGCCCCTTCCACAGCAAGGGCTGACGATCCGCGCATCGGGATTATGAGGACTGCCGGGCCTACCGCCTCCGCCAAGCGGGCTCCGATCACCCGCCCGACCTCGAGGCACTCCTCCGGAGAGGTCCGCATCAGCGTGACGAGGTCGTTGTGAACGTGGAACACCCGGTTGCCGAAGTGCTCCGGAACCGAGTCTCTCGGCCCGAAGCGCACCATGTCGGTGCCGCCGGTGGACACGACCTGGGGAACGCCGAGGCGGCCGGCCATCCGCAGCCGGTCCTCCCCCGCCGGCTTCGTCCCGCCCACCACTTCGTCGGCTATCTCCACGGTGGTCAGGTCGAGCGTGGCGCTCACCCCCATGGGTCCGATCAGTTTCTCCATGGTCCGCCCGCCCTCCCCGGTGGCATGGAACGTCACCACCTCGTAGCCCGCCTCCTGGAGCCGGGCACTGGCCGCGGTGACGCCGGTGGTGGTGAGGCCGAGCATGGTCGCGAAGACCAGGCTCCGGTCGCCGCCCGGCACCGGCGGGGCCCCGACCGCGCCCACGATGGCCGCCGCCGCGTTCGAGAGAACCCTTCGCGTGAGACGATTCAAACCCGCGATATCGGCCACGGACGACATGAGCAGGACATCCGAGCCCCCGGCGAGGGCTCCGCCCGCGGACGCCACCTGCGTGGAGACGATCATCTTGGGGAATCCGAACGGAAGCCGCGAGAAGGCCCGGACCGCCACGGAGGTACCCCCTGAACCTCCGACGGCCAGCACGCCCGAGCAATTTCCCGATTCGACCAGCTCCGCAAGGATGGCCTGGCATCCTTCACCCATGACTCCCAGGGCAGCAGCCCGGTCTCCGGCCGCCGCGAGGTCCGCGATCTTCCGACCGGCCGCTTCGGCCACTGAGTGGCGGGTGATGTCGGGGGTCACGCCAGGACGGCCCAGCAACCCCGCATCGATCAGGAGCGCCGACGCTCCAGCCTCCCGTATCCGGTCGCGAAGGTACGCGTACTCGTCGCCCTTGGTGTCGAGTGTGCCTACGAGCGCTACGACGGGGACTATCACTGCAGGGGCGAGAAGTCCGTGGGTACCCAGATCTCGTTTGTCATTCCCTCTAGCAGTGGACCGTTCTCCTCACTCTTCTTGCGGGCGGCAACCCACTCCGGATATACCCGGAACCCCTCCCAGACATCCTCGCGGCGACCGAGATCGTCCCACTTGAGCAGGTAGTGGAGAACGTTGGGGTCCCCGATTCTGGGCTCGAAGAAGGCCACAGGCTCGATCCCGGCCTCCTTCCACATGGGAATCGTGGATTCGGCGAAGCGCTCCTTGAGTTCTTCCATCCGTCCATGAACCACCTGATAACGCCGATACTCGTAGAACGCCATTTACACTCCTTCTCCGATAGGCATGAGTTCGCCCGTACTGTCGCGCCGCAGCTTCTCCACACCCGCGACAGCTTCGGGGCCGATAGCACCGTAGATATGGGGGAACAGCTCGCCCACGGCATTCGGCTCCCACTTCACTTCACTGTCCAACTTGGCGGTGTCCACGGTGACCACCACCACGCTGTCCATGGCGCCGTACCACTTGGCCAAGGTGCCCGGGACCTGGTCGGCCGACGAGCAGTGAAGGTACCCGTCTCTCAGATCGGCCTCGGACACCGCAACGTACGCCTTACCGGCGGCGATCGACTCTTCCCACTCCTCCGGAGTCATGATCTTGCACACTTCCGCCATCAACCACCTCCTTGTTTCCGCGAGGATCCGCGTAACGGCCGCCCGCAGCACCGTCCTTCGGCCAAGCGGTCAATCCGATACTCCCCGGGGCGGCCCCGCGGCGGCCTCGTCAGCGTAGCGAGCGCCGCCAACACGACCCATGGCGCGGAAGGGCTTGCGTTCGCGTTATGGTCGGCGCCGATCCCTACCAACATTGACGGATGGCCCTCAACATCCCCGAACACGCAGCAAAAGCCAAACTGGCGGAGGCGGGCGTAAAGGTACCGGGTGGCCAAGTGGCGACCACGCCCGAAGCCGTGCTCCGCGTTGCCTCCCGGCTCGGCCCGGTGATGGTCAAGGCACAGGTCCCGATGGGGGGTCGCGGGAAGTCGGGTGGCATCAGGTCCCCCCGGACTCCTGACGAGGCCTTCTCGGCCGCCGTCGACCTGCTGGGCAGCCGCCTCGGAGGACACCGGGTCGCCGGTGTGCTGGTAGAGGAGCGGATCCCCGTCGCCGCTGAGCTCTACGCCGCGGTCCTCAACCATCCGGCCGGCCCGGCGCGGCGGGTGGTGCTCTCGGAGCGGGGCGGGGTCGACATCGAGGACACGGCCCGCACCGACCCCGGACTGATCCGGACCCTGGACATCGATCCCCGTGCCGATCTCCCCCCGGAGACCGCCCTCGGCTTCGCCATCGAGGCGGGAGTAGGTGTGGCTGCGCCGGCGGTCGCCGATGTCCTGGTGCGGATGTACCGGCTGCAGCGGGACTCGGATGCCGAGCTCCTGGAGGTCAACCCCTTGGCCGTCACCGGTTCGGGCGGTGTGGTGGCGCTGGACTGCAAGCTCGTCGTCGACGGGGCCGCCGCCCCGCGCCGGCCGTCGCTCGCCGCGGCGGCCGCGCCGGAGCCGCTTACCGGGCGGGAGCGGAGGGCCAGGGAACTCGGCCTCCAGTTCGTCGAGTTGGGTGGCGACATCGGCGTGCTGGCCAACGGGGCCGGTCTCACCATGACCACCATGGACGTGATCGCTCACCTGGGCGGCCGACCCGCCAACTTTCTCGAGATCGGCGGCGACGCGTACACCAAGGCCCGTCCGGCGCTCGAACTCGTGCTGGCGCATGACGGGGTACGGAGCCTGGTGGTCAACTTCTGCGGGGCCTTCGCCCGGACCGACGTAATGGTCGAGGGTTTGACCGGGGCGTGGCTGGAGCTCCGGCCGAGCGTCCCCGCCTTCTTCACCATCGACGGCACCGGTTCCTCCGAAGCGAGGAGGATGCTGCGCCGGCGCCTGGGCCTGGAGCCGTACCCGACCATGGATGGGGCGATCGAGGCGGCCATCCGGGCAGCCGGTGGCGGGGCCGCATGATCGTCCGGGGCCACGAGCGCGTGCTTGTCCAGGGGATCACAGGACGCCAGGCGACCTACTGGACCCGCCGCATGCAGGAGTACGGCACCCGGATCGTGGCGGGTGTGAACCCCCGCAAGGCGGGGATCACCCACTGCGGCGTTCCGGTTCACGGGACCGCACGCGAGGCGATGGAGGAGACCGGCTTCGACGTCTCGGTCCTGTTCGTTCCCCCGCTCAGCGTGGAGGTCGCAGCCATCGACGCAATCGATGCGGGTGCATCCAAGCTGGTGATCCTCACCGAGCATGTCCCGGTTCGAGACGTGATGAACCTGGTCTCCGCCGCCCGGGCAGCGGGGACGGAAGTGGTCGGACCCAATACGGCCGGACTGGTCACGCCGGGCGAGTGCTTCGTAGGTTTCATGCCCGCCTTCGACCCGTCGATCTTCCGGCCGGGTCCGATCGGGGTGGTCTCACGCAGCGGCAGCCTCGGCACCCTCGCTTGCCTCAACGTCGTCCGCGCCGGGTACGGCCAGTCGGCGTTCATCGGCATCGGAGGCGACCCGGTGCTCGGAACCCGGACCCACACCGCCCTAGAGGCTCTGGAGCAGGACGAACGCACCCGAGCCGTGGTCCTGATCGGCGAGATCGGCGGCGACATGGAGGAGGAAGGGGCGGAGTACGTGCGGCGTATGAGCAAGCCCGTCGTTGCGTTCATCGCCGGCCGGGCCGCGCCCCCCGATCGGAGGATGGGTCATGCCGGGGCGATCTTCCAGGGAAACCGGGGCTCGTACGCGTCGAAGAGGCGGGCGCTGGAGGAGGCAGGGGCGCTCGTGCTCGACACGCCTTCGCAGATCGGCCCGGCGCTGGGAGGGTACTGAGAGATGTCAGGTAGCGAGCGGACTGTCAGGCTTCCACCCCGGACAGCTTCTCCAGCACGTCGGGCACGCCTCCCGGGGTCACCACGACTATTCGCAGGCCCGCTGCTTCCAGGTAGGCGCTGCCGACGAAGGCCCGGTAGCCGCTCCCACATGTGACCCAAACCTCACGCGAGCTATCCAAGCCGGCGGGAAGGTTGTCCTTGAGGTAGGGCGCGTAGCGGAAGGCCGCTCCCTCGATGTGGCCCGCCTCCCACTCCCCCGGCGAGCGGACATCGAGCACTTGGAGGTCCTCACCCGCTGCCAAGGCGGTGGCCAGATCGGCAGTGGTCCTGGTCTCGAACGATGCCAGGGAGCCTCCTGCCTCCATCCAGCCGGACACTCCGTAGATCACGCCCAGGACGTTGTCGAAGCCGATCCGTCCGAACTGGCGAGCCGCTTCCTCCACGTTCTGGCCCCGCTCGGCCACCAGGACCACCGGGCTGTCGAAGGGCAGGAGCCACCCTGCCCACACCGCCACCTGATCGCTCATCTCCAACCCCAGCGATCCCGGGATGTGCCCGGCCGCGAAGGCGGCGCGGGGCCGTATGTCGACCAGCCTGGCATCGTCCGGCAGGTCGGCCGGGTCCAGCGCGTCGAGGTCCGGAACCGTCAGGGGTTCTGGTCCCATGAGGTTGATCGGCCCCATGTGGGCGTAGTAGGCGGGGAAGGGTTGGAGTCCGGCCAGTTGCCCGGCCGCGAAGGCATCGGCGTCGGGGTACGCCAGCACCGGATTGGTCCGCAACTCCCTACCGATGGTCGAGACGGACCGCCCGGCGCCCGACGCGGCGCAGAACGATCCCTCGCCATGGGTCGGATACAGGCCAGTCCCGTCGGGAAGCCCGGCCAGCCGGTGGACCGACATGTACTGGAGCCGGGCAAGTTGGCCGGCGCGGTCGTCTCCGAGCAGGTCGGTTCGCCCTGCGGAACCCACCAGCAGGCTCCCACCGGAGAACACGGCCACGACCTCCCCTTCGATCAGGATCACGTAGCTCATGTGCTCGGGTGTGTGGCCGGGCGTATGCAAGGGCCGGATCACAACGGGCCCGCCGGGGAGGTCCTCTTGGTGGAAAGCCGGAAGGTGGTCGAAGGCCACGCCCGCGGCCGCCGGCAGCACGAGCCGGGCACCGGTTCGCCGGGCCAGGTCCCGCCCGCCCGACACGTAGTCGTTGTGGATATGCGTCTCGAGGACATGGGTGAGATCTACGCCCGCCTCGAGAACGGCCCGTTCGAACCGCTCCACATCCCGCTGCGGATCTATGACCGCACCGCCTCCGTCGTGGGTCAGCAGGTAGGTGCTGTCCCCCAATCCGTCGGTCCGAAACGTCGTGATGTCCATGTCCCTCCCAGGAGCGCGGCAAACCGGCCGGTGCCCCACCCTATCCGAGAGCCGCCACGCACGGCTGCCTGCTTTGGCAAGTCCACGTCGTGGAGGTGCCGCCCGGCGAAGATCTCTATCAAGCCCCCGGCGACGGATCCGCTAGGGACTTCAACTCCAGGGCCAGGCCGGCCACCATCAGGTAGGCCTTGTCCGACCTTGACGCGACCAGTTGGTTCACGCGGCCCAGCACGTCCCGGTACTCCCTTCCGAGCGGTGATGCGGGCACGATGCCCTGGCCGACCTCGTTGCTCACCAGGATCCACCTGCCGCCCGCGGCGTCTATCAGGTCGAGCAGGCGCCTCACCGCCTCGAGGACCGCGCACTCGGCATCGGAGGCCTCCTCGTCCTCGAGCAGGAGGTTGCTCACCCACAGGGTCAGGCAGTCGAGGACGAAGGTGTCGTAGCGATCGACAAGGGGCCGGACGGCCCTGGTGACGCCGATCGGCTCCTCGAGGGTGTCCCAATGCTCGGGCCGGTAGCGCCGGTGAGCAGCGATGCGCCGCTGCATCGCCTCGTCGAGGGCTTCGGCGGTGGCGATGAAGAGCACCCGCTCCCCGTCCCGCGCCAAGCGTTCCGCCGTGGTGCTCTTTCCGGAGCGAGCCCCGCCGAGGACAAGTACGAGTTCGCCGGGCCGAGCGGTGACGCGATCCGTACTTTCAGGCATCGAAGCCCGGCCCCAGGTGGCTGGTGTCGTTGAGCAGGTCGATGGTCGCTCCGCCCTCGTCGAACGTGGTGATGACGGACAGCCCGGCGTTCGACAACCGGAGCCTCCACATCGATTCGACCGGCAGCCCGAGCATCGAGACCATCATGGCGCGCAGGGTGCCTCCGTGGGAAACCACCAGGATGTTCCCATCGGTTCCGGCGTGCCGCTCCGCGATTCGGGCCGCGGCGGCGGCAGCCCGCTCGAATATCTCCAGGTCGCTCTCCCCTCCCGGGGGTGCGAATGCCGGCCTCTCGTCGAACAACTCCTCCAACATGGCTGGATACCGGAGTTGCAGCTCCTCGTAGGTCATCCCCTCCCACTCGCCGAAGCTCTTCTCCCTCAGGTCGCGCCGGTAGACGATCGGGATGTCCCGGCCGCGCATGACGGGTGCAGCCGTCTCCGCCGCCCGGCGCAGGTCGCTGGAGTAGGCCGCATCGAAGACGACCGAGGCCAGTCGGGCCGCCACCGCCTCCGCCTGCTCCCGGCCCGCTTGGTTCAGCGGTGGGTCGGCCTGGCCCTGCGCCCGCCCGACACGGTTCCACTCCGTCTCACCGTGACGTACGAGGAACCACCTAAGCATGTGCGTCATCCGGGGATCGCTCACGAACCGGCCGCCGGTCGATTCCGGCTGGTCCCCTGCGCGCCGCCCTCTCCAAGACCAGAACGGACCTGTTCATCTCTTGCGCCCGAGCGGGGCCAGGGACGCACGGAACAGAGCGTCAACGTCGATTGCGGCCTCCAGGGCGGAAGCGACCTCGTCGAGGGCTTCCTCCACCATGGCCTCGAAGTCGAGGTGTGGGTCGGCGGACACTTCTTGGCGGGCCAGCCAGGCCCGCCGGTAGTCGTCGCTCGCGAAGAGTCCGTGGAGATGGACCCCGCCGACCCGTCCGTTCGGGCTCTGCGCTCCGTCGGGGCCGTGGGTGATGTGCAGTAGGGGCCGGTCCAGATCGGGACCGGTGACCCGCCCGTTGTGGATCTCGTAGCCGTGGACGGAGGCACCGGACAGAGCGCAGCGCCCCGAGGCTTCCCGCACGATCTTGGTGTCCGCCATGGTGGTCTCGATGTCGAGCAGCCCGAAGCCCGCCACGCTGCGGGCAGGCCCGTCCACACCGTTCGGGTCGTGTACCGCCCGTCCCAGTATCTGCATCCCGCCGCAGATGCCAAGTACCCGTCCGCCCCCGCGGGCATGGGCGATGATGTCGTGGTCCCACCCCTGCTCCCTGCAGAGGTCCAGATCGCCGATCGTCGACTTGGTGCCCGGTAGCAGGATGAGGTCGACATCCCTCGGGATCGGTCGGCCCGGCCGGATGAGCAGGCACTCCACGCCGGGCTCCGAGAGGAGGGGATCGAGGTCGTCGTGGTTGGCGATGCGGCCGAGCAGGGGAACGGCCACCCGGAGGGGGCCCGGATCGCCCGAGGACCGGGCCGCCGAGGCAACCGATTCGGGCAGGGCCACCGCGTCCTCCGAGGGCAGGCGGGCCGCCGCGGCTATCCAGGGGACCACGCCGAAGCACTCCCAGCCGGTGCGCCTCTCGATCAGCTCCACGCCGGGTTCGAAAATGCGCCGGGCGCCCCGGAACTTGTTGACCACGAACCCGGCCACCATCGCCGCATCGGCCGGGTCAAGTACCGCGTGGGTGCCCACGAGCGAGGCGATCACCCCGCCCCGGTCGATGTCGCCGACGATGCAGACCGGCACGCCGGCCCGGCGGGCGAAGCCCATGTTGGCGATGTCATGGTTGCGGAGGTTGGTCTCGGCCGGGCTCCCTGCACCCTCCACGATGACGAGGTCGTGGGTGGCGACCAGCCCGTTGAAGCTGTCGATGACCACGTCGAGCAACCCGCCGCGGTCACCGATGTAGTCACCCGGTTCGAGGAGGCCGTATGGCTCCCCGCGGACGATCAACTGGGCCGTACGGTCGGACTGCGGCTTGATCAGGACCGGGTTCAGATCCGGGCGCGCCGGGACCCCCGCGGCGCGGGCCTGCAGGGCCTGGGCGCGGCCGATCTCGCCACCGCCCGGACACGCCGCAGCGTTGTTGGACATGTTCTGGGGCTTGAAGGGGGACACGGTCATGCCCCGCCGGACGGCAAGACGGCAGAGCCCTGCCACGATCAGGGACTTGCCGGCGCTCGAGGCGGTCCCCTGGATCATGATGGCGCGCATGGATGACAGGTTATCTGTCGGTGGTCAGTGGACAGAGGTCAACGATCGACCGAGGACGTCGGTCAAGGCATCGATCAGGCGGCGGCTGTCCTGCATCCCTCTCACGCCTATCCGGATGTGGCCGGGCATACCGAACGAGGTGCAGTCGCGGACGCAGACCCGGTGGCGTCTCAGCAGTTCAAGGCGGAGAGGCGTGGCGTCTCCGACCTCGACCAGCAGGAAGTTGGCACTCGGGGGCGTACACTCCAGGCCGAGGCCACGAATCTCTCGCACCAGGTACTCCCGGGCGGCCCTTACGACCAGTCGGCCCTTCTCCACGTGGTCCGGGTCGTCCAGGGCGGCAACGCCCGCCGCCTGGGCGACCGCGTTCACGCTCCACGTGTACTGGAAACGCCTCGCCTCCCGGACCATCCGGGCCGACGCCACCATGTATCCCAGCCGCAGGCCGGGGAGCCCGTGCTGCTTGGTCATGGAGCGGACCAGCGCCACGTTGCCGACCTCCAACAGGGGCGCCGGATCCCAGCGCTCGTCCACGAAGGCCGCGTAGGCCTCGTCCACCACCAGCAGCCCGTCGCCTCCCACCGCCCGGGCACAGGCCTCGACCTCGCTGCGTTCCAGATAGGCGCCAGTGGGGTTGTTGGGGTTGCAGATGAAGACGAGCGCGGGCTGCAGCTCTGCCAGGAGATGCGTGGCTTCCGGCATGTCCCATCGGGACTCCCTTTCGCACGCGGCCCGGATAAGACGCGGCTCGACGTGCTGAAGGCGGCAGGCCGCCTCGTACTCGCCGAAGGTCGGGGCGAAGACGGCGGCGGAGCCACCCCTACGGAGCCGGGCGCTCGCGACGAGTTGGATCAGCTCCGTCGATCCGTTTCCCACCAGGATGCGGTCCGGTGGAACTCCGAGGTGCGAGCTCAGGGCGTCACGGAGTTCGGTGCTCTCTGGATCCGGGTAGGCGGACAGGTCGACCCTCCGGATGGCCTCGGCCACCCGCGGGGAGACGCCGAGGGGGTTGATGCTGGCGCTGAAGTCCACCACCTCTTCGGGACGCAGGCCGAGAGCCTTCAACTCGGCGACGTCCAGACCGCCATGGACCGGGCGAGAGTCCGGCATCGACTACGTCCAGACCCATCCGCGGATGGCGAGCACCCCGACCATCACCGGCAACGCCACAGCCGCCACCCCGTACCCGAGCCGGACGGCGGCGCCGATGTCGGAGTGGCCGGGATCCCTCAGCCCATCCCCGATCCGGTAGTGACCCGCCTTCTCGAGCGCGACCTCCAGCAGCCCGGCCGCCGCGCCGATCGTCCAGCCCGCGTTCGGGCTCGCCGTCAGCCCGTGGTCTCGCATTGCGATCCGCCATCCGCGGCGGGCCGGCATGCCGCCGAACAACCTACCGGCAACCAGCATCAGCAGGGTGCTCAGCCGGGCCGGTATCAGGTTGACCAGGTCGTCGAGCCGGGCGGAGGCCTTGCCTAGGTGCTCGTACCTGCCCCGGTAGCCGATCATGCTGTCCAGGGTGTTGATCGCCCGGTAGGCGAAGGCGCCCGGCAGGCCGAACAGGGCGAAGGCCAGCCATGGCCCGACGAAACTGTCCGTGGTGTTCTCGGCCACGGACTCGATAGCCGCCATCGCCACGAGAGGGGGCGCCAGTGTCCGCGTATCGCGGCTGACCAGGCTGCGCAGGCTCCGTCGAGCCCCCGGGTCATCCCCTGCCTCCATGGCTGAGCGTGTCCTGTTGGCGGCGCGTCCCAGCTCGCTGACCGCGAACGTGGTGCTTGCCAGGACGGACCCCACCAACACATAGGCGATCGGTCCGAACTGGCGTAGGGCAGAGGTGGCGAGCCAGGCGACGCCGCCGGAAACGGCGGGCACGAGGACGGCCATCCCGACGCCGGCGACCAGCGATGGCGCCCTGCGATCGGGACCGGGCGAGAGCCGTTCGAGCCACGCGATCAGCTTGCCCATCCAGACCACCGGGTGGATGGCGGACGGCGCCTCCCGGGCTACCAGGTCCACCAGGATCGCAATGACCAGGATCGCCGCTTCAATACGCCAATCGCCCCACCACATCCGGCCGGCCTCAGACAGTCATGCCAAGGAGAGCGAGAAACGGTGAGACAAGCGCCCCCGGATCTCGCTGGGTGAGAACCACCGCCAGCGCGAGCAGCACGGCTTCGCTCGTTTCGCATGCCGCGCCGTAGATGTCACCCGTGACGCCGCCGACACGTCGCTTCGCCCACGTTCCGACCGCCCAGGCGACGAGGCCCGCCGCCAGCCCCAGCAGTAAACCAACCGGACCCGTCAGGATCACGGTTGCCAACAGGGCTACGACCGAACCGACCACC
>VXRE01000105.1 GCA_009838635.1 Acidimicrobiia bacterium | reverse complement strand
GTGCTGTACTTGGCCTCGAGGCTTCCCTGCCCGTCCATCTGGATCAACACCGCCAGCTCGGGCGGCGTCTCGATCAGCGGGCGGTTCGTGATCATCGAGAACCGGAACTGGTGGACGATCAGGAGCTTCTGGGGGAGCGCCTCCTCTCGGACTATCGCGGCAAGCCACTCGACCACCCGGTTGATCTCCGCCGCGTCGACCGTACCGATCTGGCGCAGATGGACCTGGTCGGGCTTCAGCCTCCACTCGGGGTCCAGAGCCAGGCCGACGTGGGGCAGGCGAAGGAACTCCTCGTAGATCTTTGCCTGGGTCAGGAAGTCGGTGCGCCCCGGTTGCAGGTCGAGGACCACGTAGACATCGTTGGCGGCTGCGATCTCGATCCAGGGCCTGATCACATCGCGTGCCGTTTCGGACGAGTAGTCGCCGTCCCGACCGGCGCCGGCCGAGGCGACGGTGGCGATTATCTCGAAGGTGGGAAGCACGATCGAGCCGTCTCCGCCGTATCCCTCCATGATCGACCGGAGCCGCTCGACGCCTTCTTGGGGGCCTTGCTCGCCCAGCACTCCGAGGGCGGAGGTCACGGGATGGCCGTATACGGCCACCAGCCGGCGGCCGTCGCCCTCACCGAACATGAGCAGGCCGCCCCCTGGTATCTCCTCGCTTCGCCGGACCACTTCCAGTTGCCAGGCCGCCTCATCCTCCAGGTCCGTGAGCAGGGCCACCGTGCCGGCACCGGCAATCATCTCCCGCTCCGGGGCCGGGAGCGCGCGAAGGTCCCCCTCCACAGCAACCACGCCGACGCCGAGCTGGTTGGCGAGCGCCGCGAGCGCGGATGGCATGACCGGATCAACCAGCCAGACGTGGTCATGGTCCGTCGCTCCGGACGGGAAACTCGCATCCCAGTCGACCGCCACCGGCTCGAGTGTGAATCCGGCGAGGGCGTCTCGGAGCAGGCCGGCGTTGATTCCTGCGGCCACGATCCGTTCCGGCGCCAGGCGTCCGAGCTCGGTCATCAACCGTTCATCGAACCACTCGCCGACCAGGAGAATGGGACCTCGGATACCGCCTGCCGCCAAGGTGGCTACGGCCCGCGGATTGGTGGCGAAGGCCAGACCTACGTCGTGAGCACAGGTGAAGGTGGCCTGGGAGATCTCGAATCCGGCCAGAACGGGATCGGTCTCGGTGGGGCGGAAGCCCTCCGGGATGCGAGGCGAGCAGTCCCGGTCCTCGGCAGCTGCCGGGGATAACGTGGAAGCCGGCTGCGAGGGGGGCTCCTCGGATGGAGCCCCCGTGTTTGAGTCCGTCTCGATGGTCGTCCGGGTGACCGGACCGCTGGTCGTCCCCGTGGCCGAGCTGGTGACAGGCGAGGCTGTATCTGTGCCGGCTTCCCCGACGGTGGTTGCCGGCTCCGTTGGTGACGTGTGCTCCACGGTGCTGGACGTTGGAGCTTGCTCCGTGGACTCTCCGTCCGATGACCAGAACAACGCGATGACGGCCAGGACGGCGAGTACGGTGACCAGGCCCGCAGCGAAACGGAGAACCCGGTCCCCGCGTGCGCTCGTAGGGTTAGAATCCATTCAACGAGCGCTCCTGAGGGTGCTCGACCGGGCTGTGGCGCAGCTTGGCAGCGCGCCTGCTTTGGGAGCAGGAGGTCGTCGGTTCGAATCCGACCAGCCCGACCTGGACCTCCTTCCGGCAGGCTGTGTGAAGGCTAGCCGTTCGCCCTCCGCTTTTGGCGGACCTGTCCGGCCCGCGGGCGCGTCCCGGCTGGCCGGGTACGGCATGTATTATGGGGAAGACCGGCGGGTGTAGCTCAATGGTAGAGCTCCAGCCTTCCAAGCTGGCGGTGAGGGTTCGATTCCCTTCACCCGCTCTGACGGATGAGTCCTGGACCGGGCTCCCGCGGAGCGGAGGGCCGTGATGAGCCCCCGTAGCTCAGAGGACAGAGCAGGAGCCTTCTAAGCTCTTGGTCGGAGGTTCGAATCCTTCCGGGGGCGCGCCACGATCGGTACGGATCCGTGTCTGGCGAATCCGCATTACAAGGAGCCGGGTGTGATGCCCGGCGCACGGTGGCCGTAGCTCAGCTTGGTTAGAGCGCCTGGTTGTGGTCCAGGAGGTCGGGGGTTCGAATCCCCTCGGTCACCCTGGTGCTGAGTCGTTCGACCCGCGCCATGCCTAGCCCGACTCCTGGGAGTGTCGTGTCATTCACCGTTGCTGAAGTGAGCGACTTCGAACGTCGTATCACCCTCCTGCTCGACAGCAGTCGCCTCGAGGCGGCCGAGTCCCGTGCCGCCCGCAGGTTGGCGCGGGACATCCACGTGAACGGATTCCGCCGTGGCAAGGCGCCCCGCCGCATGGTGGAGAGGGTCGTCGGCAGGGAGCGGGTCCGCAACGATGCCATCGAGGACCTGCTCACAGACCGGCTTCCCGCGGTCTGGGAAGGCACGGGCCTGACACCGGCGGTATCGCCGGTGGTGGATGACATCAGGGAGGTCGAGGCGGGTGTCGAGGTGGACCTCTTCGTGAGCCTCTGGCCGACGCTGGCCACTCCACCCGTCTATGAGGGACGGACGGTGGAACTGGAGGTCCCCGAGGAGATCGGCGAGGAAGCAGTCGGGCAACACCTGGACCGCTACAGAGAGCAGTTTGCCGAGCTGGAGACTGTGGAGAGGCCCTGCCGGATAGGTGACTACGTGGCCATCGACCTCAGTTCCTCGCATGAGGGGCGGCCTCTGGAGACGCCTGCGGCCACTGGATTCATGTACGAATTGGGAGTAGAGACGCTCGTCGAGGGCTTGACCGATCACCTCCTGGGCTGCGAGGCAGGCGCGGTGGTCGAGTTCGAGGCGCCGCTGCGCGTCGCGGTCGGCGAGCTGGCCGAAGGCACCGTGATCGGGGTGAGGGTGGTCGTTGACGACGTCATGGAGAAGCTCCTTCCGGATCTTGACGATGAGTGGGTGTCGGACTTCACCGACTTCGACACCGCGAGCGAACTGCGGGAACAGGTCCTCGAGGATCTGGAGGGTGAGCGCCTCGACTCGTTGCGGAGCCAGCTGCGGGGCGTCCTCCTGACGGAGCTGGCCGAGGAGATGGAACTGGACATACCGGAAGCCGTCGTCGACGCGTCCGCGGTGCGGATGTTCGAGGACTTCCGCGGACGTCTCGACAAGCAGGGGTCGACAGTCGAGGAGTACGTGGAGGCGACCGGGCAGGATATCGAAGCCGTCTTCGGACAATTCCGTGGCCGGGCCACGGCACAGATACAGGTTGGCGCGTTGCTGGATTCGGTTGCCGAGCACACCGGAATCGAGGTCGGGGACGAGGAAATCCTCGATGCCTATCAGGCTCTCGCCACGCGAACGGAACAGTCGGCCGAGAGCATCGCCGAGGAGATGGCGGGGAGTGCTCTAGAAAACAGCGTGCGCGGTGATATCCTGCGGACCCGGGCACTGGACATCCTCATGAGAGCCGTGGTGCCTACGGATGGTGATGGGTCCCTGATCGACCTCCGGTTCGATCCGCCCGGCGCCCCGGAGACCGTCGAGGACGAGACCGAGTAAGGAGAGCAGTGAGCGACATCATGCCGCCGATGGGCGCCGTCACGGATCCTCCCGCCACGGGCTACCTGGTACCGACGGTGGTCGAGTCCACCAGCCGGGGGGAGCGGGCCTTCGACATCTATTCCCGCCTGCTCAAGGACCGGATCATCTTCCTCGGCACCCCGATCGACGATGCGGTGGCCAACCTGGTCATGGCCCAACTGCTCCATCTCGAGTCGGAGGACCCCGACCGTGATGTCAACCTGTACATCAACTCCCCGGGTGGTTCCATCACCAGCCTGTTCGCCATCTACGACACCATCCAGTACATCAAGCCTGATGTCAGCACCGTGTGTATGGGGATGGCCGCCTCGGCTGCCGCGGTGATCCTGGCCGGAGGCGCCAAGGGGAAGCGGTTCGCCCTCCCGCACGCCCGGGTGATGCTCCACCAGCCGCAGGGAGGGGCGAGCGGGCAGGCCACTGACATCGAGATACAGGCCCGCCTGATCGTCCAGATGCGGGAACAACTCAACCGGATCCTGGCCCACCACACCGGCGAGGAGTACGAGAAGCTGGCACAGGACACCGACCGGGACTTCTGGATGCTCGCCGAAGAGGCCAGGGAGTACGGGGAGCACGGAATCGTGGACGCGGTGCTCACCAGCCGAGAACTTGTGGCGGTCGAGGACCTCTGAGGCGTGGCTACCAAGTACGGGGACGGGAGCGATCTGCTCAAATGTAGTTTCTGCGGACATTCGCAGAAGCAGGTCAAGAAGCTCATCGCCGGGCCCGGGGTCTACATCTGTGACGAGTGCGTGCTCCTCTGCACCGAGATACTCGACGACGACCTCTCCACCAGGGAGTCCGAGCACGACGGGGAGTTGCCCAAGCCGTCCGAGGTGTACGACTTCCTGGACGGCTACGTCATCGGGCAGGAGCGAGCGAAGAAGACCCTGGCCGTGGCGGTCTACAACCACTACAAGCGGGTGCGAGCCGGAGCACCCCGCAAGGAAGAGGTGGAGCTCTCCAAGTCCAACATCCTCTTGATCGGCCCTACCGGATGCGGCAAGACGCTCCTGGCCCAGACCCTGGCGCGCATGCTCAACGTGCCGTTTGCCATCGCCGACGCGACCGCGCTCACCGAGGCGGGCTACGTGGGAGAGGACGTGGAGAACATCCTGCTCAAGCTGCTGCAGGCCGCCGACTATGACATCAAACGAGCCGAGCAGGGCATCATCTACATCGACGAGGTGGACAAGATCGCCCGCAAGGCCGAGAACCCCTCCATTACCAGGGACGTGTCCGGCGAGGGTGTGCAGCAGGCCCTGCTGAAGATACTGGAGGGGACGGTGGCCTCGGTGCCCCCTCAGGGCGGCCGCAAGCATCCGCATCAGGAGTTCATCCAGATCGATACCACCGACGTGCTGTTCATCTCGGGTGGGGCGTTTGCCGGGCTCGAGGAGGTGATCTCCCGCCGGATCGGCAACAAGGTGGTGGGGTTCGGCGCAGATCTGCGGTCCAGTCCCGACCGGCCCCAGCCGGAGCTGCTCTCGGAGGTAATGCCGGAGGACCTGATCAAGTTCGGCCTGATCCCCGAGTTCATCGGCAGGCTTCCCATGGTGGCCACCGTGAACGCGCTGGACAAGGAGGCTCTCATCCGTATCCTCCAGGAGCCTCGCAATGCCCTCGTGAAGCAGTACGCGCGGATTTTCGAACTCGACGACGTGGAGTTGGTGTTCGAGGACGATGCCCTCGAGGCGATCGCCGACCTGGCGATGCTGAGGGGTACCGGCGCCCGTGGTCTTCGGGCCATCATGGAGGAAGTGCTCCTCGACACCATGTACGAGCTTCCCTCCCGGCCGGACATCGGGCGGGTGCTGGTCGACCGGAAGGTGGTCGAGGAGAAGACCAACCCGACCCTGCTGGCGATCAGTGACATCGAGAAGCGCCGCGAGAAGAGCGCGTAGCCGCCCGGCCGGGGTCGGGTAAGCGCGGCCGATTCCAACCACCGCAATGACTACCAGTCCCTCCGACCCCCTCCAGGGAAACTACGACCCCCGGCGCGTCGAGGCGCGCTGGTATCCGGTCTGGGAAGGGTCGGGCGCCTTCCGCCCCGAGGTCAATCCGGACGGCGAGCCGTTCTGCATCGTCATACCGCCCCCCAACGTGACCGGCGTCCTCCACATCGGGCACGCCCTGGACCACTCGATCCAGGATGCCATCATCCGGCGGAAGCGTATGCAGGGCTACGCCACCCTCTGGCTACCCGGAACCGATCATGCCGGCATCGCCACCCAGATGGTCGTGGAGCGGGAACTCGCCTTGGAGGGTCTTAGCCGTCATTCCATGGGCCGGGAGGCCTTCGTAGAGCAGGTCTGGCAGTGGAAGCGCCAATCGGGGGGCACCATCACCGAGCAGATGCGAGCCCTGGGGGACTCGTGTGACTGGACGAGGGAGCGCTTCACTCTTGACGAGGGTCTGTCCGCGGCAGTGCGGGAGGTGTTCGTGCGCCTGCACGAGAAGGGGTTCATCTACCGCGGCCAACGGATCATCAACTGGTCTCCGGGTCTCATGACCGCCATCTCCGATATCGAGGTCGAGTACAGGGAGGTGGACGGCCAACTCGTCCACATCACCTACCCGTTCGCGGACGGGGATGGTGGGGACGGCATCACCGTCGCCACCACGCGGGCTGAGACCATGCTGGGGGACACCGGTGTGGCCGTCCATCCCGACGATGATCGCTACCGGCATGTGATCGGTCGCACGGTGCGCCTTCCGCTCATGGGGCGCGACATCCCGGTGGTGGCTGACGAGGCGGTCGACCCGGACTTCGGGACCGGGGCGGTCAAGGTCACTCCGGCCCACGATCCACTCGACTTCGATATCTCGCTACGAACCGGATTGGCCCCCGTCCAGGTGATCGGTGAGGACGGGAGGATGACCACGGCCGCCGGCGACTTCGCCGGGCTGGACCGGTTCGAGGCCCGTGAGCAGGTGGTGGAGGCTCTCAGAGCCGGCGGATACCTCGGACGCATCGAGGAGCACCGCCACACGGTGGGCCATTGCTCCCGAAGCGGCGTGCCGATCGAGCCGCTCCTGTCCAGGCAGTGGTTCGTCCGGGTGGCGGAGTTGGTGGGACCGGCGGTGGAGGTGGTGCAGAAGGACCTGGCCAGGTTCGTTCCCAAGCGTTGGGAACGGAACTACTTCCGCTGGATGGAGAACCTCGAGGACTGGTGTATCAGCCGCCAGCTCTGGTGGGGTCACCGGATTCCGGCGTGGTACTGCGAGGCCGATGGCGAGGTGATGGTTGCCACGTCCCGGCCCAGTGCTTGCGTGAAGTGTGGCTCGGAGCGGTTACAACCCGAAGAGGACGTCCTGGACACCTGGTTCAGCTCGGCGCTGTGGCCCTTCAGCACGCTCGGATGGCCGGAGCAGACGGACGACCTCCAACGCTTCTATCCCACCGACGTGCTGGTCACCGGCTACGACATCATCTTCTTCTGGGTGGCCCGCATGCTGAAGATGGGCATGCAGTTCGCGGGGGATGTCCCGTTCCGCGAGATCGTCATCCACGGGCTGGTCCGGGCATCCGATGGCCGGAAGATGTCGAAGTCGCTCAACAACATCGTGGACCCCTTCGAGATGATCGAGCAGTACGGCGCCGACGCCCTGCGGCTCAGCCTGCTGCAGTCGGCCTCCCCGGGCCACGACGTGCCCTTCGACGTCAGCTGGGTGGATGCCGCCCGGCGCTTCGGCAACAAGCTGTGGAACGCCACCAGGTTCGCCCTCATCCACGTGCCTCCCGGTTCGGTGCCGCGGGCCGGCGGATATCCGGAGGACCCGGGCCCCGTCGACCGGTGGGTGCTGGCGCGTTTGGGAGAGGTGGCGGCGCGGTTCGATGAGCTGTCCGATGCGCACCGACTGGCGGATGCCTTCTCGCTCATGTACTCGTTCGCCTGGTCGGAGGTGTTCGACTGGTATCTCGAGATGTCGAAGCCGGTGCTGGCGGCCGGAGGTCCCGAGGCGGCGCCGGTAAGGCAGACCCTGGGTGTGGTCATGCGTGACCTGCTCAAGTTCTTCCATCCGGCCATTCCGTTCGTGACCGAGGAGCTCTACAGCCATCTGGTGGCCGATGACCTGCTCATAGTCTCGTCGTGGCCCGAAGTCCCGCGTTACTCGGCGCCGGGAGGGATGGACTACCTCCAGGATCTGATCACCGCCCTGAGGGGGTCCCGGTCCTACCACGGGTGGGCCGCCCGTGAGGAGCTCGACGCGGTCGTCCATGATCCGGCCGGCGCCTGGGATGACTGGTGGGCGCCCCAGTTGGCCTCCTTGGCGGGAGTCAAGGCGCGGGTGGGTGCGCCGCCCGAGAGCCCCGGCTACCTGCGGGTGGCGGCCGGGCCGGTGGAGGCCTACGTGGAGGTCCGCGGTGTCATGGACATCGGGGCGGAGCAGGAGCGGCTGGCACGCCGCCTCCGGAAGGCACGCGCCGAGCTGCAGAAGTCGGAGGCCAAGCTGTCCAACCCGGCCTTCCGATCCCGCGCCCCTGGGGAGGTCGTGGCCAAGGAGGAGCAGAAGGCGGACGCTTCCAGAGCCCTGGTCGATCGGCTGGTGGCTCAGATCGAGGCGCTCGGAGACGTGGTTGCCTAGCCGGTATGCCGGCCGGGATGCCGGTCCGCACCCGGCCAACCCCTTGAGCGGATGAACTACGACGGCGCCGTCGCGTATCTCGATCGGCACATCGAGTTGGGGTGGAAGCCGGGACTCGAGCGGATACACCGGCTGCTGGAGATGATGGGATCCCCCCACCTCCGCAGCCCGGCCATCCACATCACCGGGACCAACGGCAAGACGACGGTTACCACGGTTGCGGCCTCCGTGCTGGATGCTATGGGTCTCAAGTCGGGTACGTTCACGTCCCCACATCTCGAGCGGGTGGAGGAACGGTTCAAGGTGGCCGGGGAGATGGCGACGCCGGAGCAGTTCGCGCGGGCCGTTACGGATGTCGCCCCGTTCGTGGATCTGCTGGAGGCCGAGACCGGGGAGCGGGCCACCTACTTCGAGCTGACCACTGCCGCTGCCTTCACCCTCTTCGCCAACGAGGCAGTGGACGTGGCCGTGGTCGAGGTGGGGATGGGGGGCCGCCTCGACGCCACCAACGTCTTGGAGAGCCAGGTGGCGGTCCTGACGGGTGTCTCGATGGATCACACCGAGTACCTGGGGACCACCGAGTTGGAGATAGCCCGCGAGAAGCTGGCCATCCTCAAGGCCGGCGGGGTGTTGGTGACGGGGGACCTGCCCGATGAGGTGGACCCGGCGGCCGATCGGAGAGCGGACGAAGTGGGCGCGGTGCGCCGGACGGTGGGCCGGGACTTCCGGATCGAGGACCTGCGCATGTCGGTGGGCGGCTGGTCGTACGATCTCGACGGGATCTACGAGCAGTACGACGACCTCTACCTCCCCCTGCACGGTCGCCACCAGGCAGGCAACGCGGCAGTGGCCGTTGCCGCGGTCGAGGAACTGTTCGGGCGTGCCCTGCCATCCGAGGCGGTCCGGGAAGGACTGGCCCGCACCCGGGTACCGGCCCGGGTGGAAGTCGCGGGCCGGGCGCCACTCGTGGTGCTTGACGGCGCCCACAACCCGGAGGCGACCGGCGCGCTGGCTCGGACACTACGGGAGGAGATGCCGGCGGCGGACTGGACTCTCGTGGTCGGCGCCTTCCGGGACAAGGACATCTACGCCATGCTGGCGCCGTTCGAGGGGCTGGCCGGTCAGGCCATCGCCACCGCGGCGGATCATGAGCGAGCCGCCGAACCCAGCGATCTGGTGGTGGCCCTGGAGAGGGTGCTACCGGGAATCCCGGTCACGTGGGTGAGGCCCGTCAGTGCCGCCGTCGAGCTGGCCAAGGAGTGGAGTGGGACCGAGGGCGCCGTTCTGGTGACAGGCTCGTTCTATGTGGCAGGCGAGGCCCGGCCCGTTCTAGTTGCTAGTTGCTAGTTGCTAGTTGCTAGTTTATATTGGATTAGGCCGACCACTGACCGCTGACCACTGACCGCCGGATGGTTGCCGGTCTTCAGTGCAACCAGAGACTACCGACTGGAAACTATGAAAGGGCAGGCACAGCGATGGCCCACGAAGACACCTTCGTAATGGTGAAGCCCGACGGGGTGCGCCGCCGCCTGGTAGGTGAGGTGATCTCCAGGTTCGAAGCCAAGGGACTCGACCTGCATCGCCTCGAGATGGTCCTACCCGACCGCGCCACGGCGACCGCGCACTACGCGGAGCATGAGGGGAAGCCCTTCTACGACGGCCTGATCGAGCACATCACCTCCGGTCCGGTGGTCGCGATGCATTGGTCGGGCGAGTCGGCCGTCACGGTGGCTCGAGCCTTGGTCGGAGCGACCGATCCGGCCGTGGCCCTTCCCGGCACCATCCGAGGCGATTTCGGCCTGGAGGTAGGGGAGAACATCGTCCATGGATCCGACAGCCCGGCGAGCGCCGCTCGTGAGCTCGGGCTCTGGTTCGGCTGATGGCAACAGAGCGCAGACCAGGCCGGCTGTCCGTTGAGCCCCTCCATAGGGTAGAGTTGGCCCGAGAACAGCGACAGGGACCCTTCATCGATGCCAGATAACCCGTTCGTCGTTGCCGGCCAGGACATGGCTGTAGATCTGGGTACAGCCAACACCCTTGTGTACGTCCGTAACCAGGGTGTCCTGCTCAACGAGCCCTCGGTCGTGGCGATCAACACCAACACCAACGAGGCCCTGGCCGTGGGTATGGACGCCAAGCGCATGATCGGTCGTACCCCCTCCCATGTGAAGGCGATCAGGCCTCTCCGGGACGGCGTGATCGCCGACTTCGACATCACCGAGCGCATGCTCCGTTACTTCATCAAGAAGGTGCACCGCCGCCGCTGGGCCAAGCCGAGGATCGTGATCTGCGTCCCGTCCGGCATCACCGGGGTGGAGCGGCGGGCTGTGGAAGAGGCGGCCTACCACGCCGGCGCCCGCAACGCCTTCACCATCGATGAGCCGATGGCGGCGGCCATCGGATGCGGATTACCCGTCAACGAGCCCACCGGGTCGATGGTGGTCGATATCGGGGGAGGGACCACCGAGGTGGCGGTCATCGCCATGGGCGGCATCGTGGTGTCGAGGAGCGTCCGCGTGGGTGGCGACGACATGGACGAGCGGATCGTCGAATGGGTGAAGAAGGAGCACAACCTCCTGCTGGGCCTGCGCACCGCGGAGCAGATCAAGATGGCGATCGGATCGGCCTATCCGTATCACAACGAGCCGAGCGCCGAGGTGAAGGGCCGGGACTTGGTGGCCGGTTTGCCCAAGACCGTGCTGCTCACCGCCTCTGAAGTAAGGGCGGCCATCCAGGAGCCACTGTCCATGATGATCGATGCGGTCCGGTACACGCTGGACAACACCCCGCCGGAGTTGGCCGCCGACCTGATGAACGTGGGCATCACGATCACGGGTGGCGGAGCCCTGCTCAAGGTACTGCATCACCGGTTGGCGTTCGAGACCGGCTTGCGGGTCGAGATCGCCGAACGGCCCCTCCAGTCGGTGGTGGTCGGATCCGGCCGATGCCTGGAACAGTTCGACGTCCTGCAGGGAGTCCTCGAGTCATCCGGCCGATTCTGAGTGGTTCCAGGTCCGGGAGCCGGATCCGCCGGATGATGAAATGAAGGGTCAGGGAAATCTCCGCTCCGCCAAGACTCTCGAGTGCCGGTAGACAACACCGCCAGCGCGCCGGAGGCAGAGGGAGGAGGGTCGCCCCGACCGATCGGTCCGCCTACGTCGCGATCGCCCTACTCGTAGTCTCCCTGACCCTCATGACTCTTGACATCCGGGCGTCGAGAGGTGGTTTCGGGGCCGACCTTCGCAGCACCGTACAAGTGGTGATGGCGCCGCTCCAAGCGGCTGTGAACGCAGTGGTGACGCCGGTGGTGAGCTTCTCCGACGGCCTGTCCAACCTGGCCGGGCTCCGCGAGGAGAACCAGCGCCTCCGGGACCGGATCGAGTCCCTGGAGCGGGAAGCGGCTCAGGTCGGTCATCTCGAGTCCCAGGTGTCCGAGTTGGAGACGCTGCTGGCGCTGCGGCTCGGCGAGGACCTGTACCAACTCTCGGTCTCGGCCGAGGTCACGGCCCGCGGGGGGACCCTCGACCCGACCCTGACCATCGACCGCGGTACCGGTGACGGGGTCCATACCGGCCAGCCGGTGGTCGACGGGCAGGGAGCGTTGATCGGCCTGGTGTCAGAGGCGGGTGAGGCCGGGGCCAGTGTCATTCCGATCACGTCGCGCCGGGCGCCTGCGGTCACCGTGCGCCTACCCGACGGACAGCGGGGCGTGGTGACGGGACAGGGCGCCGGAGCGCTGGAACTCTCCATCCTCGAGGCATCCGGTCCGCTGGAGGGTGGCGAGCTGCTGGTGACCTTCGGGCCCTACGGAGACTCCAACGCCTACCCGAAGGACCTGGATGTCGGCATCGTGGCCGAGGCGGCGGACCCGCAGTTCGGGACCATCGGGGTCCGGGTGGAGCCGATGGGTGATATCGAACGCCTCGAGTACGTGGCGGTCATCCCCTGGCCTCCCGCGCCCCAATTCCGGGACGGCGACGCGGATGAGGGAGCGTGAATGGAGGGTCTGCGGTTCTTGCTCTCCCTGCTGCTGGTGATGGCGGCGGCCCTCGTCCAGACCAGCGTGTTCCACAGCATCAGGCCCCTTGGCGCCAGCCCCGACGTAGTCCTGTTGGTCGTGGTGGTGGGCGCGATATGGCTCAAGCCCGAGGCGGCCGTCCTGCTGGGTTTCCTGGGCGGGCTGCTGCTGGACGTGCTCGGATCGGCGCCCCTGGGTCTGAGTGGACTTGCGTTCACGGTCGGCTCCTACATCACGGTGCGGAGTCGGGATCGCTTCGACTACGGGCTCCCGGTCGGCGTGATGACCGTCGGCGGGATCACGCTGGTGACGCTGGTCACCAACGCCCTCATAGGCACCCTGTTCGGAGAGGGCACGCTGGGCAACCCCGACATCATCAGGACACTGCTGCTGGTGCCGATCTACAACATGGTGTTCGCGCTGGGCGTTCTGCCGCTGGCCGACAGGTTGTTCTCGTGGGTCGCCGGACCGCGCCGTAACCGGATGCGGCGCCGCATATGAGCGATAGGAGGCGGCCCGACGGTCGCGAGCAGGTGACGAACAGTTGGCGGGTGGGCATCCTGGCCCTGCTGTTCACGGGGGCGTTGTCGATCCTGTTCTTCCGGCTGTGGTTCGTGCAGCTGGCCGCAGGCCCGGAGTGGCTTGTGGAGGCCGACCAGAACATCGTCAGCAGCGAGTCGATCGCGGCGCCACGGGGTGACATTGTCGACCGGAACGGCATGGTGCTGGCCACTTCCGTACCGGGTCTCATAATCGAGATCGATCGGTCGCTCCTCCCGATCGAGGTCGAGGACGACGTACTCCAGCGGCTGGCGGCCATCCTCGAGCTGTCGCCTGTCGAGGTCCGCCAGGCGGTGGAGCGAACCGGGTCAGGCGAGGTGGCCGCCCTGCCCGAGTTCGAGATCGACGCCGACACGGCCTATCTGATAATGGAGCAGCGAGCCACCCTGCCGGGTGTCACGGTTCGCGCCCTGCCCGTTCGTGGGTACACGCAGGGGTCGTTGATGGGGCATGTACTGGGTCACATGGGGTTGCCCTCCCCGGGCGATCTCGAGCGACTACCCATAGTCGACACCAACACGCCGATCGGGAAGCTCGGGGTGGAGCGGGAGTACGAGGAGTTCCTGCGGGGGGCGCCCGGGAAGCACGTGTACCGGATAAACCCCGAAGGCACCATTCTCGAGGAGATCGGGACCGTCGATCCGACTCCCGGCGCCACGGTCCGGCTGACCCTTGACGTCGAGGCCCAGGCCGAGGTCGAGAGGATCCTGGTCGAGGCCATCGAGCTGTCCAACGCCCTGAAGGAGACCCAGGAAGAGGAGGATCCGGCCGAGACGCCACAGCCTACAGAGCGAGCCACAGCCGTGGTGATGGAGGTGAACACGGGCGCCATCCTGGCCATGGCCTCCTATCCGACCTTCGAGCCGCAGGCCTTCGTGGGCGGCATCGATGTCGATTCCTTCGAAGAGCTGTCGGAACGTCAGGCCTTCAACAACCTGGCCATCCAGGGTGTGAAGCCGCCCGCGTCCACCTTCAAGTCCATCACCTACGTGACCGCCATGGAGGAGAACATATTCCCGGACGGAGTGTCCACCCCGGAGGAGACCATCGAGTGCTCCTCGCAGCTGGCGCATGACTTCGGAGACGACTCGCAGCACCTATGGAGGAACTGGACCTATCCGGAGTCGGACGGGCCGCAGAACCTCCACGATGCCCTCCGGCGATCCTGCAACATCTACTTCTGGGAGGTGGCCCTGTCGATCTGGAGGGCGTACGCCCGGACCGACCGGGAGGGGATAGTGCAGGAATGGGCCCGGGCGGTCGGGATAGGTCGCCCCACCCAGGTCGACCTCCCGTTCGAGCACGAGGGAATCCTGGGCGACCGCCAGCTCTTCGAGGAATGGCGGGAACGGCAGCCGTGGCGGGTACGTGCGGAGGGCTGGCTCGGCGGCGACCTCATGAACATCGTGGTCGGCCAGGGCCCGATCGTTGCCACGCCCCTCCAGATGGCGGTTGCCTACGCGTCGATGCTCAACGGGGGCACCGTCTACCAGCCCAGGGTGGCGGACGCTATAGAGACGGCCGACGGGGAGCGCCTGCGAACCCTCGAGCCCCGCGTGCTCCGGTCGGTGGACATCAGCCCGGACACCGTGGCGTCCCTGAGAACGGACCTGACCTCCGTGGTCCGTTCCGGCACCGCAAGGCGCGCATTCGAGGATCTGGGCGGGCTGGTGGAGGTGGTCGGGGGCAAGACCGGCACCGCACAGTCGTTCACCGACCAGGAAGGCGTCTTCCACGACTCGACGGCATGGTTCGTCGGCGTGGCGCCGATCGATGCTCCGAGGTGGGTCGTCGCCGTGATGGTGGACGAGGGAGGCTCGGGAGGAGCAGTGGCGGCGCCGGCGGCACGAGCCATATTCCAGTACCTGCTGGGTGCCGGGGTCACACCCCTGGTCGCCGGCGAGGACACGGAGCGGTAACCATGGCGGTGTTGGGGCCTTCCCTGGACGGCGTGGGCGGGATATTCGAGGACCGTCCCAGGCCCACTCCGGACGTCATCGTGTTCGTGTTGATGGCCGCTCTCATGGCCCTGGGCAGCGTGATGGTCTACTCGTCCACGTTCGTCCGGCTTGACGAGGAGACGGGCGATCCCACGTCGGCCATGCGTAGGCAGATGATCTTCGCGGGCGTGGCGCTGGTCACCTACGTGGCGTCCTCGATGATCGACTACCGCCTGTACCGGCGCTTTCCGTTCCTCATCTACGGCATCATGATGATCGCCTTGATCGGCGTCCTGTTCGCCCCTCCCCAAAAGGGAGCTACCCGGTGGATCCCCGTGGGCGCCTTCCAGTTCCAGCCATCCGAGTTCGCCAAGGTTGCCCTGATAGTCGCGCTGGCGAGCTTGCTGACCAGGGGGGCCAGGCGACGTCTGTCGTGGAGGTCCCTCGGGACCGCCCTCCTGATGGCGGCCGCGCCCAGCTTCCTCATCTTCCTACAGCCCGATCTCGGCACCATGCTGGTGGTGGGCTTCATCACCGTGGGCATGCTGTTCGTAGCCGGCTCCAGTATTCGCCAGATGCTGGTCCTCGGGGCTTCCGGGGTCGTTGGCGTGATCGCGGTGTTCCAGCTCGACATCCTCAAGTCCTACCAGATCGCCCGGCTTGCCGGCTTCTTCGACCAGGCCTCTGACCTGCAGGGCGTCAACTGGAATCTCTACCAGAGCCAGATCGCCATCGGCTCGGGCCAGCTCGTGGGAAGGGGCTTGTTCCAGGGCACGCAGACCCGTCTGAGCTTCATTCCCTCCCAGACCACCGACTTCATCTTCACGGCGGTGGGGGAGCAGTTCGGCTTCATCGGCGGTTCGGCGGTGATCCTCGCCTACGCCATCCTGATATGGCGCGTGCTGATCGTGGCCGCGGGAGCGCCTAACGCGTTCGGGTCCATGATCGCGGTAGGCATGGCAGCGCTCCTTGCCTTCCACATATTCGTCAACATCGGCATGACGGTCGGCCTGGTCCCGGTCACCGGGCTCCCGCTGCCGTTCATGAGCGCCGGTGGTTCGGCCATGATCGCCATGGCGGGCGGGCTGGGGATAGTGAACTCGGTCTGGAGGTCCAGATCGCCGGTCAGCGACCGGCCGGAGGCACGCGATCTCTGAACCGGGTGTTAGTATCCCCGGCGGTGGGTGGCGGCTCGACCGAGCCTGACATCAGTCGCCCCCTACCGAGCCCGGAAGACCGTTCCTCGTGGGCAGCATTCTCTCCGGGATGATTGCGGGAAAGCCGCAGTGGCGCTAGGACTTGTGGACCTTCGACCAGGCGTATCCGGAGCGAGCACCAATCCGCTCGCCCTCGAGTGGTTCGGTAAGTCACGGAAACGAACGAGACGTTGCCGGCACGGGAATCGTTTGCCTCCCGTGTCGACCGTGGACCCGCGGGGAGGGCCCGCGCAGGCCGGAACCCACCGGCATACGTAGAAGCAGTAGTCGCACCGACAGGAGAAGGGACCGGAGACCGTGACGGAGCAGCAGACCAGAGGCCCTGCCCGCTCTGGTTGCGCCGCCGTCCGATGGATCTTGGTTTCTGCCCTTGCAGTCGCGTGCGTCCTTTCAGATCAAGGAGACATCCGTAATGCCTTTCTTTCGGCGCAAGACAGCCGAAATAGTTCGCCGCGGAGTCGGCGACGAATCGACCGAAGAACGAACAACCAGAAAGATCAGCGGTAAGACAGTAAAGGTCCGGCGGGTACGAGAACTGCCTGCCAGGCCCAAACAGGCCTCCAGGACCGCTTCCAAGCGGAAGAAGAGACAGACCAGGCAGGGGTCGGCCCGCTCCGGGAGCCGCCAGCGGGGTCGCTCGCATTCCCACACAGAGGGAACGGTTCCGCTTCCGGCGGCCGGACGCCGCCAGATGCTGGTCCGGGTCTTACCCCACCAGACCCAGATAGTGGTGCTGGAGGGCTCGCTCCTGGTGGAGCACTACGTCCACCGGTCCGAGAACGAGTCGCTGGTCGGCAACATCTACAACGGTGTCGTCCGCAGCGTGCTGCCGGGTCTGGAAGCGGCCTTCGTGGACATCGGTACGGAGAAGAACGGCGTCATCTACGCCGGCGACCTCAATTCGTCCCGGCGCACGCACGGGCGAGGACCGCGCATCGAGCGCCAGCTCAAGCAGGGCGACCACATCATGGTCCAGGTCGACAAGGACCCGATGGGAAGTAAGGGACCACGGCTCACCAGCCAGATGACCTTGCCCGGTCGGCACTTGGTGCTGTCACCCAAGAACTCCATGCTGGGTATATCCCGTCGCCTCCCCGAGGCGGAGCGCAACCGGTTGCGACTGCTGCTCCAGGCGGAGCGGCCACCCGGCTTCGGTCTCATCGTGCGCACGGCGGCTGCCGGTTCGTCCAGGCGGGAGATCGTGGCTGATATCGCCCGCCTCAAGGCCAAGTGGGCGGAGGTTGAGGAAGCCGCCAAGGGCGCGTCCGCGCCCCGGCTGATCCACGAGGAGCCCAGCCTCCTGATCCGGGTGATCCGCGAGCACTTCACCGGGGACTTCCGGCGCCTGCTGATAGATGATCGCCGGGCTCACGAGGCGGTCCTGAAGTATCTGAAGGAGGTCTCCCCTGAACTGGTCGACCGGGTGCACCTCAGCCAGGACCGCAATCAGAGCCTGTTCAGCCGCTTCCGGGTGGACGACCAGCTCCGCCGGGCGCTGGACCGCAAGGTATGGCTGCCATCAGGGGGACACCTGGTGATTGACCGGACCGAGGCGCTTACGGTCGTTGACGTGAACACCGGCAAGTACGTGGGCGAGGCGAATCTCGAGGACACCGTTCTCCACAACAACCTCGAGGCCGCCGAGGAGATCGGGCGCCAGCTTCGCCTGCGAGACATCGGCGGGATCATCGTCATCGACTTCATAGACATGGAGGTCAAGAAGAACCGCGAGGCGGTTCTGGAGCGGCTCCGGGCGGCGCTCGCTTCGGACAAGACCACCACCCAGGTGCATTCCGTGTCGAGTCTCGGTCTCGTCGAGATGACGCGCAAGAACGTGTCCAGCGGTCTGATAGAATCCTTCTCCGATCCATGTCCCACCTGTGACGGGCGCGGCCTCGTGCTCCACGAGAAGGCGGCCACCTCGGGGGTTCCGATCAGTCCGGTGGGCGACAAGGTAGCGATGTGAACCGGGGTCCGGGCTGTGGAGAGTGTCCGGCTGGTTGACGGTCGAAAGGTTGTATTCCGACATGTACGCGATCATCCGCTCGGGTGGCAAGCAGACCAGGGTGTCCAAGGGCTACGTGATAGACGTGGAGTTGTTGAAGGACGCCGGGGACGAGGTCACCTTCACCCCGTTGCTGGTGGTCGACAACGAGGGCGCTGTGATCACCAGCCGGGAAGATCTCGCCGGAATGCAGGTCAGGGCCCGGGTGCTCGGGAACGTCAAGGGCCGCAAGGTCGAGGTGTTCAAGTACAAGAACAAGTCCGGGTACCGGCGCCGGAAGGGCCATCGCCAGCGGCACACCCGCCTCGAGATAACCCACGTGGGCGCCATCAGTTGAGTCATCGGATCTAGAGGAGGCGTGTATGTCCAAGACCAAGGGTGGAGGGTCCACCAAGAACGGCCGTGATTCGCACGCCAAGCGGCTCGGCCCGAAGGTCTTCGATGGTCAGGAGATCAGGGCGGGGACCATCCTGGTCCGCCAGAGGGGCACCCGCATCCATCCGGGAGTCAACGTACGCCGTGGGGGCGATGACACGCTCTTCGCGATCGCTCCGGGCACGGTGAAGTACCACCGGCAGGGTGGGCGCCGCCGGGTGAGTGTCCTGACCGACCTTCACTGATCGTCGGGACGTCCGGTAAGGAACGTCCCTGACCGTGGGACGGTGGAATCGTGTTCATCGACCAGGTCCGCGTCCATCTTCGATCCGGTAACGGCGGGGCCGGCGCCGTCTCGTTCCGTCAGGTCGGTCGCCGCCCCAAGGGAAGGCCCGCCGGCGGATCGGGCGGGCGGGGCG
>VXRE01000008.1 GCA_009838635.1 Acidimicrobiia bacterium | reverse complement strand
GGCCCTCGCCCTCCGGGCGGACGTCACCGACCCGGAGCACGTCGAGAGGATGGCCGGCTCCGTCTCCCAGGAGTTGGGAGGACTCGACGTGCTGATCAACAATGCCGGCCTCTTCCTGCTCAAGGACTACGAAGACCTGAGCGCCGAAGAGTGGGAGTCCCAGATCGCATCGACGGCTACGGCCACCTACTACGTGTCCAGGGCCGTACTGCCCCTCCTGCGAGAGCAGGGGGGCCGGATCATCAACATCTCCGACGCGGGCGCCGATCGGATCACCGCCCGGCCCCGTACCCTTCCGTACCACATCGGCAAGATGGGAGTGCTCATGATCACCCGGACCATGGCCAGGGCGGAAGCCGGCCGCGGCGTCACGGTGAACGCCATCCTCCCGGGCATCCTGGAGAACTCCGATCCGCTGCCGGATCGGGACCGCATACCCGCAGGACGCCACGGCACCGCGGACGACGTCCTGGAAGCGGTCACCTTCCTCATGAGCGACGAGGCCGGCTACGTAACCGGGGCCTTCATCCAGGTCGGCGGGGGTTGGAACCTCTAGTGGTCCCCTCGCAGACGGACCACTAGTGAAGACGCTCACCCACCTGAGGGGTCCGACGAATCCCGGCCCGGGCGACCGGCGGGGCCTGCTCGACCGCGCCGGCGAACTGTTCACCGGCGCCGGATTCGAACCGTCCGAAGTCATCCGGATCGCCGTGCCGGGCCGGGGCCAGTCGGTAGGGGGAGAGGGAATGCTGCGACCCGAGGTCGAGCCGATCGTGCCCGCCCTGCAGTCCGGATCGCTGTTCGGCGGGCGCACCGGCGTCATGCTGATGGATGCCCATCGACTCCAGGCCGATGAGGCGGCCGTGGTGGCCGAGTTGCTTGCTGACCATGCTGATGGGAGCCGGCCGGTGGTGCTGGTCACGACCGGGAAGCTTCCGACCCCGCTCGCCGCCCACGTGAGGAGGAATGCCGAGGTGATAGCCGTCCGCAAGCTGGCCGACGGGGATGTTGCGGGGTGGGTACGCAACGCCGCTCGCGGGCGCGGGCTCCGCCTCGGCTCGGATGCTGCTCAGGCCCTCATCGAACGCTTCGGGTCCGACGTGGGCGCCATCGACCAGGCTCTCGACCAGTTGAGCACCGTCGACGGCCCGGTCACGGATCAGATCGTCCTGGAGCGGTTCCGTAACCGGCCTGATCAGCCCCTCTGGAAGCTGACCGACGCCCTGGCCAAGGGAGTGGTGGACGACGCCATCCGACGGCTGCATGATCTTCTCACCCACGGGCACCCTCTCGTCATCGTGGCGGCAATCGAGAACGACCTCCGGAAGAGGGCGCTGGCGGCGGCGGCTCCCGACATGGCTACCTTCGCCGAGTGGATACGCGCCAAGCCCGGCGCCTACCCGACCAGGAAGGCGTGGCAGGCGGGACGGGCCATGTCGAGAGAGGATCTGAACAGAGCCGTGGACGCGGTTCGCAGGACCGATGCCACGCTCAAGAGCATGCCGGAGGAGACCCACCTGCCGACCCTGGAGCGTTTGGTGGCTGCCCTGTGCTACTGGTATCGGGGCTAGTTGCTAGTTGTTAGTCGCTAACTTAAATGATGCCTAGAGACTAGAAACTAGGCGCTCCAGCTTGGCCTTGCGGCGGTTGGCGGTGTTCTTCTTGAGCACACCCTTGGCCACAGCCTGATCGGTGCGCTTCTGTGCGATTCTCAGAGCCTGCTCGGCTGCCTCACGGTCGCCGCTCGCGGCGGCTTCCTCCACGTGACGTGTCCGGGTCTTCAACTCGGAACGGATAGCCCGGTTGCGGCCCCGGTTGGCGATGGCCTGCCGGTCGCGCTTTTCCTGTGACTTGGTGTGTGGCATCTCTTCGAAGGGTGGGGTATGCGAGAGCCGCGAGGCTAGCAGGCCCGACCGGCCATTCCAACGGCGCCGTCTCCCCGCATCGTCCCCCGGCAGCGCCCGAGGGCGCGGGTATCATATCCGGCCATGTTGGACGGTCGGCGGGCCCGGATCCTGCGCACCATGGTCGAGGAGCACATCCGCACGGGTGGGCCGGTGAGTTCCCGCGCTATTCTCGAGGCCGGCAACCTGCCGGTTTCCAGCGCCACGATCCGGACAGAACTGGTGGCCCTCCAGGCCGCCGGCTACGCCTTCCAACCTCACACATCCGCCGGGCGGGTCCCGACGCCGCAGGCCTATCGCTACTACGTGGACAGCCTGATGCGTCCACGGGAGGCGCCGGTTGCCTCAGCCCGGGTGGCCGAGTTCTTCGCATCCGTCCAGACGGAGTTGGGCCGCCTGCTCAAGGCCACGTCGGCCCTGCTCAGCGAGATCACGCACTTCCCGTCAGTCGTGACCGGCCCCAGCATGGCCAATGAGGTCATCCGCGGGGTGCACCTGGTCCGTACCACGGCCGACACGGTCCTCATGGTGTTGGTGACGCTGGCCGGACGGGTATCCCAGACACTCCTGCAGCTGCCTGAGCCCGTGGGCGGATCCGAGGTGCGGGAAGCCGAGACGCTGATCCGTCGCTTCCAGGTCGGCACCCCACTGTCCGAGAGCTTCGACCTGGAGTCGATGTCCCTCACAAAGCCCACCGAGGGCGCCGCATCGATCCTGCAGCAGGCGGCCGCGGCCTTCGAGAACACCACCGCACCGGACCACGAACTGTACATGGGTTCGGCGCCCCACTTGACGGCTGCCTGGGGAGAGCTCTCCAAGGTCCAGGGTGTTCTCGACGTCCTGGAGCGGGAGGCGTCCCTGCTCGAGGTACTGGGGCACCTCCCTGCCGGTACCGAGGTGCGGATCGGATCCGAGCTGGGCATCGACTCCGCCACGGACATCTCTCTCGTGACCACCACCTACGGCGAGGAGTCCTCCGGTCCCGGCGGCCGGCTCGGGGTGCTGGGACCGATGAGAATGGACTACGGCCGGACCATCCGGGTCCTGGAGGACATCGGGGTCGGTCTCGACGAGAGCCTCGGCGAGAACTGATACACCCACGGCAGAGAGACCAAGATGGCCGACTATTACCGCATCCTGGATGTTGAGCGCGACGCGTCCCGAGACGAGATCAAGCGCGCCTTCCGGCGGCTGGCCAGGGAGTCCCACCCGGACGCCAATCCCGACGATCCAACGGCCGAGGCCCGTTTCCGCCAGGTTGCGGAGGCATACGAGGTCCTGTCCGATCCCGAGCGGCGCGCGCGGTACGACCGTGGGGAGACACTGGATCCGGGCGCGTTCTTCCAAGGCCCGGGCTCTCTTGACGACCTGCTGCGTTCCGTCTTCGGTGACGGCAGCATCTTCGGAGCGGCTTCCCGGGAGCCACGGGTCAATCGAGGTCGGGACGTACGGGTCAACGTGGTGCTGACTCTGGAGGAGGCGGCCTTCGGGGTCGAGAAGTCGGTCGTGTTCCGGACCGCCCTGGCCTGCGGGTCGTGTGAAGGCTCGGGTTCCGGAGACGGCGCCGGCCTCCAGGCCTGCCGGATCTGCGGAGGGAGCGGCCAGGTGAGGATGGCCCGGCGGAGCGTGTTCGGCTCGTTGATGACCCTGACCACCTGCCGGTCCTGCCGGGGCGACGGGTCGGTGCTGGCCAATCCGTGCCGGTCCTGCCGCGGAGAGGGAGTCCGGGAGGGGGAGAAGACCGTGCAGGTCGACATTCCTGCCGGCGTGGGGGGGGGTAACCGCCTCCGCCTCCCGACCCGGGGGGAAGCCGGTCGCCGCGGGGCCGTCGCGGGCGACCTCTACATCGATCTGGTCATCGAGCCCCATCCTGTCTTCGAGCGCGATGGGGACGACCTGATCAGCGAAGTCTCGGTGGGCGTGGCCGCCGCGGCGCTGGGAACCCATGTGGACGTGCCTCTCCTCGATGGCGGGACCCATCGGATCAGGGTGCCGGCCGGATCCCAGCACGGGGAAGTCATCCGGGTGGCCGGAAAGGGGATCACCCGCCTGCGCACATCTCGTCGAGGTGATCTCTACCTGCGCGTCAAGGTGGTGGTGCCCACCAGGCTCAGCCGGACCCAGCGCAAGCTACTGCGCCAGTTCGCCGATGCCGGTGGTGAAGAGCTCCTGTGAGGCGCCGATGCGCGGGCCCGACCTGCCATCCGCGGCAAGAACCACTAGTGCTGGTCATCGATAGTCCAGGCTCTCGTGGTATCCTGAACGGGCCTTTGGAGCTCCGCACCATCGCCCTGCCTCGTTAATGCTTCCCTCCGCGCCGCCTGCCCTCACTCTGCATGTCCCCGGCATCAGCCTGATGCTGGACCTGCTCGGCGAACGGGATTCCCACCTCCGGATGGTGGAAACGGCATATCCCGAAGCTGTGATCGTGGCGCGTGGTGACGAGATCGTGTTCCAGGGCGACGAACGGGCGGCCCGCCGCGCCCACAAAGTGGTGGAGGAGTTGCTGATGCTCGCGCAGCGGGGCATGAGTCTGGAGCCGGAAGGTGTGAATCGGGTGATACAGATGGTCAATGACTCGGTGCCCTCTCCCAGTGGTGTCCTGGGGGAGACCATCGAAGTGGCCCGAGGCAAGATCATCCGGCCCAAGACGGTGGGCCAGCTCCGCTATGTCGAGGCGATCCGTCGGTCGACTCTCGTCTTCGGGATCGGACCGGCCGGGACCGGCAAGACGTATCTGGCCATGGCGGCCGCCACGGAGGCCTTGATCACGGGGAAGGTCAAGCGGATAGTCCTCACCAGGCCGGCGGTCGAGGCAGGGGAGAGGCTCGGCTTCCTGCCCGGCGATCTGGAGGCCAAGTTCAACCCCTATCTCCGACCGCTGTACGACGCCTTGTACGAGATGCTCGGGCCCGACGACGTCATGGGCTACATAGAGAGGGGAACGATCGAGATCGCCCCCCTGGCCTACATGCGGGGCCGCACGCTCAACGACTCGATCGTGGTGCTGGACGAGGCGCAGAACACGTCCCGGGCGCAGATGAAGATGTTCTTGACCAGGCTGGGGTTCAACTCGAAGATGATCATCACCGGCGACGCCACCCAGGTCGATCTGCCGCCGGATCGCCTGTCGGGGCTGGCCCACGCCCGGGGAATCCTGGGGCAGGTGCGGGACGTCGCGGTGGTCCACCTGGACGCCGCCGATGTCGTTCGCCACCGTCTGGTGGCAGAGATCGTGGAAGCCTACGAGGCGGCGGACAAGGGGCCGACCGGCCGATGACACGCCGCGTCAGGGCCGTGATCACCGGGCTGATTCTGGTGGCTACCGCTGCACTCTCCTGGGCCGGCATGCTGATCAACCAGGAGTTCACCACCGTCCAGGTGGTGGTGGGGGAGCCGGCGCCCCAGTCCTTCGTGGCCGAGTCCCCGATCGAGATCCAGGACTCCGCTGCCACCGAGGTCGCCCGCCAGGCGGCGCGGGATGCGGTGGACCCGGTGTACGGGCGGCACGAGGAAATCGACGCCATCGTGATCAACGACATCCGGGCCTTCTTCCAGTCGCTGCGGGCCGCCACCGTCGATCAGGGCGCCCGCCCGTTGCCGGTGGTCACCACGACGAGCACCGTGGTCCGCCAGACGGTACCCACCACCACCGTCGCGACGACCGTCGTCACGACTGTCGATCCGGGAGCGGAGCCGGGGCAGGAACCGGCCACGGACACCCAGGAGGCGCCCACGCCCACCACCCTGCCCGCCGCCGTGACCGCGACGGCCGGTGTCAACGGGCGGGTCTTCATCGATACCGATGCCAACGGGTTCTTCAACCTCGCGGTGGATTACGGCCTCGGTGACGTGAGGGTGGTGGCCTACGACGCGACCGGGACCCGCTTCGAGACGGTCACGTTCTCGGACGGTCGTTACTCGGTCGGACGGATGGCGCCGGGACCCGCGGCCGTTCTGATCGATACCGACTCCGTTCCCGACAGGTTGACCGGCCCCGAGCAGCTCCTCTCCCAGGAAGTTGAGCTCGTGGACGGCCAGGCGACGGTTACGATCCACATCCCCCTGCGCCCCGCCGTGACCTCCAAGGACACCCAGTTGGCCAGCCTCCAGGCGCGCGGCCTGCTGCTGTCGGACAGTGCGGTCTCCCTCCTTGTGGACATCGCCACGGGGGACGTCCTGCGCGAGATCCGGGGCCAGGAGCCGTGGCTGCTCTCGATCGAACGCGAGACCCTCCTGCTGGCGACCGAGGCTCTCAATACCGACGGGGGGATCCTCAGCGAGGACCTGCGCGAGGTCCAGATACAGATTCGCTCCACGCCCAGGTTCGTGCAGCTTCCGGATGCCGACTCGGCGATATGGCAGCAGGTCTCCCAGGTGGTCCCGGAAGTGGCCACCGTGTTCCTCGCGGCCAACAAGACGGTCGACGCCGTGGCTACGGAGGGTCAGCGGGAGGAGGAGGCCGCCGAGGTCGTCCCCCTGACCATCCGGTATGAAGCCGGTGAAGTGATCGTGGAGGAGGGCCAGGAGGTAACCGAGGAGATCGAGGCGGCGCTGTCCGATGCGCGGTTGCTCGGGCGGGCGGCGCCCCGATACGTAGCGCTGGCGGCGGCGGTGGCCATCGTGGTCGGGTTGCCTGCGCTCTACCTGTACAGGTTCCAACGGAACGTCTGGAACTCGATGCGCCGCATGTCCCTGTTCGGCCTGCTGGTGGTGCTCGCCGCGGTGTCGGCCCGTGGGGCGGCCGTGTTCGCGGCCGGGGGAGACGGCGCGATCGGCTTTCTGATGCCGGCGGCCGCCTTCGGCCTGATGACCGCCATCCTGTTCGACGCCCGCACGGCGGTGCTCATGGCTGTGGTGGTGGGATCCATGACGTCCATTGCCACTACCGACCCGGCCTACACACTGTACGCCGGCCTGTCGGTGCTCGTACCGATCCCGTTCGTATCGGCCATCTCGGCCCGGCGCGACCTGCGGCGGGCGGGCTTGTACATCATGGCGATGTGCGGCGGCATCGCGGCGCTGATCGCCTGGTTCTTCCCCCAGGACATCAGCATTCTCCGGTCGGCGGCGTTCGCGGTCGGCGGTGGCGCTATCTCCTGGCTGGTGGGAAGCTCGCTGCTCTCGGTTCTGGAGATCGTGTTCGACATCACCACCTCGCTACGACTCCTGGACCTGACCGATCGCAACCATCCTGCGCTCCGCCTGCTGGAGGAGAAGGCCATCGGCTCCTTCAACCACTCCTTGATGGTGGGGACACTCGCGGATCGGGCGGCCCGAGCGGTAGGCGCCAACCCGTTGCTGGCCCGGGCGGGCGCCTACTACCACGATCTCGGCAAGACCGAGCATCCGCAGTTCTTCATAGAGAACCAGTTCGGCATCCAGAACCCCCACGACGAGATGCCTCCCCTGCAGTCCGCCGAGGTGCTGCGCCGCCACGTGCTGGACGGGCTGAGCCTGGCGCGCAAGTTCCGGATCCCCGGGGATGTGGCCGAAGCCGTCATCACCCACCATGGCGACGGCATCATGCATTTCTTCTACAACAAGGCCCGCAAGCAGTACGGAGACGATGCCGTGGACAGGGAGGACTACCGCCACGCGGGGCGCAAACCGGTCAAGAAGGAAATGGCCATCGTCATGCTGGCCGACTCGGTCGAGGGCGCCTGCCGGGCGGTCTTCCAGGTGGAGGAGCCCACGCCCGAACGCATCGAGCAGTTGGTGGAGAAAGTGGTGGGGGAGAAGGTAGCCGACGGCCAGCTCTCGGCTTCGGATGTGACGCTGGGGGATCTCAGCAGGGTGAAGGAAGCCATGGTCGAGGCTCTGGTGGGGCACTACCACCAGCGCATCCCCTACCCGGACTTCCCCGGCGGAGAACCGGGTTGACCGCCCGCGGTTGGATACGTAGCCCGTGGAGATTCTCTTATCGAACCACCAGGACCTACCGGTCGACGGGGATGGCCTCCGCGCCCTGGCGGCGGTCGTGCTGGAGAAGGAGGACATGCCATCGTCCACCGAGGTGGGGATCATGCTGGTAACCGACGATGACATGGCGGTGCACAATCAGAGGTTCCTGGGCCGGGAAGGGCCGACCGACGTGCTGGCGCTACCTCTTGCGCCGCGCGGTGTGGGGCATCAGGAGAGCGCCGCCCGGAGCGGGGCGGGGGTTCCGTACGCGCTGGGCGACGTGATCATCGCGCCCGGCTACGTCGAAGACCAGGCGCGGCGCCTCGGCACTGCGTACGAGGATGAGATGGCGCTCATGGTCACGCACGGTCTGCTGCACCTGATCGGTTATGACCATGAGTCGGACTCGGAGGCCGAACAAATGGAGTCGAGGGAGCGCCACCTCCTGGCCGCGATCGGGATGGAGCGGCGATGAACTGGCTGGCCTGGGCGGCGGCGGTGGCGGTGCTCTCGCTGGCGGCAGCGCTCCGGGCGGCCGGGGAGTCGCTGGTCCGCACGCCTCGAGCCGATGCCCTGCACGACGCCGCGGACGGCAGGCAGGGCGCCGGGATCGTCGCGGAGCTGCTGGAGGAGCGCACCCGTATCCGGCCGGCCATCTCCTTGATACACGCCACCCTGCTGGTGACCGTCGCCCTCTCGGCCGCCTGGGCTACCGGGGCCACGCTGAGCGGGTCACGGCTGGCGATGGCGCTGGCGATGACGGCCGCCATGATCGTGCTGCTGGGAGACCTGTGGCCCCGCTCGGTCGGCCGGAAGCGGCCCCACCGCATCGCATACCGGCTGGCCAGGCTGTTGCGCCTGGCTATTTCGATCGGCAGCCGGGCGGGAGACCTGATCGAGGACGAGGAGGACATCGTCCCGGCCCCGGCCGTGGCCAACGGCGATCACGATCCGTCGGATCGAGAGGAGATCCGCATGATCTCCTCGGTGCTGGAGTTCTCCGATGCCATCGTGCGCGAGGTGATGGTGCCGCGCACGGACATGGTGACGCTGGGCGCCGCCAGTACCACCACGGAGGCCCTGGATCTCATCCTGGACTGCGGCTACTCGCGGGTGCCGGTCACCGGCAAGGGGACCGACGACATAGTGGGAATGGTGTATGCCAAGGATTTGTTAGGCCGGGTGGCGGCATCACGGGATCCGGAGCCCGTCACCCGGATCTCCCGCGAGCCCTACTTCGTTCCCGAGTCCAAGCCCGTGCCCGACCTGCTCCGGGAGATGCAGTCGACGCAGATCCACATCGCCATTGCGGTAGACGAGTTCGGCGGGACCGCCGGGCTGGTCACCATCGAGGACCTGATCGAGGAGTTGGTGGGTGAGATAGTCGACGAGTACGACACCGAGGCCCCCATGGTGCAGCCGCTGGATGACGGAGGGTTCCTGGTGGCGGCTCGATTGTCGGTGGACGACCTCAACCAGGTCTTGGGCGCCGATCTGCCCGATGACGAGTGGGATACCGTGGGCGGCCTGGTGCTCGGGCTGGCAGGGCGGGTTCCGATGGTGGGGGAGCGCTTCGAGATGGGTGAGGCCGTGCTGGTCGCCGACCGGGTGCAGGGCCGGCGGGTGGAACGCGTGCTGGTCCACCGGGTGGGTAACACAGATCGCTAGCCCCCATTATTCATGTCCCCAGCACACCGACCCGGATCAGGCCATTTCAACCACATCATTTCTGAAGGGGCCACCCTTCTCCCGGCGGTTGATGCACATTCGGCCAGAGGATGGGGCCGCCAAAAGGCCATAACCCCGGATCAGGGGCACGGAGCGGCCTTCATCGTCACCCGACAAACCCCCATCCATGAATAATGGGGGCTGAGGGCCGCGTGCGTTCCGGATTCGTGGCGGTCGTGGGGCGGCCCAACGTCGGCAAGTCGACGTTGATCAACAGCCTGGTCGGGCAGAAGGTGACCATCACCTCCCGGCGGCCGCAGACCACCCGATTGAGCGTCCGGGGCGTTCTGACCGTGGAAGACCCGGCCGCCCAGATCGTGTTCGTGGATACGCCTGGGCTCCACCGCCCCCGGACGGCCCTGGGCGAGCGCCTCAACTCGACCGCATACCGGACCGTGACCGACGCCGACTGTACGGTGTTCGTCATAGACGCCACCGCGCGGGTGGGGCCCGGAGACCGCCGTATAGCGGAACACCTCCTCGACTCGGTGGAACCTGAGCAGGTGGTCTTGATCGTCAACAAGGTGGACGCGGCGCGCAAGAGTCGCGTGGCGGAACGGTTGAGCGAGGCGGCGCTGTGGGACTTCGGCGCCTACATCCCGGTTTCGGCTCTCGAGGGCGACGGCCTGGAAAGGGTGGTCGCCGAGCTGGTTCCCCGCCTGCCGGAAGGTCCGGTCCTGTATCCACCCGGTGTGGTGAGCGACCGGCCGGACGAGGTATTGATCGCCGAGACCGTCCGGGAGAAGTTGCTACCCGGGCTCTGGCAGGAGTTACCCCACTCGGTGGCCGTCAAGACCGAGGGGATCGAGGTCCGGGAGGACGGCCTGACCCGTATCGAAGCGGTCATCTACGTGGAGCGGGAGTCCCAGAAGGGGATCGTCGTGGGTGCGGGCGGGGCCAACCTGCGTGATGCGGGCACCCGGGCGCGGCGCGAGCTGGAGGAGGCGCTGGGCCGGCGGATCTTCCTGGATCTCCGCGTGAAGGTCGAGAAGGACTGGCAGCGCTATCCCGACCGGATGGAGCGTCTCGGCCTGTAGGAGCGAGGTGGCGAGGTGTGCTGCCGGATGGCCCGGCGGGGTACACTCGCTATGCCCGCCCATGAAGGGCGCGGTCGAGGTCACGAAGGCGAGGGGTTGGTGCGGTTCCGGATCGAGAAGGACTCCATGGGGGAGGTGGAGATCCCATCGGATGCTCTCTACGGTGCCTCGACCCGGAGGGCAGTCGAGAACTTCCCCATCTCCGACCGTAGGTTCGGCCGCTGGTTCATCTGGGCGCTCGGCCTGATCAAGGGCTCGGCCGCGCAGGTGGCGGGCGCGGAGCGTTTTCTGCCGGCCGAGATCGCCTCGGCGGTGTCGCAGGCGGCTGACGAGGTCATGGCCGGTCTCTGGGACGACCACTTCGTGCTCGACGTCTTCCAGACCGGGTCGGGTACCTCCACCAACACGAATGCCAACGAGGTCATCGCCAACCGGGCCGCCCAGTTGCTCGGAGGTTCGATAGGGGACCGGTCCGTCCATCCCAACGATCACGTCAACTTCGGCCAGTCCTCGAACGATGTGATCCCCACCGCCATGCACGTGGCGGCTGCCTCCGCCACCAGAGAGGACCTGATGCCTGCGCTGGAGGCGCTGGCTCGATCGCTCGAGGCGAGGTCGGCCGACTTCGGGGACGTGGTCAAGTCCGGCCGCACCCACCTGATGGACGCCACGCCCGTGACGCTGGGCCAGGAGTTCTCCTCGTACGCGGCCCAGGTCGCCAAAGGCGTCGAACGCCTGCTGGCGGTGTTGCCGGACCTCGACGAGCTCGCCCTGGGAGGCACCGCCGTCGGAACGGGAATCAACGCGCCGCCCGGGTTCGCGGCTTCGGTCATCGGGCTGATGGCCAGGAGGACCGGCTATCCGCTCCGGGAGGCCGCCAACCACTTCGAGGCCCAGGCCGGGAAGGATGCGGTCGTGATGGCTTCGGGCGCCCTGAAGACCGTTGCGGTGTCCCTGTTCAAGATCGCCAACGATCTGCGCTGGCTGGCGTCGGGACCCCGTACGGGCCTGGGGGAGATCAGGCTTCCCGCTCTCCAGCCGGGATCCTCGATCATGCCCGGGAAGGTCAATCCGGTCATTCCCGAGATGGTGTGCCAGGTTGCCGCGCAGGTGATCGGAAACGACTCGGCCATCTCCTGGGGCGGGGCCAACGGCAACTTCGAGCTCAACGTGATGATGCCGGTGATGGCCCACAACCTCCTGGAGTCGATCGGGCTCCTGGCCAGCGCCTCGTCCACCCTGCGGGAACGCTGCGTCGACGGGATCGAGGCGGATGCGGTGCGGGCTCGCCGGCTGGCGGAGAGCAACCTGGCGGTGGTCACCGCCCTCAACCCGCGCATCGGCTACGACATGGGCGCCCGGGTGGCCAAGGAGGCCTACGCCACGGGCCGCACCATCCGCGAGGTGGTGCTCGAGATGGGTCTGATGGAGGCAGAGGAGTTGGATCGGGTGCTGGACATCAAGCGGATGACCGAAGGAGGAATCCTTTAGTCGGCTAGTCGCCAGAAACTAATGACTGGCAACGAAGTTATTGATGGCCTCTTCCAGAGTGGTCCAGGGCAGGTTGGCGCACTTGATCCGGACCGGGAACTTGCGAACACCCTGGAGTGATTCGAGGTCGCCGAGCACCGCGCCCGGCCGGTTCGGATCGAGCCCGGGATCACCGGCGCCGTCGATGCTCATCATGCCCTTGAACCGTCCGGTGAGGATCCGGATCGTCTCGATGCTCCGGCCCTTCACCGCGTCACCCATCATCGATCCCGAGGCCTGCGATATCGAACATCCGTGACCGGTCACCCCGATCGCGGCGACCTCGTCCCCCTCGATCAGCAATTCGACCCGGACCTCGTCGCCGCACAGCGGATTGTGGCCGTCGGCGACCGCGTTGGCCTGTCCGAGGGCAGCCCGGTTACGAGGGTTCCGGTAATGGTCGAGGATTACTTCGCGGTAGAGATCTTCAAGCGCCATGAGCGTCCAACCATAGGAGGGTGCGGTCCCTCAAGGGCCGTCGAGTCCGAATATGCGCCGCGCCACGCCAAGGGCGTCCACCAGCGCGTCCACGTCCTCGGGCACGTTATAGACGTAGAACGATGCCCGGGTCGAGGCGGTCAGGCCCAGGCTCCGGAGCAGCGGCTTGGCGCAGTGGTGCCCGGCCCGCACCGCCACACCCTCCTGGTCGAGGATGGTGGCGACGTCGTGGGCGTGGATGCCGGTCAGGTCGAAGCTGATCGCACCACCCCGGTCAACGGTGTCCGCCGGGCCCTGAATGGAGAGGCCGGGGACTCCGGCGAGCCGCTCCAGGGCGTAGCCGGTGAGTTCCCGGTCGTGCTGGAGAACGTTGTCCATCCCGATGGCGGACAGGTAGTCCACCGCCGCGCCCAGCCCGATAGCCTCCACGAACGGCGGGGTACCGGCCTCGAACTTGTGGGGCACCTCCGCCCAATCCGATTCGTACAATCGGACATCTCGGATCATCTCGCCCCCGCCCTCGGCCGGCTCCATGCTCTCCAGCAGCGCCCTCCGACCCCACAAGACCCCGATGCCGGTCGGCCCGAGCATCTTGTGGCCCGAGAACCCCAGGAAGTCGGCGCCGAGGGTCTGGACGTCCACCGGCGCGTGAGGAACCAACTGGGCGCCGTCGACCAGGAGCACCGCACCCACCTCGTGAGCCAGGCGGGCGATCTCGCCCACCGGTGGCATGGTGCCCAGCACGTTGGACATTCCCGATACCGCCACCACCTTGACCCGCTCGTCGAACCGGTCCTGAGCACCTTCCAGATCGAGCCGGAAACCGTCGGTCAACTCCATGTAGCGCAGTTCCGCCCCGGTGTGGCGGGCGATGATGTGCCAGGGCACGATATTGGCGTGATGCTCCATCACGCTGGTCAGGATCCGGTCACCCGACTTGAGATTGTTGAGGCCCCACCCGTAGGCAAACAGGTTCATCGCTGCGGTGGCGCTACGGGTGAAGACGATCTCCTCGTCGCTGGTGGCGTTCAGGAAGACGGCCACCTTGTGGCGGGCCTCCTCGTAAGCCTCGGTAGCCTCGTGCGAGAGGGTATAGGCGCCGCGATGGACGTTGGCGTAGGAGTTACGGTAGATGTCCGCCATCGCGTCGAGCACCTGTACCGGCTTCTGCGAGCTCGCCGCGGAGTCGAGAAAGGCCAACCTGCGGCCGTTGATCCTGCGCTCCAGGATGGGGAAGTCACCGCGTACGGCGTCGGTGTCGATCATGGCGCCGCGACGGCTCGGAAGGCTTCGTATCCTTCCTCCTCCAGCTGAAGGGCCAACTCGGCGCCACCGGATCTCACGATCCGGCCATCAACCAGTACGTGGACGTGGTCGGGGGTGACATAGTCGAGGAGCCGCTGGTAATGGGTTATAACGACAAACCCGCGCTCGGGCCCGGCCAGGCGGTTCACCCCTTCGGCCACGACCTGGAGGGCATCGATGTCGAGTCCGGAGTCGGTCTCGTCCATGATGGCCAGTTCCGGCTCGAGCACCGCCATCTGCAGGATCTCGTTGCGCTTGCGCTCGCCGCCGGAGAAGCCCTGGTTCACGTAGCGGGCGGCGAAGGAGGCGTCCATGCCGAGCGACTCCATGGCGTCCATGACCCGCAACCGCAACTCGAGAACGGTGTAGTCGACCCCGGTCCGGTTGCTGAGCGCGGTGCGGAGGAAGTTGACGACCGACACGCCCGGAATCTCTTCCGGATACTGGAAGGCGAGAAACATTCCCATGTTGGCCCGGGTGGGGGGGTCGGCCTCCGTTATGTCCTCTCCCTTGAAGGAGACCATCCCGGACGTGACCTCGTAGCCCGGATGTCCCATCAAGACCTTGGCCAGGGTGGACTTCCCGGAGCCGTTAGGACCCATGATGGCGTGGATCTCGCCCCTACGGGCAGTGAGGTCGACGCCGCACAGGATGGGTTGTCCGTCGACAGACGCATGCAGGTCTTCGACGGCCAGCAGGGGGCCGGGGTCGGTCAATGGGTGGATCTCCTGATGAGGAAGCGGTGCGGACCCCAGGGTACCCGCCCGGCTGCGGGGTCGGGAACCGAAGGGCGGCCACGGGGCGTCATAGGGAGGAATCGTCCATCAGAATCATTCCTGGAAGGAGCCGGACATGAGAAAGCACGCAGTCTGGTTGGTCGCCATGGCACTCCTCGTCGGCGCCTGCGCGCCGGACCCGGCCGTGACCACCACCCGACCGGTTGCCATCACCCCGACCGTAGCAACGGTACCGGCGATCACCGTTACCACGGCCCCCACCTCCGGCTCCGCAGTCGCCACTACGGGCCTCACGGTCTCCACCACCGTCCCCGACCCCGTTGTCGGTCTCTTCGCCTCGGCGCTGGTGGAGTTCGACTCGTGCGATGCGTTCATCGGCCACGTCAAGGCGGTAGCGCTGGAACGGGTAGGGCCCTACGGCCTTGACGGTGGCCGCTACCCCGAAGAGCTCATCGTGGAACAGGCAGATTTCGAGATCATGGAGGAGAGCGCTGCGGCTGCGACGGACAGCGTCGCCTCGGCCCCGCAGGCCGGCGTCGACTACTCGACGACCAACGTCCAGGAAGTCGGCGTCGACGAGCCGGACCTCGTCAAGACCGACGGGAGCCGGATCCTCGTCGTGGCCCATGGCATGCTCCACTACATCGACGTCTCGTCAGGCAGTCCTGACCTGGTGGGGACGCTCGATCTCTGGTCCTGGGAATCCCAGCAGGGCAAGGACGACAGTTTCGGCAGGTTCCACAGTTTCCGGATGTTCCTCGGCGAAGGCACCGCCCTCCTGATGGCCGGCGGTTATGGACCGGTCGGCGACCTCACCCAGGTGGTGCAGGTCGATCTGTCCGACCCAGGGGACCTGACCGTGACCGGCACCCTCACGGTGGAGGGCAGGTACGTGTCGGCCCGGCTGGTGGGCGAGCGGGTCAGCCTGGTCCTCTCCTCCCGGCCCCACGAAAGGCTCCCGTTCGTCTATCCCGCATCCAGGTCGGCCGAGGCCAGGGCCGAGATGGCCAACCGGATGACCGTCGCGGAATCGACTCTGGAGGACTGGGCACCTGGTTACGTCCTCGAGGGTCCGGGCGGCATCTCGCGGGGCCTGTTCATCGATTGTGCCTCGTCATACGCACCCGAGCAGTTCTCGGGGTTCGACTTCCTGTCCGTGCTGAGCTTCGACCTCGCCGGCGGGATCGGCACCGAGGCGGTGTCAACCGTGATGTCGGGGGGCGACACGGTCTACGCGTCGTCGACCAACCTCTACGTCGCCACCCAGCGCTGGGCCGACTGGGATGCCCTCGACGAGGAGACGGCGATAAGGGAGGCGGAAGCCATCAGCACCCATATCCATCAATTCGACATCGGGGGCTCGGACGGCCCCGAATACCTGGCGAGCGGGTCGGTGGACGGATTCCTCCTGAACCAGTTCGCCATGTCGGAGTACGACGGACACCTGCGGGTGGCCTCCACCGACGACCCTTCGTGGAGCTGGTGGGTCCGTGAGAACCGGCCCTCGGTGAGCCGGGTGGACGTTATGGCCAGGGATGGCCGCCAGCTACGGATCGTCGGATCCGTGGGAGGCCTCGGGCAGGGCGAGCGCATTTTCGCCGTCCGGTTCATCGGCGATATCGGCTACATAGTCACCTTCCGCCAGACCGATCCGCTCTACACCGTCGACCTGTCCGACCCCGAAAACCCCCGGGTGGTGGGTGAGCTCAAGATCCTCGGCTACTCCGCCTACCTGCACCCGATCGGTGACGGGCTCCTGCTGGGAATCGGTCAGGATGCCGATGAACGCGGTTGGACGCTGGGCACCCAGGTATCGGTGTTCGATGTCTCCGATCTGGCCAACCCGCTTCGCATCCATCAGTTCACCGTGGAGGACTCCTATTCGGACGTGGAGTGGGACCACCGCGCCTTCCTGTACTGGGCGCCGAAGGACATGGCCGTGATGCCGGTGGGCTGGTGGAAGTACGACGACCAGTCGGACTACTGGGACTACTTCGCGGGGGCCTTCGTGCTCTCGGTCGGCGCCGGAGGCATCCGGCAACTGGCCACTGTCGAGCACGAGCCCAAGGTGCCCGGCGTTTCCGAGGACGAGCTCCGCTTCTGGGCCCCCTGGCCGATCCTCCGCTCCCTGGTGGTGGGCGACACGCTCTTCACCGTGTCGGAAGGCGGCCTGCTGGGCTCGGACCTGGACAGGTTCGAGGCAACCTCCTGGACCGGGTTCCCGATCCCGGATGAGCTAGTTGGAGGTTGGTAGATGTTGTTAGTGATGTCCATCACGCCGTCAGCCGGAAACTCGAGACTCGGACCAGAAACCCTCCTAGGATCCGGCTATGCCATCCGTTCCGGTCATCGCGCTCGGGGTGGCGCTAATCCTCCTCCTGGCCCTGGCCGCCATGTCGGTGGCCGTACTGGTCCGGCGCAGGAGTACCCGGGCAGAGCGTCAACCGGTCTACGTCATCAACGACGCCATCGACTTCGCGGTGGAGCATCTCGACCCGGAGGTACTCGACCGGATCCAGCGGGCGGGCGCGCAGCGCATCATCGAGTGGTCGGTCCACTACCTTCAGGGTCTGGCGGTTCCCGCCCGCCGCCGGAGGGGCTTGCGGGTGGTGGCCGGGGGCGAGGGCAGCGCCATCGAGTACATCCGTGCCAAGCTGGCCGCAAGCGGATACGATTACTCCCGGTCCGACATAGCCGCGGTGCTGGCCCGGGAGGCCGCGTACCTGGCGGGCATAGGAGCCATGGGAGAACCGGTCGAGGAAGGGGAACCTGTATGAGGGCGCGCTGCGGTCGCTGCGGGACAGGTTTCGAAGTCATGGCGCCGGGCCGCTATGCCTGTCCGGCTTGCGGGGTCACCAACGAGGTGCGCGGCACCGGTGGAGGAGGTCCTGGTCCCGGACCACGGCCCCAGGACATGGCGCCTCCGGCCCCTCCACCCGAGGTTCCCTCCCGGAGGGCGAGATGCCGGGATGCCGAATGCGGATTCAGCTTCATCGTCGGCGATGTGAGCGTGGCGCCCTGCCCGATGTGCGGAGCCGAGGTGGCTACCGGGGGAGGGGCCTGAGTGTCCGGTGGGGCATCCTCCCGCCTGTCCCGGTTCGAGAAGAGCCGCTTCGTCGGCGCCAGGGACACGATGATCGTCTACGACTGCAACGACGGTGACCAGCTTGCCCGGCTCGAGGCCAGGCTCGGGAACGACGACCTGCTGGGCCGTAACCTGATCCAGAGCTTCGGCCCTGACACCTTGGCCGAGGCCCGGAACCGGGGATTCCGGGCGGCCGTTGGCCGCTAGTGGCCAGTGGTCGGTTTCCAGTGGCCAGTGGGCGACCCCGGGGTAATCAGGTCCCTCTGGCCCTCAGACCTAGTGCGTTGGTCCTAACAGTCCTGTGTTACAACGTCCACTGACCACTGACCACTGACCACTGACCACTGACGATTATCAGAGAACACCGAGTAGGAACCAGGCGCCAACCCCGACCAGTATCACCATGGCGGTGATCAACGCCGCGATGATCAGGTACCTGGTGGGCATGCCGGGAGGGTAGAGGTTTGGATCTCTCAGCCCGAACTAGGCTGGTGCTCTGTCCGTGGCATGACACCAGGTTGTCCTGCAGGCAGACCAATCGCATCCCTTGGCGAATCGGAGAAACGCATCCGTGTATGACGTAATCGTGATCGGCGGCGGCCCCGGCGGCTACGGCGCCGCCCTGTACGCCCACAACTTCGGTCTCTCGGTGGCCCTGGTCGAAAAGGATGAGCTAGGCGGCACTTGCCTGCTAAGAGGCTGCATACCGGCCAAGACCTGGCTCCAGTCCGCCGAGGTTTACTCGACGGTTCGTTCCGCAGGGGAGTTCGGAGTGGTGACGGGGGAGACCTCCTTCGACTGGCCCAAGGCGCTGGCGCGCAAGGACCGGATCGTGAACGGCCTGGTAAGGGGCCTGTCCGGTCTGCTCAGGATGCGTAAGGTCGAGGTCGTCAAGGGCATGGGCCGGATGGCCGGACCGGGAAGGGTCGAGGTCGATCACGACGGAGCGACCCGGGTGCTCGAGGGCCGGGCGGTAATCCTCGCCACCGGTTCGGTGCCGATCGAGCTTCCGGGCTTCCCTTACGACGGCGTCAGGATCGTCAGCTCAGACCATGCGCTCGACTGGACCGAGCGGCCCGATCGGGTGGGGATCATCGGGGGCGGGATCGTGGGTTGCGAATTCGCCAGCCTGCTGGCCGACGTGGGCAGCGATGTGGTGGTCTTCGAGATGCTGGACCAGATCATCCCCGGCTTCGAGCCGGCCGCCGCGCGAGCGCTCCAGAAGCAGTTGAGGCGCGGGCGGGGGAGGTTCTTCCTCGACGCCGCCGCGACGCTCGACCACTC
>VXRE01000080.1:6103-19093 GCA_009838635.1 Acidimicrobiia bacterium | reverse complement strand
CCCCCCCGCCCCCCACTACCCCCCCCCCCCACCCCCCCCACACCACCACCACCCCCCCCGCGCCGCACACCACCCCCACAACACAGGCACCCGAGACCACGACGACCACACAAGCCCCGGAAACCACGACCACCACGCAGGTACCGGAGACCACCACAACCACGCGGGCCCCCGCCAGGTCGAGTGTTTCTGGGGTGGCGGATCCGACCCGTGCCCAGATAGCGCAGGTCGAGGGCGTGTCCGAGTTGATCACACCCAACGACGAGTTCTACGTGATCGACACCGCGATCGGCGTTCCCCAGGTTGATCATCGAACGTGGACGCTCTCGTTCACCGGACGGGCGGACAACCCCTTCAGCATCACGTACGACGAGTTGCTGGCCATGCCGCTGGTTGAGCGCTACATCACGCTTTGCTGCGTGTCGAACCGGGTAGGCGGGAGTCTGGTGGGCAACGCCAAGTGGCTGGGCGTACCCCTGCGGACCCTGGTCGAGAGGGCCGGCGTCCGCCCGGACGGCAACCAGTTGGTCGGCCGCTCGGTGGACCGGTTCACGGTCGGCTTCCCCACGGCCGCAGTGTTCGACGGTCGGGAGGCCTTGGTGGCGATCGGGATGAACGGCGAGCCGCTCCCGCTGAAGCACGGGTTCCCGGCCCGCCTCGTAGTCTCGGGGCTGTACGGGTACGTGTCCGCCACCAAATGGCTGACCGAGGTGGAGTTCACGGGATGGAACGACTTCGACGCCTACTGGGTCCCGAGGGGATGGGCCAAACAGGCGCCCATCAAGACCCAGTCCCGGATCGACACGCCCCGGGAGGGGAACATCACGGCCGGGACCAACGTCATAGCCGGAGTTGCATGGGCCCAGACCCGGGGCATCTCGAGGGTACAGGTCCGGGTGGACGATGGTGATTGGTTGAACGCGCACCTTCCCCAGGAGTTGACCATCGACACCTGGCGGCAGTGGTACCTGGAGCATGACTTCGCGCCCGGCGCCCACACGATCGCGGTCAGGGCCACCGACGGCACCGGCCGGACCCAGACCGACAGTGTCCGCCCGCCCCGACCCGACGGCGCAACCGGCTACCACACCATCCGGGTCAACGCCGCCTGACGCCGGAAGCTCCCTGGTCACTGGGCACTTCCAGCCTCCCTACCTATACTACAAATGTATTAGTACGCTAGTACATTAATGTGTTATGCTCTCGTGCCCGTGACCCGCGCCAAGCCGGTCCTACTGGAGTAAGCCCCATGGACATGCCCGAACGCAACTGGAGAACCCCCGACCTCGAAGCTCTGTGCCGCGCCCTGCTCAGCCTCGAGACGGTGGACGAGATGGCGCTCTTCCTCCGCGACCTCTGTACCCGCACCGAGATCGATGGGCTGTCGAACCGGTGGGAGGCGGCCACGCTGCTCGAGTCCGGCCTCCCCTACCGGCAGGTATCCGAGCAGACCGGCGCCTCCATCACCACCGTGGGCCGGGTCAACGAATGGCGGCGGTTCGGGACAGGGGGATACCGAATCGCGCTCGACCGGCTCGACAGGTCCGGCCAAGATGCCCGGTAGATCGCTCCGCGTCGCGGTACCCAACAAGGGTCGGCTCCGGGAACCCACCATCTCCCTCCTCAGAAAGGCGGGCCTGTCGTTCGAGCAGAGCGAACGGGTGCTGTCGGTGAGGGTACGCAACGCCGACATCGAGCTCCTCTTCGTGCGGGCCGAGGACGTGGTGGACCTAGTCGAGACGGGTGTGGCCGACCTGGGCGTGACCGGGCTCGACCTGCTCGAGGAACTGGGCCGCGGGAACGCGGCCGAACACGTGTCCACCCTGCTGGCGCTCGGCTACGGCCGGTGCTCCCTGACCGTGGCGGTCCCGGTCGACTCCCCGGTCCGGGAGCCGGAGGACTTCGGCGACCGGATGGCGGTTGCCACCTCACACCCCAACCTGACGAGGAGGTACTTCTCAGAGCTCGGGAGCCGCGTACTCGTGAAACGGCTCCGCGGTTCGGTCGAGGTTGCTCCCAAGCTGGGATTCGCGAGCGCGGTGGCCGACCTGGTGTCCACGGGAAGCACCATGCTCATCAACGGGCTCCGGCCCGTGGCGACCATCATGTCGAGCGAGGCGGTGCTCATCGGCGCCAACGGGGCGCGCCGCCCGGATCCCGATGAGCACCAACCCGAGATCGAGAGGGTGGTGACCGCCATCGAGGCGGTGCTGGCCGGGAGAAGGAAGCGGTACCTGCTGCTCAACGCGCCCCTGGAGACGACCGAGCGGATCACCGCCCTGATCCCGGGCCTCGAGGCGCCCACCGTCATCCCGCTGGCCGAGGACGGCATGGTGTCGATCCACTCGGTGGTGGGTCGTGACGAGGTCTGGAACCTGCTGCCCCGCCTCAAGGAGGCCGGAGGGCAGGACATCCTGGTCCTGCCGATCGGGCAGCTGATCCCGTGAGCCCTCCCGACTCCTCCCGCCTGTTGAGGGTGCGCCGGCTGTCCGGCCTCGACACCCGCTCCCGCCGGGAGATACTCAGCCGGACGGCCGTCCCCGACCCCGGGGTTCGCCGGGCCGTCGCCTCCATCTGCCGGATGATCCGCCGGGACGGCGACCGGGCGCTGGCGGAGGCCGGCGCCTCCTACGGTGGCGGGCGGCCCGATCCCAGGGTGACACCGGCCGAGATCTCCCAAGCCCTCGACAATGCCGAACCCGGCGTTCGCAAGGCCCTCGAAGGGGCCATCGACGCGGTGTGGCGCCACCACGAGGCCCAGAAACCCACCGACAGCTCGCACGAGACCGCTCCCGGCGTGCGGATCGACCGCCGCTGGACCCCCCTCCGGCGGGTGGGGGCGTACGTGCCCGGGGGGAAGGCAGGCTACCCGTCCAGCCTGGTCATGACGGTGGTCCCGGGCCAGGTCGCGGGAGTCGCCGAGATAGCGGTGGCGACCCCCTGTGACGGGAACGGGCGGATCGACCCCACACTGCTGGCGGCGGCCGGGCTGCTGGGTGTGGAGGAGGTATACGCCATGGGCGGCGCCCAGGCCATCGCCGCCCTCGCCTACGGCACCGAGAGTATCCCCTCCGTGGACAAGATCGTGGGGCCGGGCAACGCCTGGGTGACCGCCGCCAAGCTCGAGGTCTTCGGCGCCTGCGCCATCGACTTGCCGGCCGGTCCGAGCGAGGTGCTGGTAGTCGCCGACCACACCGCCGACCCTCGCCTGGTGGCCATCGACCTACTCTGCCAGGCCGAGCACGGTCCCGACTCGCCGGCCGTCCTCGTCACCACCGACCCGGGGTTGGCGGCCGAGGTGGAGACCGAGATCGCCGGCCTGCTACCCCTACTCCCCCGGCGGGAGATTCTCGGGACCGCCCTGGCCGACCACGGCTGGATCCTCGTGGCCGATACCATCCGCGACGCGGTGGGCTTCGCCAACGAGTACGCGGCCGAACACGTCTCGGTGCTCACCGCCGACGCCCCGGATACCGCCGCCGGAGTCGTCAATGCCGGGTCGGTCTACGTGGGCCGGTGGTCACCGGAGTCCGCGGGTGACTACGCCACGGGCGCCAACCACGTGCTCCCGACCGGAGGACTGGCCAGATCGCACGGACCGCTGGGAGTGGACGACTTCGGGTCGTGGCGGCAGGTCCAGACGCTGACCAGGGAAGGCCTGGCCACCATCCGCCCGGTCATCGAGGAACTCGCCGCCGCGGAGGGTCTGGACGCCCACCGGATGGCTGCCTCCATGCGTTTCGATCCGACCATCACCCCAACCACCACCCACAGCGAGGAGGCCTGAATGCCCCGCAAAGCCACCTGCCGGCGCACCACCAAAGAGACCCGGGTATCGGTGACGCTCGACCTCGACGGGGACGGCGACGCCACTGTCCGGACCGGGATCGGGTTCTTCGACCACCTGCTCACCTCGCTCGCCCACCACGCCCTGTTCGATCTGACCGTCACCACGGAGGGCGACGTGGAAGTGGACGACCACCACACGGTGGAGGACACCGCCCTGTGCGTCGGTGAGGCGCTCGGCGACGCCCTGGGAGACCGCACCGGCATCCACCGTTTCGGCGACGCCCGGGTGCCGATGGACGAGGCCATCGGCACAGCCACCGTGGACGTGGGTGGCCGGCCCTACTCCGTGATCGACCTGGAACTGGCCAACCCCTTCATCGGCAACCTGACCGCCCAGAACATCCCGCACGCCCTGGAGTCATTCGCCCGATCCGCCGGGATCACGATGCACCTGACCGCCACCGGACGGAACGATCACCATGTCGCCGAGGCCGCCTTCAAGGCCCTGGCCAGGGCCCTGCGGGCCGCCGTCTCTCCCGACCCCCGCCGCAGCGGGATGCCGTCCACCAAGGGGACGCCGTCCCAGGAGGGCCCGTGACCTCTCCGCCCCTGGTGGCGGTGATCGATCATGGCGCCGGCAACCTGGTCTCGATCAGCCAGGGCCTGGAGCGGGCCGGGGCCAGGGTGGCCGTCGCCACCGCTCCGGCCGACCTGTCCGGCGCCGCGGCGGTGGTCCTGCCGGGCGTGGGCGCGCCCGGCGCCGCCATGAGCCGGCTGACGGACGAAGGGCTGGTGGAACCGCTCAGGTCGTGGAAGGGGCCACTTCTGGGCATCTGCATCGGCCTGCAGCTGTTCTTCGACGTGAGCGAGGAGGACGGCCAGGCCTGCCTGGGCCTCGACCGGGGAAGGGTGCGGAAGCTCGAGGACGCCCCGCTACTCCCCCACATCGGATGGAACGACCTGACGTTCCCCGGAAACGGCCGCGGTCGGGACCCCCTGTTCGACGGCATCCCCCCAGGAGCGACCTTCTACTTCGTCCACAGCTACGCGCCCGTCCCCGAGGACCCGGCCATCACCATCGCCTACGCCGAGTACCCCCACCCGTTCACGGCCGCCGTCCGCAGCGGCGGCCGGATCGGTGTCCAGTTCCACCCGGAGCGGAGCGGTGATCAGGGTCTCCGGGTCCTGGCCAACTTCGTGTCCGAGGTCGAGGAGTGGTCCCGAGCGGCCGTCGGTTCCGGGGGAGCCGGATGACCCTGAGAACGCGCATCATCGCCTGCCTCGACGTGAAGCACGGACGGGTGGTGAAGGGGGTGAATTTCGTCAACCTCACCGACGAGGGCGATCCCGTGGAACTGGCCGGCCGTTACGCCCGGGAGGGCATGGACGAGATCGTCTACCTCGATATCGCCGCCTCCCCCGAGGGCCGCTTCGCCTTCCTCGACGTGGTCCATCGCACCGCCGAGAACGTCTTCGTCCCGCTGACGGTCGGCGGCGGTGTGCGGGAGGTGGGCGACATGCGCCGGGTGCTGCGGGCCGGTGCCGACAAGGTGTCGCTGAACACCGCCGCAGTGCGCGACCCGGATCTCCTGGACCGGTGCGCCGATGCCTTCGGGAGCCAGTGCGTGGTGCTCGCCATCGACGCCAAGGCCATGCCGGGAGGGTCGTGGAACATCTTCGTGACCGGCGGGCGCCACGACACCGGACGTGACGCGGTGGAGTGGGCCACCGAAGGGGTCGCCCGGGGCGCCGGGGAGATCCTGCTGACCTCCATGGATCGGGACGGCACCAACATCGGCTTCGATACAGAGCTGCTCCGGACGATTACCGGCGCGGTGGACGTGCCCGTGATCGCCTCGGGCGGCGCCGGGCGGCCCAGCCACTTCGTCGAAGCGGTGGAGGCCGGGGCGTCAGCCGTGCTGGCCGCCTCCATCTTCCACCGGCGCGAGGTGGAGCTCGGAGAGATCAAGCGGGCGATGAGCGAGGCAGGGATACCGGTCCGCCATGTCTGACCAGCCCATCACCTGGGACGACCGCGGGCTGGTTCCGGCCATCGTCCAGCACCACCGCACCGCCGAGGTGCTGATGATGGCGTGGATGGACGCAGAGGCGCTGAGCCTCACCCTGTCCACCGGCGATGTGTACTTCTGGTCGCGGTCCCGCCGGCGGTTGTGGAAGAAGGGCGAGACCAGCGGCAACATTCTCCGGCTGGTCGGGATCCGCGTGGACTGCGACCGGGACACGCTGGTGGTGAGGGTCGGCCCCGCCGGACCCGCCTGCCACACCGGCAGCCGAACCTGCTTCGAGGACATCGACGGCGGGGATAGACCCGCTCCGCAGGGCTTCGCCGACCTGGAAGGGCTGTGGCAGACCATCGCCGACCGGATCTCATCGGCGTCCGCGACCGGTTCCTACACCGTACGGCTGGCCGAGGGAGGACCACCCGCCACGGGACGCAAGCTGATCGAAGAGGCCTCGGAACTGTCCGAGGCGGCCCTCCTCCACCAAGCGGACCGGGCCGGCGACCGGCGGGTAGCCGAGGAGGCGGGAGACCTCGTCTACCACCTGCTGGTCCTGCTGGCGGAACGGGGTGTCAGCGCCCGAGAAGTGATCGAGGAATTGGCCTCCCGCCGCCGGACCCCCTGAAACCTGGGGCGACCGCCCGTCGATCGGTCAGCTGCCATGGCTGGGCCTTACGGCGGGCCCGCCTTCATCGCAGGACCGCGATGACAAGGCCGGCGGCAGAAGCCACGGATGCGAGCATCAAGGCGGCGAGCCACATCGTTTCCCGGAATCGGGCCCTGTCGGACTGCTGGATCGCCTCTATCACCTGAGCTTGCATTTCAGCCTTGAGCCGCCCGGTCTGCGCCTCTACGTATCCTTCAGTGGCTGTGGCCATCCGGTGTTCCCTTCCTTGTGGGCGGTTTGGCCCCACGCCTCAGCCTCGGTCGGGCTCTCCTCATGTCACGCCTCGTAACCGGATCATCGGAGAATGGCCACCACGATGCCGTTCACGGCCAGCACGAACCCCAGGAACCAGTAGAGCTCGTGGCGGCGGCTCCGCTCGATCTGCAGCAGGGCCTCGGCAAGGATCACGCGGCCGTCGGACCCACTGCGTCGTCCTTGGCGTCCACCAGTGCCTCCGAAACCGTCGATGCCATCGTCCCACTCTCTCGATAACGCTTGTGAGCGTACTGTATCACAGATGACGATTGTTTGTAAGTGGGTACATCGAAAAAGATAATCATATACGTGGCCGCCGGGTCGGGTCGGCTACCGGCGGGGCCCCGGTATTCTCCGATCATCCAACGAAGGGAACGGCGCATGATCGAGGAACGGATCCGCAAGGCGCCGTCGGGTGTGCTGGCGCTCCTGGTCCTGCTGCTGCTATTCGCCCTCGACGTCTACCTGCTGATCAGAGGCATTGTCGACGGGACCGTGTGGCTGATCCTGGTCGCATCGTTGCTGATCCCGATCCTCCTCATCCTGTCGGCAGGCCTGTTCACGGTGGCCCCGAACGAGGCTCGCGTGCTCCAGTTGTTCGGCAGCTACGTGGGCACCGTCCGCAACACCGGACTCCGGTACGCCAACCCCCTTTACTCGAAGCGGCGCATCTCGGTACGGGTCCGCAACTTCGAGACGGAACGCTCGAAGGTCAACGACACCGACGGCAACCCGATCGAGATGGCCGCCGTGGTGGTGTGGAAGGTGGCCGACACCGCCGAGGCCAGCTTCGAGGTGGACGACTACGTTAACTTCGTGCACGTCCAGAGCGAGTCGGCGGTGCGCAACCTGGCCACGCGCTACCCCTACGACACGCAGGAGGAGGGACAGACCTCGCTGCGCGGCGACACCGAGGAGATCGCCGATCAGCTCAAGACCGAGATCCAGGGCCGGCTCGGCAAGGCGGGGGTGGAAGTGCTCGAAGCCCGGATCACCCACCTGGCCTACGCGCCCGAGATCGCGTCGGCGATGCTCCAGCGCCAGCAGGCCGGTGCGATCATCGCCGCCCGCAGCCAGATCGTGGAGGGTGCGGTGAGCATGGTCGAGATGGCGCTCGAAGGACTGTCCACCCGCGGGATCGTCGAACTCGATGAGGAACGCAAGGCCAACATGGTGAGCAACCTGCTCGTGGTCCTGTGCGGCGACAAGGCCACCCAACCGGTCCTGAACACCGACACGCTGTAGAACCAGTTGGGCGCGCTTCCGGGCTACGGGGAGCATCGTTCTACACTCCGCGTGTGTCAGATCAACCGCTGGTCAGACTGGTAGATGTCGGGTTCTCCGCCTCGGGCTCGGTGATCCTGCGCGGTGTGGGCCTGATGGTCGAAGCCGGCGAGATAGTGGGGATCAGCGGACCCAACGGGGCCGGCAAGACGACCCTCCTGCGCCTCCTGGCCACGTTGCTCCGGCCCACCTCCGGCGGCGGCACCGTTCTGGGCGTGGACACCGGCGCCCGCCCCCAGGATCTGGTGCGCGTCCGGCGACAGATCGCCCTGGTCGGCCACTTCCCCGCCCTCTGGCCTGAGCTGACCCTCAGGGAGAACGTGAACCTTCCCGCCGGCCTGCGGCATGGTCCCGCGGATGGCGACCCCCTCCGCGCCGTCGGGTTGGCGGGAGTAGCGGGGTTGAAGGCGGCGCACGCCTCCCTTGGAATGCAACGCCGGGTGGAGTTCGCCCGCCTCCTCGCCTGGACGCCCCGCTTGCTCCTCCTGGACGAACCCCACGCCGGCCTGGACGAGGCCGCCGCCCCGCTGGTGGACCATCTCGTCGCCCGGGTGACCGACCGTGACGGGGCGGTGGTGATGGTCTCGCACGACCGGAACCGGGCAGGCTCGCTGCTCACGCGGAGGTTGTCGGTGACCGCCGGGACCGTGGTCGAGGCGCCGGCATGACCCCCAGTGCGTTCTGGCAGCAAGTGCGCTGGGTGTTCACCAAGGACCTGCGGGTCGAGGTCCGGGGTGGGGTGACGCTCCGGATGGCGACCCCGTTCGCCGCCCTCGCCCTCCTCCTGGCGCCCCTCGCCACCGGCACCGACACCGCCTTGCTCCGCCGGATCGGCCCGGGCATGCTGTGGCTGGTGGTGATCCTGTTCGGCATGACGGTCACGCTGCGGTCCGGCGCCCGCGAGCCCGGCCCGGTCAGGGACCTGCTCACCCTGAGCGGCCTCGACCCCGCCGCCGGCTTCCTGGGGCGCAGCCTGGCGAGCGCCGTCCTGCTGTTCGGTGTGACCCTCGTGCTCACACCGCTGATGATCGTCCTCTACGCCCCGGAGGGAAGGCCGGGCTGGGGATGGCTGGCCTTGCTCGCGGTCGCCGGGGTGATGGCGCTAGGCCTCTTGGGGTCGCTGGTCGCCACGCTGGTCACCGGCCTGCGGGAGCGCACCGCGCTCGGGCCGCTGCTGGCCATACCCCTGGCCGTCCCGGTCCTCCTGGCCACTGCCCGCGGCACGGATTCCGCCATCTCGCAACAAGGTAGCCTTTCATGGTTGCTCCTGCTGGTCGCCATGAACCTGGCCCTCGTCATCGTCGGCGTGCTGCTGGCGGGGCCCATGGACGAGACCACCCGGTAACCCCGGCAACATGAAGAATCAGGGCTAAGGAAACGTCATGGCAACATGTCCCCGGCCACCCGCAGCTCGACCTGCCGACGGCCCGACACGATGACCCGCGAGACCGCCACCCTCCACCCGAGGTCCCGGGCCATTACATCTACCGGCGTCGCGGCGCTGTGCCTTATGGCGACCGGCCTCTACATGGCGGCCACCGCCCCGGACGAGGAGACCCAGGGAGAAGCCGCCCGGTTGCTGTTCGTCCACGTCCCGTCCGCGATCACCGCCTACATCGCACTCGGTGCCGGCCTGGTGACGGCGGTCTGGTACCTGATCCGGCGCTCCCCCGCGGCCGACCTGGTGTCGGCGGCCGCGATCGAGGTCGGCGTGCTGTTCACCGCCATCACCCTGCTCACCGGCATGATCTGGGGACGCTTTGTCTGGGGGGTCTGGTGGGACTGGGGAGACGCCCGGATGGTGTCCACCGCCGTGCTGTTCTTCTTCTACCTGGGGTACCTGGCCCTGCGCCGGTCGATCTCGGACCCCCGGGTGCGGGCGGTTCGCTGCGCCGTGCTGGGGATCGTGGGGTTCGTCCAGGTACCGATAGTGCACTACTCGGTGCTGTGGTTCCGGACCCTCCACCAGGGTCCCTCCATCATCCGTCCTGACCTGGCCAACAGCACCATGGACGCCGCCTTCGTCGCCCCGCTGGGCGCCGCCCTGGCCGCCTTCATCGCCATCCTCGCCTACCTGGTGGCGGTCCGGGTCCGCCTCGCCCGCCTCGAGGCGGCAGTCGACCGCGCCGCCTCCACGTCGCAGCCGGTCGGAGCGTCGGTCGGGCCTCCTAGTGGTCTGTCTGTGTAATGGCGGTGTGGTATGGCGAGGCAGCGGTGTTCCTCGCAAGGCCCGCTGACGAAGGCGTACCCGCAGCGGTACGTCGAGGAAGCGGAACACAGCGGAGGGGCGCCGATGGCCGCCAGAGCACCCGGTTGTTTCGCAGACAGACCACTAGTCTCGGAGGCCGGGATGGCGGGTAGCTGGGTGCTGTTCGGCTACCTGGTCGCCTACGGGGCGCTGGCGATCTATGCCGGCCACCAGGCCTACCGCCTGCGGCGAGCACGCCGGCGGTTGCCCCCGGAGATATGAACCGCCGCCACGTTCTGATCCCGGCCGGGGCGCTCCTGGCGATCGTGGTCGGCTTCCTGGTGTGGGGGGGCCTCACGGACAATGTCGTCTACTACCTGACACCCTCGGAGGCGGTCGACCAGCGGGCCGGCCAGGAACCCGGCTACCGGTTCCGTCTGGGGGGACTGGTCGAGGCAGACTGGCTCAGGGGGACCGATGACGGGGTCGAGTTCGTAGTCGGGGACGGCGCCGTGTCGATAGACGTCGTGCATACAGGCGCCGTGCCGCAACTGTTCCGCCCCGGAATCGGAGTGGTCGTCGAGGGGGCCTGGGAGGGGGACACGTTCCGGTCGGACACGCTGCTGATCAACCATGACGAGCAGTACCGGGCCGTGGACGGCGAGGGAACCTACCAGGTACCGACCGCCGGGCCATGATCGCCTGGCTGGGACTCGGCTCGATCCTGGTCGCTCTCGGGGCGGCGTTGGCGGTGGCTTGGAGGGGACTTCCCGCCCTGGCGGGTCGGGGCTCCGTCCCGATGGAGCGGATGAGGGGTCCTGTGCTATGGCTCCTCGGCGGAGCTGCGGCCGCCATGCTCGTACTGGAGATCGGCCTCCTGGCCGGCGACTTCTCCATTGCCTACATCGCCAATAACCACCGGATCGGAACCCCGCTGATCTTCACCATCGCCGCCGGATGGGCCGCTCTCGAGGGTTCGATCGTCCTGTGGGGGCTGGTGCTGGCGGCCTTCACCGGAGCGGTCTTCCGCGCCATATACCGCCGTGACCACCCTCTGGCCGCGGGAACCCTGTCGGTGCTGGGGATGCTGGCCGTCTTCTGGTTCGGCCTGATGGCCACGGTCGCCAACCCCTTCGCGGTCTGTACAGCGGCGGCCGATGCCGCCGGGTGCGCCGTGTCGGGCTGGGCGCCCTGGTCGGCCGTCGACCTTCCGGGCACCGGCCGGGGCGCCAATCCCCTGCTCCAGAACCACATCCTGATGGCGGTCCACCCGCCCGTCCTGTACGTGGGGTATGTCGGCTTCTCGGTGCCGTTCGCGGTCGGGATCGCCTCGCTGGCCGCCGCCGACCGGCAAGGGACCTGGCTCCGCACCACCCGCACCTGGACCCTGACCGCCTGGGGGTTCCTGACCACCGGCATCGTGCTGGGCGCCTGGTGGAGCTACGAGGTGCTGGGCTGGGGCGGGTACTGGGCCTGGGATCCGGTCGAGAACGCCTCCTTCATCCCGTGGTTGCTGGCCACCGCCTTCATCCACTCGTCGGTGGTCCAGCTGCGCCGGGGCGTGCTCCAGTCCTGGAACTACGTGCTCGTGATCGGCGCCTTCGCGGCCACCATCCTCGGCACCTTCCTGACCCGCTCGGGCGTGATCGCCTCGGTGCACAGCTTCACCCAGTCGTCCATCGGCCCTGTCCTGCTGGCGTTCCTGGCGGTGGTCCTGGCCGGTTCCCTGGCGCTGTTCGCCTCCCGCATCCATCTGGTGGGCAGCGCTCCCCGGCTCGACTCGCTCGCCAGCCGGGAGGGCGCCTTCCTTCTCAATAACCTGCTCCTGGCGGTATTCGCCTTCGTGGTTCTGTCGGGCACCCTGTTCCCGCTGGCCGTGGAGGCCTTCCAGGGCAACACGGTGGGCGTGGGCCGGCCGTTCTTCGACCGGTGGGCGGTGCCGCTCTCGTACTGCCTGATCTTGGCCATGGGCATCGGGCCCATCACCCCGTTCCGGGTGGCCCGCCGCCAGGTGCTGTGGGAGAGGGCGCGGACGCCGATGCGGATCGCCCTGGGGCTGGCGGCCCTGCTGGTCCTGCTGTTGAGCCGCAACCGGCACGTGATCGTGGTGGTGGTGCTGGCGGTCTTCGTGGTCTCGGCCATCGCCAGGCATCTGGTGGTGCTGGTCCGAAGACGCGCCGCCGCTACCGGCCAGGGATCGATAGCCGCCGCAGGGACCCTGATGCGACGTGATCCCGGCTACTGGGGCGGGCAGATCTCCCACATCGGGGTGGCGATCCTGGCGGTGGGGATCGCGGTCTCCGCCAACCACGCCGGCTCCGGGTCCATCGCCCTGAGCCCGGGCGAGACGGCTCCGTTCGCCGGCTACGAGATCTCGTACCGCACCCCGTTCACGCGTGCCGAGCCGAACCGGGATGTCGTGGGGGCCCGGCTGGACGTGTCGCGGGGCGGACAGGCGGTGACCGTGATGTCCCCTAGCCTCAACAGCTACGGCAACGGCGTCCCCCCGGTGGTCACCCCCGCCGTGTACTCGACGCCGCGGGGAGACCTGTACGTCTCGCTCACCCGGCTCGACAGCTCGGGGATGGTGGCCGACGTTTGGAGCTACCCGCTCCAGTGGATGGTATGGCTGGGCGGGCTGGTGACGGCCGCCGGAGCCGGATTCTCGCTCTCGGCCGTGGCGAGCCGGAGACGGCAGGCGGCGGGGGCCGGCCGTGACTGACCGCCGGGCCATCCTGACGGGCGCCGCCACCCTGGTCCTGGCGGGGATCGTCGGGTGGGGCCTG
>VXRE01000080.1:5590-6093 GCA_009838635.1 Acidimicrobiia bacterium | reverse complement strand
CCCCCCCCCCCCCATCTTCTTTATACCACCCCCACCCCCCCTAACTCCCTCTTTTCGGGCCCGGGGGGCGGGTAGAGTTCTTACCGAGTCCTGGCGGGGATCGTCGGGTGGGGCCTGGTGGTCGGCGAGCCGAGCGAACGTGACCGGGTGGAGGCGCTCGGCGCCCGGATCCGGTGCCCGGTCTGCCAGGGGGAGTCGATAGCCGACTCCCCCACCCCATATGCCAACGACATCCTGGGGTTCGTGGAGGAAAAGGTGGACGAAGGCTGGAGCGACGAGCAGATCCTGGACTACCTGGAGGCCAGGTTCGAGGGCATCCGGCTGGATCCCCGCTTCTCGGGTACCACGGTGCTGCTCTGGGTGCTGCCGGCCGGCGTGGCCGCGGCCGGCGCCTGGCTGGCCTTCCGGCGCCTGATCCGACGACCGGAGCCTGCCGATGGGTGACGGGCCGCCGGTGAGCCGGCGGCGGGCCCGGAAAGCGGCGGGCATCCGCCCCGTGCCCC
>VXRE01000080.1:3483-5580 GCA_009838635.1 Acidimicrobiia bacterium | reverse complement strand
CCCTCCCCTCCGCGCGCGGGGGGCGGGCGGCGGGCGGGGGCGGGGGCGCCGGGCCCTGATCGAGGCGGACATCCGCGACGTGCGCCGGCAACTGGCCGACGAGGAGCTCGACGCCGTCACCGCCCGGCGGCTGATCGAGCGGTACCGGCAGGAACTGGAAACCATCGAGGCCGGAACAGAGGACGGAGTCCCGGAGCCGGAGCCGCCCGGCCGTTCCGGACGGCGCCTGGCGGGAACGTTGCTCCTGATCGGCGCCATAATCGCGGTGTCGGTCACCGCCTACCTGGCGATCCGGCCTAGAGAAGGCGGGTTCGTGACGGGCAGCGTGGAAACGCCGGTGGACCTTTCCGAGGTGACCAACGACCAGATGGAAGCGGTCATCGCCGCCAACCCCGACGTGCCGGAGATCGCCGCCATGCGGCTCAGCCTGGCCGACCGGTATTTCGAGGCCGGGGAGTTCTCGAATGCCCTCCCCCACTACCTGGGCGCTCTGGACGGTGACCTCGATCGCACCCGCCGTTCCCGTGCCCTGGCGAGGGTCGGTTGGATGACCTTCGAGTCCGGCAATGCGGGCATCGCCCGGTCCTACCTGGACGAAGCCCTGGCGGTGGATAACGGCTACGCGGAGGCGCACCTGTTTCTCGGGTTGCTGCTTCTCGCCGAGGAGGACGCCACCGGCGCGCTGGAACACCTGGAACCCTTGCTGGAGGAGGGGAACCTTCCCGAGGGGATCCGGGAGGCGATCGAGGTGACGATCGCCGAAGCCAGGCGGCTGGCGGAGGTCGGCGGATGAGCTCACGGGGGCGCTACCTGCTCGTGGCCGGTCTGGTGGCCGTCGGCCTGGCCGTGGCCGTGTTCGCGGCCCGGTTCGGTGATGGCGCCGACCGGAGGGCCTCACCTGTCATCGGTACGGCGGTTCCCGACCTGACGCTCCCCTACCTGGACGGGAACGGTTCCCTGAACCTGACTGACCTGAGCGGCTCGCACGACGTGGTGGTGATCAACTTCTTCGCCTCCTGGTGCCTGCAATGCCTCAACGAGCACGCCGACCTCATCTCTACGGCGGACGCCTACCACGACCGATCGGTGCGGTTCCTGGGAGTCGCCTTCCAGGACGCCCCGGCCCGCTCCATCGCCTTTCTGGACGAGTTAGGCCGTGGCGGCGCCACCCGGTACCTGTCCGATCCGGGGTCCCGCGCCGCCATCGAGTTCGGGATTTTCGGAGTCCCCGAAACCGTCTTCATCTCCGGCGGCGTCATCGTCGGGAAGTTCCTGGGCGAGTCCGACGCCCTCACCCTCACCGGGGCCCTGGAGCAGCTCCTGTCCGGCCAGGCAATAGAATCGAGGCAGGTAGGAGAGTTCCGCCAGTCCCCGCCGGACCGGGAATAGAGCTCTAGTTGACCATGCCGGGGTAGGCTTGGGAGCCGATGGAGTCCCGATTCCGTGTCCGTTGCCTTGGGTTGCTGGGGGCTTCGGTAGCCGTCATCGTCCTGGCGGGTTGCGGGGGTGACTCGACACAGGAGTCAACGACCACAACCGCAAGCATCACGACGACTAGTCCAATCAGCACGACCACGACTTCTAGCACCACAACCGCTCCGAGCAGCGCGACGACAGCGCCATCCGAGACCACGGAAGCTGCCCCCGACTTCGATGCCAGCGTGGATGCGGACACCGAGTGGGGAGAGGTGTTCGACGCTCTCACCACGACCGAGCAGGATTGCATCCGAGACTCGTTCGAGGGCGACCTACTGGAGTCGGTGCTGGCCCGACCGGTCATGTCGGAGTCGGACACCCCGGAGGCGTGGGAGGTCTCGATGTTCTCCTGCCTCGCTCCCCAAACCGCCCGAACCGTGTTCCTCGCCTTGCTGGTCGCAGGGATGGAAGAGGATGGGGTATTCCTCATAGACGCGGATGCGGAGGCCTGCCTGGATGAGTGGGTGGCCGGGATCGACGTGGTTGCCACGATGGTGGCCCTGTCGGCTGATGACGCCGAGGCGGCAGGGGAAGTCACCACCGCGTTCATGAGGTGCAATCCGGACCTGTTCATATCACTGATGCTTGAGGAGACCGGCATGACCCTCGAAGACCTCAGCG
>VXRE01000080.1:0-3383 GCA_009838635.1 Acidimicrobiia bacterium | reverse complement strand
GGCGAGTTCTACCAACTGGACGTGACCCTCGGAACCCTCGAAGACTCCATACTCGAACTGTTCGACGCCGACGGGATCTGGCTGGACGCCAACGACGACTTCGCCGAATCGACAGCCTCCCGGCTCATATGGCAAGCACCTGGCACCGGCACCTACTACGTCCAAGTAGCCAGCTTCCGCACCGGCACCGGCACCTACACCCTCACCATCGCCATCGCCCTGTAGCCCATCGCCCTGTAGCCCATCGCCCTGTAGCGTCGTCTCGCTCGGCGCATGCCCCGGTCTCTAATCGTCGAGCAAGGCCGCTTCGATCTGGTCAACGACTACCCGGCGCCCTTGTCCGTCCAGGTGATAGCCGAGCTACTCGGGCCCCGACCGAGGACTGGCCCGGAAGCTCGACTGGTCGGGCCAGATCACCCGGATGAATGAGTGAAACATCACCGAGGCGGACACCCGTGCCGCAGTTACGGCCTCCGGATGAACTTCGCAGATCCACGGTGAACGCCCCCTCCTGGGCCGCCACCCAGGTAACGGTTGCTCTAGATATCTAGATGTGTATACTTCTTCTATGGACAAGACGCCTCCTTTGGATATGTCGGTCGTCGACCGGATCAACATCGACCGGAGCAGCCGGGTATCGCTGGCTGCTCAGATCGCTCGGCAACTCACGTGGCTCATCGCCACCGGTGTCGTGCAGCCCGGATGGGTTCTGCCGGCGATGGGCCATTTGGCCGAGCATGTGGGTGTCAACGTCCACACGGTCCGGGCTGCCTATCGCCAGTTGGTCGAGGACGGACTGGTGTCCATGCAGCGGGGGTCGCGAACTCTTGTTCTCGGTTACGACCGTGAGAAGGCGTCGTCCCGAAGGGAGGACCGCGAGTCGAGTTTCACCATTGGCGTGATGGTGCCGTCCTTCACCGACTATTACGCGGAGTTTCTTGAGGCGGTTTCGAACGGGTCCGAGATCGAGGGTTGGTTGCCGGTCTTCTGCCGGACCCGTCACTACGACCCGAGCGTCGTCTCACGGGATATTGATCAGTTGCTCAGCCGCAACGTGGACGGGATCATCGTGATCCACTTCGACCGGCCGGATCGCGAGACAGCCGGCATCTTCAGATCGGCGTCGGCACTGCGACCTGTGGTGTTCGTTGACAGCAACAGCGCAGATTGCGGCTCCCGGATCGTCGTAGATGAGGCTATGGCGGGATACCGGGCCGTCAGTCACCTGATCGGGCATGGTCATCGCCGGATCGGGATCGTCGATCCCGCGGCTGGCTGGGGCACATCGAAGTTCGTCAGGGGATCGTCTCGGGCTCTGTCCAACGCCGGTGTACCTCCCAGCAACCAGGCCGTGGTGGCCGCGTCGGATTGGAGCCTGGAGGCGGGAGCCAAGGCTGCCGTCCAACTTCTCCACCGTGAGTCCCCGCCGACCGCCATTTTCTGTGCCGGGGACGTTCTCGCCCTAGGGGCGATCGCCGCTGTCAAGGAGCTCGGAGCGCGGGTTCCCGGCGATGTTGCGGTGATGGGTTACGGCGAGATTCCGTTCGCGGCACTCGCTGCTCCGTCGCTTTCCACGACCCGGCTTCCGGCCCACGATCTGGGTTACGAGGCGGTCCGGACTCTCCGCCAGGCCATCGATACCGGAGAGGCCCAGCCCGCAGTCACGGTTGAGACCAGCCTGATCCTCCGCGAGTCCTGCAACTGCCCCGAGGGAGCCGGCATCGACTAGCACCGGCATCCGACAACTGGAGGGAAACAACATGAGAATCACGAGTCAAAGAAGGTGCCGGCTGGTCGTGTTCGTGGCGGCTGCGCTTCTCACCGCTGCATGCGGGACTGACAACAGCGCGCCAACGACCGCCGCCGCTCCCGACACGACATCGGCTCCGACGACCACATCCGCTCCGACTACGACATCGCCACCCGAGCCTGTCGCGGTGTCGCTCCGGCTACCGTGGTTTCTCGGTGCCCAATTCGCCGGGGAACTCGTGGCCCAGGAGAAGGGCTTCTTCACCGACGAGGGGCTGGATGTCACCATCAACCCCGGAGGGTTCGATACCAACAGCATCACGCTGGTAGCCGCCGGGACCGACACGTTCGGTCTGCACGATATGAACTCGTTGGTGTTCGCGGCGTCCGAGGGCATCCCATTGGTCACCGCCGCCGCTTTCTTGCAGAAGCACCCGGGCGCGGTCATGGCGCGTGCCGACTCGGGAATCGAGACTCTCGAAGACTTTGCAGGGGCGACCATCGGGTTCCAAGAGGGCGGCCCATGGATGCTGACCCAAGCGATGCTGGTAAAGAACGGCGTCGATCTCGATTCTGTTGACACGATGACGGTCGGGTTCGACCTGACACCCTTGTTCGAGGGGGACATCGATCTGGTCACCGTCTTCGCGACGAATGAGCCTGTCGTGGCTGGGCTCCAAGGGGTAGAGACAAACGTGTGGGTTCCATTCGACTTCGGGGTTGAGACCTCGGCAAATGCCTTGTTCACGACGAAGAGTTATCTCGATCAGAACCCCGACGTTGTCTGCGCGATGGTCAGAGCAATCGCCCGCGGCTGGGAGTACGCCCACGACAACCCCGACGAGGCAACGGACATTGTCGTTGCGTCCGACCCGGACAACCTCGACCGGGAGACGCAGCGGCCGATCCTGGACGTAACCCTAAACCACGTACGGACACCGGAAGCGATCGACAACGGAATGGGATACATGACTGCCGAGAGGTGGCAGACCGTAGTCGACGTTCTCGAGACCTATGGCGGGCTGGCGGCAGACGTGGACGTGAGCGGTCTGTTCACCGACGCTTGCTTCTCCTGACCCACACTTAAGGAGGAATCCCCCGTCCGGGGGCGCCTCGGCGCCGACCTCCCCGGCGCTGGGACGATGGGGGTTCCGGCCGGGAACCCCCGTCATCCCACCTCCACGAAAGGACGAGTATGGATCTCTTCGATAACACGGCCGGCAACGTGGGCAAGATGCAATATCACCTGCGCGTCAAACCCGGCGACGTCGCGGACTACGTGCTGTTGCCCGGGGATCCGGGAAGAGTGCTCTTGATCGCAGAGCACATCGACGAGCCGAAAGAGGTGGCGTACCATCGGGAGTACCGGACCGTGACCGGCGCCTATCAGGGTATCCCTGTGAGCGGCACGTCCACCGGGATCGGCTGCCCATCGGCCTCGATTGCGGTCGAGGAGCTGGCGAACGTAGGGGTGTCACACTTCATTCGGGTCGGCAGCAGTGCGGCATTCGTGCCTGGGGTACGTAAGGGTGACATCCTCATCAATGTCGCATCCATGCGCGAGGACGGAACCACGGCTGCCCTGGTCGACAACGGCTTCCCTGCCGTGGCAGATCACTTTCTAACCGCCGCTC
>VXRE01000069.1 GCA_009838635.1 Acidimicrobiia bacterium | reverse complement strand
CCCAGTCCTCGTGCTGGTCGCTCGAGACCGGCGTGGTGGTCTGCCCGCAGTACATCCCCGGACCCTGGTAGCGGTAGTGGTCCTTGACGCGTGACACCTTGGCCAGCTTGGGATGAACCCACGGCAGGTGGTAGTACTCCGCGAAGTTCTCCACGAGGAGTTTCCAGTTGGCGCCGACATCGAACTTGGCGGTCGCCCCGTAGAGGTCGGAGAGTTCCCACTCGTCCAGACGGTAGGCGGCCAGCCGCTCGGGCAGGTCACCGAGCCACACATCGAGGGGTGGCGTCTCCTCGTCGAAGCAGACGAACACGATGCCACCCCACGTTTCCACCCGCACGGGCACGAGACGCCAGTCGGCGGGATCGAAGTCCGATGGCGGTGACGCCTCAAACAGCGGCGCTGCCACCAACCGGCCTTCGGTCGAGTAGCTCCAGCGGTGGTAGGGGCACCTGATGACGCCCGGTATGTCGCAGTCGGCATCGGCCAACTCGGTTCCCCGGTGACGGCAGGTGTTCAGGAACCCGCGCAGCCGATCCCCGGACCGGGTCAGCAGCACCGACTTCCCGGCGACCGACCGCACGAGAAGCCGTCCCGGCCGGGACAACTCGTTGGCGAGAGCCACACCGGTCCATGCCCGGCCGAACAGCCGGGCCTGCTCATCGGCGAAGAAGGCCTCGTCCGCGTACGCGGCCGGCGCCAGCCCGACAGCCGACCACACCTTCGGCCGGATCCCGGCCCAGAATCCCGGAAGGCGCCACGGCGCAGCAGCGGCAGGTGGCATCGCCATCCGACGATCTTACCGAGCGAGCGCAAGTCCCTGCACGTCGGAGTCGGTTGCCGCCCCGATCTCGATGATGTCATGCCGGAAGGCACCGTGATGCGCATACCAAACAGGAGTACGCCACAAGCCCCGCCTTGGCGCGGCCCGGCAGTCTCGATCTTGGTTCAGCCGAGGTCGAAGTCGACCCGCTCCAGGTCGCCGACGCAAGGCTGACGGTTAAGCGGCACGGACCTCAGCCTTAGCTACCCCAGTGGCTCGACATGTAATCGATCATGTCATCGCCGTGGAGTTGCTTGGTCTGATTGCCGACCCGGACCCAGAACTCGGTCTTGTCGGCACCCCCCTGGTGCGGCATTGCAAACACGAGCTTTCCGGATGCGGCAACCGTGACCACACATACTTCCACTCCCCCGGCTCGTTCGAAGTCGATTGTTACTGTCCCCGCGGTGGGCACCGAGAGACTCCGGTCCAGAAGTTGGCGGAGGAAGCGCTCGTAAGCGTCGTTATTGGGATGCCCGAGCGTCTTCAGATCATCGTCGAGGCCCAGCACCTGGCCGTCGTCATCGACACCGATCAGGAGCTTCCCGCCTTCAGCGTTCATGAACCCGCAGACCGTCTTAACGATGACATGCTCCATCTTTCTGTCCCGTTGTGCCGCCCGGACGTTCCAGCGGGCGGTTGACTTGAACTCAACCCGCTGGGACTCCCCCACCGTCAGGATGTCTCCCAACGATGACCGGTCGCGGCTAGAACCACCGTGCTCTGACAGCCGTTCGAATCCCTTCCGTACCACTCCGGCAATACGATCGCGCCGCCGCTTGAGGAACGTCGGGTAGTCGAGTTGCTCCCAGCCGACCGGAAGAGCATGCCAGTAGACCTGGCGCTCCAACCGATCAGGCTCCAAGCCATTCGCCATGGTCGGCCAGTATTCCTGTGGGTCACTGCCGCGAGCTCGTACGTTCTCAGGCCAGTCGATGAAGGCCATGTTGGCGATCGCATTCTGCTCGCGGACGCTTTCGTAGCCTTGAGTGGCGAGGTGGGCCTTCGGAAACAGGTGATGGCGTTCGACAGAGCGAGGCGCAGTGACCTGGGGATCCAGAAGGTCGCGGACCCTCAGGTCGCTGAACAGCAACTCGGCGTCAAGCAGAATCAGCGCCGCCCAGTACGTGCATAGGGCCGGAGACTTGGAGGCCGACGTATCAAGTCGGTTCGGAAGCGATATCTCCCAATAGTCTTCGGTGAGGTTTGATCGAATGACCCGGTCCAGTTCTGCGCAGAAGGCCGCTCCGTCGCCTGGCGCCACGGAGGAAACGCGGAGAAGGTCGGCCTCCAATTGCGTTTCGAATGACCCGGTGTAACGCCCCGTCAAGTGAGCCATGAAGAACCATCGGCCGATCACGCCTCGGAGCGTCTTGAAGTCGAGCTGGAAATCGCGCCTGCCGATCAACCAGGTGACATAGGAGAAGATTACGGCGTTCTCCGAGGAGATCATCCGTCTGCTCCGGAAGCCCGCATGGGTGAGGCACTTAAGGAACTCGTGCCAATTGGTCAGATCTAGCACTTCCTCCTGAGCGCGCCTCAATTCCTCGAATTGGCTGTGGCGCCGTGCTGCCGAAACATCGCCCGTCTCCAGATCCTTGCCGCGCAGGATGTTGTAGACGTACCGCAGCCGCCCGCGCCGGAAGGCCAGACCTACACCCACACGAAGCAACTGACTGGGCGATGGCTCAATGAACGCGTTCTTCGGGGAGGGACCAGCGGTTGCCGCAGAGACCGATTGTCGGCAGAACGCCTCGAGTTCCCTTCGTCCCTTCTCCCAATGGACCGACATCAAGGTCAGGATGAAGTCGGCCTGGTTCAGCTGCACTCCCTTCGAGTTGGTACGCACGAAGATCTCCGCCACTTGTTCCTCGTCGGCGTCGCTGTTGAGCTCGATGACCTGAAACCGGAAGTTCTGGAGGTCGCGAACTCGATCAATGCGATCTTCCAAGTCGTCCTTCTCGCCCTCACCCAATTCGATGCCTCTCCCCTCGGTAAGGCGCTCGAAGAACCTTCGGACTGTGGGCCGGTATCCCTTCTCCCATAGAGCATTGATGTCAGGGATGAACTCCGGGTCCTTCTCGATGGCCGCATCAGTGACCTCGAATTTCTGGTCGCTGGGGCAGAAAGCGATCCTGATCTGCCTCTTCTCGAAAGTTGCTGTTAGTACCGAGCTTCCCGTGAGAACTGCGTAGAGCGAGGTCAACCTCTGCTGGCCGTCGACGATCAGCAGCTTGGCTACTTGGTCGTTTCGGCCCCCTCCGATCTGTCGTGCACCCGCATCGGCGCCCGTCTCCCAGAAGAGCAGCGTCCCGACCGGGTAGCCTCGATAGAGCGAATCGAAGAGGTCCCGCACCTGCGCTGGTTTCCAGACGAACGGTCGCTGAATGTCAGGAAGTGCGATATTCCCATGCTTGATGTCCTCGATGAGATGCGTTAGGTGGTACCCAGTGTCCTTATAGAGGGTGGGAGTCAATGTCATCTCCTAGCTGTCCAATACAGACCGAGCAGGGGCCGTTCCACCGACAGTAACCCGACGGCCGTTCAGCAAGCCTGTGTCCCTGCCAAATAGTGGACAAGATAACATTCTCATCCCCGCTGAGCCGGGAACTTGTGCAGATTGATCCATCCATCGCGTCTTGACAGGACTCAAAGCCCTGCCGGGTTGGATCATCTCCGGTCCGGGATCAGCCGAGGTCGTAGTCGACTCTCTCCAAGTCGCCGGTGAACGGGAACTCCCCCTCGTACGAGTTGCTCACCGGCGACAGCGTGTCGGCGCCCACGCTGAGGGACCCCCACGAGATCATCCCGCGGGCCATGGAGGTCATCTCCATCTCGCCGAGAGTCCGGCCGTTGGCCTCCAGACGACCGATGCCCCGGTAGTCCCCGGTCCTCTCGAACGCGAAGGACAGCTCGGTCGCCCCTGGCATCACCGGGCCGGACGAGGCGAGCGTCTGTCGATCGCCGAGGTAGCAATACTCGAACACGAGGCGCCCGCCTGCCAGGTACAGAACGTAGCCGCCGCTCACGTCGCCCACCGCCACCAGCACCCCCTCTTCGGCGGCGTCCAGAGGGGCGACCCGGGCCGTGATCCTGAAGTCCCGGTTGAACACCAGGGGGGTGGCGGCGCCGGGCACCCGGCTCGAACCCCCCAGGTATGAGAACGTATCCCTCGCCCTCGGGGTCCCCGGGGGCGTGAAGGTCGAGGCCCGCACCGCCAGGTAGCGGTCGTCCAGGGGGAACACCGAGTATCGGGCCGCCTCCTCGGACCACTGTCCCACCAGGTCGGCCAGCTTCTCGGGGTGCTCCGCGGCCACATCCTTGCACTCGGAGAAGTCGGAGTCGATGTGGTACAGCTCCCACGGATCGTCCTCGAACGGCTCGTTCCGCCGGTGCCGGGTGAGCGCCTTCCAGCCGTCCTCCCACATGGCCCGGTGGCCGATCATCTCGAAGTACTGCCGGTCGCGCGGGGCGGGGGCGGCGCGGTCGTCCAGCACGCCACGGATGCTGGCGCCGTGGTAGGGCATCTGGTCCACTCCCTTGTAGGAGGCCTTCGGCGCCACGTCCACAAGATCCAGGATGGTGGGGGCGATGTCGATGGCATGGACGAACCGGGTGCGCACCCCGCCGTTGCCGGCCACCCCATCCGGCCAGGAGACGATCAGCGGCGTCCGCACGCCGCCCGCATAGGTGTTCTGCTTGTACCAGCGGAGCGGCGTGTTGGCGGCCTGCGCCCATCCCCACGGGATGTTGGTCTGGGAATGCGGGCCGCCGATGGTGTCGAACCGCTCCATGTTGAACTCTACGGTGCAGAACCGGTCCTCCTCGTAGGTCACGATGTCGGCGCCGCCGTCGGGCCCGCCCTCCTGGCTGGCGCCGTTGTCGGACAGGACCACCACGATCGTGTTGTCGAGCCGCCCGATCGAGTCGAGGAAGTCGAACAGCCTGCCCATCTGGGCGTCGGTGTGGTCCAGCATGGCCGCGTAGGCCTCCTGGAACCGGGCGAAGAGCTTCTGCTGGTCGGGACTCAGGTTGTCCCACTCCTCCACCCCGGGGTTGAGCGGAGCGAGGGCGGCGTCCTCGGGCACGATCCCGAGTTCCTTCTGGCGGGCGAAACGGCGCTCGCGGATCACGTCCCAGCCCTCGTCGTAGCGCCCCCGGTACTTGTCCAGGTACTCCTGCGGCGCCTGGTGGGGACAGTGCGCCGTCCCGAAGGCCACGTAAAGGAAGAACGGCTGCTCGGGCTTGACCGAGACCTGGTCGCGGACGTAGGAGATGGCGTGGTCCACCAGGTCCTCGGTCAGGTGGTAGCCATCCTCGGGCCTGCCCGGCGGCTCGACCCGGTGGTTGTCCTCGACCACGTCCGGGTAGAAATGGTCGGTCAACGCGTCGAGGAACCCGTAGTACCGGCCGAACCCCCGACCGAGCGGCCACTCGCCGTAGGGACCGGCCGCGGTGGTCTCCTCGAGAGGCGCCAGATGCCACTTGCCGATCGCCATGGTGGCGTAGCCGGCGCCCTGCAACACCTCGGCGACGGTTCCGGCCGAGCGGGTTACCCTCCCCCGGTGTCCGGGGAATCCCGAGTCGACGTTCGACAGGTAGGCCATCCCCACGCTGTGGTGGTTGCGCCCGGTGAGCACGCAGGCGCGGGTCGGCGAGCACAAAGGGGTGACGTTGAAGTCGTTGAAACGCAGTCCCCGCTCCGCCAGCGCGTCCATCACCGGGGTCTCCACCTCGGCCCCGTAGCATCCGAGACCGGCGAAACCGACATCGTCCAGCACCACCAGCACGACATCGGGCTTGCCACGGGCATCGTTCGCCATCGGCGGCCACCATGGGGCCGACTCCCGGAAGTCGGGCCCGATCACACCCTCGAAATCCGGTTCCGGGTATTGCGGCGCTCCCTGCGCTCCGCGCCCGGGCGTTCCGCTCGAATCAGTGCTGGAACCCATCGACCTTCCTGGCCTTTGCCGACGGCGGTAACCATACTCGTGCCATGAGTCCCACTGGCACAACCCGCGACGACCCCGGCTTCCCTGCCGTCGACCCGTTTACGATCGAGTCGCTGACCGTCGACGTCTACCGCGCCCCCGTCACCCGTCCGGTGCGGACCTCCTTCGGGGAGATGGCGGACCGCCCGGCGGTCGTGGTGACCGCCCGATCCACCGACGGTGTCCACGGATACGGGGAGGTGTGGTGCAACTTCCCGGAGCCCGCCGCCGGCTACCGGGCCGACCTGATCGCCCGGGTGCTCGCTCCGGCCGTCGTCGGCAGGCCGTGGCCCGGGCCCGAGGCCGTGTTCCATCACCTATCGGAACGGTTCAGGCTGGTGGGCATCCAGGCCGGCGAGCCGGGGCCCTTCAGCCAATGCATCGCCGGCATCGACATAGCACTTTGGGACATGGCGGCCCGGCGGACCCGCCTGCCGCTCTGGCGGCTCCTCGGCGGTTCGGGGAGCGGACAGGTCCCGGCCTATGCCAGCGGGATCGGGCCGGAGGATCCCGGCGGCCAGGCCGCCGCGGCCCGGGCGGAGGGCCACCGCGCCTTCAAGCTGAAGGTCGGATTCGGGAGGCGGCGCGACCTCGCCAACCTCGACCGGATGCGGAGCGAGCTGGGCCGGGAAGCCACCATCGCCGTGGACGCCAACCAGGCGTGGTCCCCCGGCGAGGCCAGGTCGATGATCCGCTCGTTCGCCCCCTACGCGCCGGCCTGGTTGGAGGAACCCATCCCGGCCGACCGGCCCGAAGCCGACTGGAGGAGCCTGGCCGACGGCTCCCCCATCCCCCTGGCGGGCGGCGAGAACCTGGTCGGTGAAGCAGCCTTCGACACGGCGATCGAGACGGGAGCGCTGGCCGTCATCCAGCCGGACGTGACCAAGTGGGGCGGCATCTCGGGATGCCTTCGGGTTGCAAAACGGATCCTGGCAGCCGGTCGCCGCTACTGCCCCCACCATCTCGGGGCGGGAATCGGGCTCCTGGCCTCCGCTCACCTGCTGGCGGCGGCGGGTGGTGACGGCCTGCTCGAGATCGACTCCAACCCCAACCCGCTCCGCGAGGGCCTGGCCCAGCCCTTCCCCCGGCTCACCGACGGGACACTTTTCCTCACCGATGCCCCCGGATTGGGCATGACGCCGGACGGCTCCGTGTCCCGTCTGAGGGTCGACCGGAACCGGTAATCGCGTGCGGGTGGGTGAGTACCCTCCTTCGGCAGCCACCGAGGGAGAGTCCGACATCGACGATCGTCGCGACCCGAGTCCCATAGTGCCCCGGAGGGTTGGCCTCGTAGGGCTCTCGGCCGTCCTCGCCGGTGCGATGGCCCTCTCGATGACGCCCGGGCCGATCATCGGGATACTGTCCCGTTTCTTCATCGATGAGCTAGGTCTGACCCGGACCGAGATCGGCGCGGTCGCCACCTTCCACGCCTTCGCCATGATGCTCACCAGCATCCCGCTCGGGATGCTGGCCGACCGCCTAAGCGGCCGCTACACCCAAGTGCTGATGCTGCTGTTCGTCTTCCTCGGGCTGCTGACCATGGCGTTCTCCTGGGACTTCTGGTCCCTGCTGGCCTTCGCCGGGATAGCCGCGCTGCCGGCCGCGGGAGCCAACTCGGCAACCAACAACATCATCGTGCAAAACGTTCCGGCGGGGTCCCGCGGGTGGATAACGGGGATCAAGCAGTCCGGGGTCCAGATCGGGACGCTGGCCGCCGGGCTGACCCTGCCGGTGACGGCCGCTCGCCTCGGATGGCGGACGGCTCTGGTGCTGGCCTCTCTGGTGGCACTCGTGGGGATCGCGGCCACCCTCGCCATCGTGCCGTCCGGACGCGGCGCCTGGACTCCGGCGAGGGACGCCGGGGGACGCGGCGGACGGCTGCCGGGCGCGGTGCGGTGGCTCTCGGCCTACGGCGTCACCATGGGGATCGGAGTGGGCGCGTACATAGCGTTCGTTCCGCTCTACGCCCAGGAGGAACTGGGAATGGGAGTGGCCCTGGCCGGCACGGTTATCGCCGTATCGGGCGCGTCCGGCGCCCTGTGGCGGGTGCTGTGGGGAAGGATCGCGGAACGGGCCGGGCATCCCACCGTCCCGCTGCTGGCGATCGGTGCCCTGTCGGCAGGCGCCTTCATCGCCACCTGGGTGGCCGCATATACCACGCCTTACCTGATTTGGGTCGGGGCGGCGCTGGTCGGGATGAGCACCGGCTCGTGGATGTCGGTCGGCATGATGGCCGCCATCATGCTGTCCGAGCCCCAGCAGACCGGCCAGAGCACCGCCTCGATCGTGCTGGGCTTCGCCCTGGGTCTGACCATCGGGCCCGTGGTGTTCGGATGGACCGTGGACACCTTCGGGACGTATGACCTACCCTGGGCAGGTCTGATCGTCAACTTCGCGGCTGCCATCACGATGATGTTGGTGTGGAGGTTCCGAGTCCGCGCCGCGGAGGAGACCGTGGTCGGCCATGCCACCTGAGGGTCACCCGAACCTGGCAGAATCGGCCCGACCAGACCCAGGAGACCGGAGGCTTCCATCCCGATGAGCACACCCGACCCTTCCCGTCGAGTACCCCTGACCGTGCCGCAGATGGGTGTGGTCGAAGAGGTGGTGGTGATCGAATGGCTGGTCGACGCCGGCGCCGCCGTGGTCGAGGGCCAGGAGGTGGTCATCGTGGAGACCGAGAAGGCCGAGGTCGCCCTGGAGTCTCCGGCCTCGGGCGCCATCGACATCGTGGCGACCGTGTCGGATGACGAGGTGCCGGTGGGGGCGACCCTCGCCTATATCGACCCGTGACCCCACCCGGATTCGGTCTCGACGGCCGGAGGGCGCTGGTCACCGGATCTGCCAGTGGCCTGGGCAAGGCGATCGCTCTGGCTCTGGCTGCCGCGGGCGCCGAGGTGGTGGGGGCGGACATCACGAGGGAGGCCAACCGCCAAGTGGCGAGCACCGTCGGCGGGACCGCCGTGACCCTGGACGTCTCCGACAGGGCGGCCGTCGAGGCGGCGGTGGACGACATCAGCACCCGCGTGGGCGCCATCGACGTGCTGGTCAACAGCGCCGGCATCGGAGGCCGTGGAGTAGCAGTCGGCTATCCACCGGATTTGCTGGCGCGGGTGATCGACGTGAACGTCAAGGGCAGCCTCTACATGTGCCAGGCGGTGGGACGGCGCATGATGGGACAGGGCCGCGGCTCGATCATCAACATCGCCTCTATCGGTGGACTGGTGGCCTTTCCCGGCAGCGTCGGGTACCAGACCAGCAAGGGCGGGGTGGTCCAGATGACCAGAGCCCTCGCCGTGGAGTGGGCCGCCTCCGGAGTACGGGTCAACGCGGTGGCGCCGGGGCACATCGCAACCGAACTGGTCCGGCGCCAGTGGGAGACCGAGCCGGAACTCAGGGAGTTCTTCCTGTCCCGCACCCCGATGGGGAGGCTGGGCACCCCCGAGGACGTGGCCGGTCCGGTCGTGTTCCTGGCCGGTGACGCCGCGGCGATGATCACCGGCCAGATCATCGCAGTAGACGGGGGGTACACCGCCCAATGAGGCTCACCGGGACCATGTCACCCGGGCTGAGTCTGGGCATCCACCGGACCATGGTGCGGATCCGGGTGTTCGAGTCCCGGGTCGAGGAGTTGTTCAAGGCCGGCAAGCTACCCGGATTCGTCCATACCTACATCGGCCAGGAGGCCGTCGCGGCAGGCGTGTGCGCCGCCCTGAACCGCGACGACTACATCACGTCCACCCATCGCGGCCACGGCCACGCCATCGCCAAGGGCATGGAGCTCGGTCCGATCATGGCGGAGCTGTACGGCAAGGCGACCGGGGCCTGCCGCGGGCGGGGCGGTTCGATGCACGTGGCCGACTTCTCGGTCGGGATGCTGGGGGCCAACGGGATCGTGGCCGGCGGGCTCGGGATCGCCACCGGGGCCGCGCTGTCAGCCCGCTACCGGGGTACCGGCCAGGTGGCGGTGGGCTTCTTCGGGGACGGAGGCATCAACAAGGGGACCTTCCACGAGGCGCTCAACTTCGCCGCCACCCACCGCCTCGGGGTGGTGTTCGTCTGCGAGAACAACCAGTACGCCCAGTTCACCTCCCGGCTCCGGACCACATCGGTGGAGGACCTGTCGGTCCGGGCCGCCGCGTACGGAATCCCGGGTATCACGGTGGACGGCAACGACCCCGCGGCGACCTACCGGCAGACGCTCGAGGCGGTGGCACGGGCCCGTGAGGGAGGCGGGCCGACCCTGCTGAACATGGAGACCTACCGCTTCGGCGGCCATTACGTGGGTGATGCCGAGGTCTACCGGGCATCCGCCGAGGTGGAGGCTCGGCGTGAGGAGGATCCGATCCTCCGCTGGGAACGGACGCTCACCAATGAAGGGCTCATGGCGGCCGGAGCCAGGGACGCGGTGTGGGCGGAGGCCGGGGAGGAAGTGTCCGCCGCGGTGAGCTTCGCCGAGGAGAGCCCGTATCCGGAGGGCGGCACCGCCCTCGAGAACGTGTTCACCCGGATCCGCTGATGGCGCAGAGGGACGGTACGACGCGAAGGATGAGCTTCGGCCAGGCAACCGTGGACGCCATGAGGTCCGCCATGCGAGAGGACGACCGCGTGGTGGTGCTCGGAGAGGACATCAGCTGGGGCGGCAACTTCGGGCAGTTCCGGGGCCTGCTGGACGAGTTCGGACCCGACCGCGTCATCGACATGCCCATATCGGAGGCGATCATCATGGCGGTCGGCGTCGGGGCGGCGGTGACCGGAATGCGCCCGGTGGCCTCGATGAGCTTCGTAGAGTTCACCCTCGGGGCCATGGACGAGATCGTCAACCAGGCCGCCAAGTTCCGCTACATGTTCGGCGGGCAGGTGTCGGTCCCGCTGGTCCTCCGGGCCTCCGACGGGGTCCTCCGCTCATCGGCCGGCCAGCACTCGTCCAGCCTGGAGGGCCTGTTCACCCACCTGCCCGGCCTGAAGGTGGTGGCCCCTTCCAACCCGGCCGACGCCAGGGGCCTGCTGCGGGCCGCCATCGCTGACGACGACCCGGTGGTCTACCTCGAGAACAAGCGGATCACCGCCAAGCGAGGACCGGTGCCGGCAGGGGATCATGTGGTCCCGCTCGGCTCGGCCGCGGTTCGCCGCACCGGCTCGGACCTGACCATCGTCACCTACTCGGTGATGGCCCTTCACGCCGAGAAGGCCTGCGCCCGGCTGGCCGGGATGGGCATCGACACGGAACTGATCGAGCTCAGGTCGCTGGTGCCGCTCGACCTGGACACCGTGCTGTCCTCCGTGGTCAGGACCGGTCGGGTGGTGGTGGCGCACGAGGCCTGGGAGTTCGGCGGGTTCGGCGCCGAGGTGGTGGCCGCCATCACCGGTCAGGCCTTCGATCGGCTGCGGGCCGCTCCGGTGCGGGTGGGCGCCGCCCAAGCACCCATCCCGTTCAGCCCCCCGCTGGAGCGGGCGGTCGTCCCGGGAGAGGATGAGATCGTGGCCGCCGCCCGGGAGGTCATGGGCCTTTGCTAGTTGCTAGTTGCTAGTTGCTAGTTGCTAATTTATAAAGATTATACTTAACAATCACTAACCAGAGCGCTGGTGGAATCACGGCGCGAGCCGGAAGGGTGGTCAGATCACTCTTCCATGCGATCCGGTCCGTCCCACCGGATGGTTCTGTGGCCCTGCATGCGGTGGAAGGCGAGGGCCAGCTCCGATGAGCCCGAACCCGGGCCGGCGTGAAGCTGCCCCGCGAGCCGGTACGTGTAGGTACCAGCCTCCCAGTCGTGTGTCTCGCCGCCGTCATGGCCGGGCAAGCGCTCGGCCATCGTGAACTCCCCGTCCAGCACGAAGACCTCCTCCGCGCCGGCGTGGGAGTGCCACGGACCGTCCTCGTTGGTCCAGGAACGGGCCCCCGCCAGCCACACCTGACCGTGGGGACCGTCGGCTAGTGGACGGATGAACCGGCCCGGGAGCTCGCTGACGGGCGTCCACGGAGATCCGCTCGCCGACCCGATCACGGGCTTGGACAGCATCCCACCGACCGAGCTGTCGTACCGGACCGGCGCCGAGGTCATCAGCAGCGCCAGGGTGGGTGAGAGGGCCCGGATCCCGGGGATGACCTCGCCCGATCGGACGGCTGCGTAGTCGTACTGGCCCACCCGCTCCCCCGCCACCATCAGGTCGCCGCGGACTACGAACAGCTCGACATCGGCGGTGAACGCCCCCACCACGCCCGACCCCCATCCCGAGCTCAGCATGACGAGACGGGTCGCCGGCCCGGACATGTCCTTCGAGAGGGTCCGGGCTTCGATCCGGCCCTCGCATCCCGAGATGCTCATCATCCTGCTCGGCACCTCGGCCTCGCGAACGGCCAGCAGTGACCGGTGGCGGCGGTCCACCACCGCCGGATCGGTAACGGTCCCGCTCACATCGGAGTTGCGCAAGGACTAGTGGTCTGTCTGTGTAATGGCGGTGTGGTATGGCGTCGGCAGCGGTGTTCCTCGCAAGGCCCGCTGACGAAGGCGTACCCGCAGGGTACGTTGAGGAAGCGGAACGCAGCGACGGGACGCCGATGGCCGCCATAGCACACCAAGTCGTTGCGCAGACAGACCACTAATCGGCCAGGAACGGGGCCGGTTCCTCCAGGTTCTCGACGAGCCTGTTGAGGAAGCGCTGTCCGAGACCACCGTCGATCACCCGGTGGTCGAAGCCGAGCGAAAGGGGCATCACGGGCGCCACCGTCACGGCGCCGTCCCGGACCACCGGGGTGTCGACGGCCATCCCTATGACCAGGATGGAGGTCGTGCCCTTGGGAATGATGGGGGTGCCCCTGGCCCCTCCCAGAGCGCCGATGTTGGAGAGGGTGAAGGTGGCGCCGGTCAGGTCGTCCGGACGGAGCGACCGGGCCTTGCCCCTTACGCCGAGGTCGGCGATGGTCGCCGCCAGCTCGATCAGGCTCAGCTTCTCCGACCGGCGGATCACCGGCACCAGCAGGCCCTCATCGGTGTCCACGGCGATCCCCACGTCCAGGGAGGCGTGAAGCAGCAACTCGTCGCCCTCCAGGGTCGCGTTGAAGACGCAGAACTCGTTCAGGACCGGTATTAGGGCCTTGATGACCAAGGCCTCCATCGGGATGCTCCGTCCGTGGCGGGCCGCCAGCGTCCGCCGGGCCGCCAGGAGGCGGGTGGCATCGACGTCGTGGAAGACCGTCACGTGGGGGATCTCGAGCCATGAGGCCGTCATGTTGCCGGCGATGGTGCGGCGCAGCATCGAGAGACGGACCCGCTCGCCCGTGGCCGGCGCCACGGCGTCCTGCGGCGCCACGCCGTCGACGGCCGCCATCACGTCATCCCTGGTGATCCTCCCGCCCGGCCCGGTCCCCCGGACGGAGGACAGGTCGACGTCGTGTTCCCAGGCCAGCCTCCGCACGACGGGTAGAGCCTTGACGGAAGCCTCCTGTGCAGGCTGCCCGGTCGGACCCCTACCGGCTGGACCGGTGGAACGCCGCGAACCGGTGGCTGCGTCACCGGGTTGATCACCATCCGGCCAGGCCTCCCCGGCTCGGCCGATGACTGCCAGCACCGCCCCCACCGCCAGGGTCTCCCCCTCCAGAGCACCGTGGTGCAAGACCGTCCCTCCGGCGGGAGCAGGGATCTCCACCACCGCTTTGGCCGTCTCGACCTCGACCAGGACATGATCGGCCTCCACCGGCCCGCCCACGGGAACGTGCCACCGGACGATGTCCGCCTCGGTGAGTCCATCACCGATATCGGGCAGCTCGAACACGTAGGGCATCGGGTTCAATAGTACGCGAGCCGGGTCGCCCGCCGGCCCACCGATTGGAGTCCGTCACCCGCAGGCAAGACGGATCAGACCGGCACCTTCGCCCGTTGCTGTTCTAGCTCCTCCATGGTGACCAGCACCTCGCGTGCCTTGGAGCCCTCGGAAGGCCCGACGATCTCCCTGGTCTCGAGGATGTCCATGATCCGCCCTGCCCGGGCGAACCCGATCCTGAGCTTTCTCTGCAACATGGAGGTGGATCCCAGCTGCGAGCGGACCACGAGCTCCGTGGCCTGCCGGATCAGGTCGGCATCCTCGCCGTCGTCCTCATCGGATGCCTCCTGGCGCTTGGACTGGCGGACTTCCTCCTCGATCTTCCGGTACTCGACCTTCTTCTGGTCCCGCACCCACTTGACCACCGCCGCGACCTCACCCTCGCTCACCCATGCGCCCTGCACGCGTTGCGGGCGTGGCTCACGGGCGGTGATGACCAGCATGTCCCCCACCCCGACCAGCTTCTCGGCGCCCACCACGTCGATGATCACCCGGGAATCGGCCTGCGACGCCACGGAGAACGCGAACCGGCTCGGGATGTTGGCCTTGATCACGCCGGTGATCACGTTGACCGACGGCCGCTGGGTGGCGATCACCAGGTGGATCCCCACCGCCCGGGCCATCTGGGCGATGCGGACGATGGCCGACTCGACGTCACGGCCCGCCACCATCATCAGATCGTTCAGCTCGTCGACAACCACCACCACGTACGGGAAGCGATCGAACTTGGCCGGATCCAGCCCCCCTGCGTCGTGTTTCTCGTGGTAGCCCGTGATGTCCCGCACCCCGCTGTCCGCGAGCAGCTCGTAGCGCCGGTCCATCTCGCCGACCGCCCACTGGAGGGCCTCCAGCGCCTTCTTCGGCTTGGTGATCACCCGGGTGAGCAGGTGGGGAACCCCGTTGTACTGGCCGAGTTCCACCCGCTTGGGGTCGACCATGATCAACCGGACATCCTCCGGTCTGGCCCTCATCAGGATGGACGTCACGATCGAGTTGATGCACGAGGACTTGCCGGCACCGGTCGCGCCCGCGATGAGCAGATGGGGTAGATCTGCCAGATTGACCAGGACGGGACGCCCCGAGATGTCCTCCCCGAGGCCGACCGTCAGCGGATGATGGTTGGAGGTCGACTCCTCCGAGGAGAGCACGTGGCCGAGCGTGACCAGCCGGCGGTGCCGGTTCGGAACCTCCACCCCGATCGCCGACCGGCCCGGAATCGGCGCCAGGAGCCGCACATCAGGGGTCGCCAGGGCATAGGCGATGTCGCCGGCCAGGTTGGTGACCCGAGCGACCTTCACGCCGGCGGCGAGCTCGATCTCGTATCGGGTGACGGTCGGTCCGGACACCACGTTGGTGAGCCGGGCGTTGACGTCGTGATCGCTGAGCGTGGCTTCGAGCTGGCGGGCGGTCTCCTGGACCATCCTTCCGCTCCGTTGCTCGGCTCTGGGTGTGTCCAGCAGGTTGAGAGGGGGCAACCGGTACCCGTCCGCATCGGGTGCGGTCGTGGCCGCGGCCGGCTTCCTCGGCGCCTTGCGGCGCCCGGCCGGCTTCGAAGTGCCCCCATCGGGACGCTTGGCAACCTTGACCTCGTCCGATCCGGCGGCATTCGCGGGAGCGGCCTGCGGCGGACGGACCGGCCGGCGAGGTCTCGACACTTCGACGGGTCGGGCCCTGCGACGCTGCTGCAAACCCCCTGCGATGCCGGCGAAGCGGACACGAGCGGCGCTCAGCCGTGCTCGGATCACCCTCACCGTATAGACGCTCAACTCCCCCGACGCGACCAGGACCTCACCGATGGAGGCCCGCATGGCGAGCATCACCCCGCCGGACGCCACCACCACGAGCACCACGAACGCTCCCCAGAACCCGAGCATCCGCTCCAGCGGGAAAGCGGCCAGCGACCCGATCACCCCACCCGATTGCTTCACGCCCTCGGTACCGTCGGCCAGGGCCGGATTGCCGGTCATGAGATGGAACAGCCCCACCAACCCCACCAGCCAGACCACCACGCCGAAGACCATCCTACGGTGGCCATCGGTGGCGCGACCGAGCAGGAGAGCACCTCCCAGGCCCAGCAGGACCAGGGGCGCCAGGTAGACCCACATGCCCAGCAGCAACCGGAGCCCATCCAGCATGTGCTGGCCCAGCGGGCCTGCGGACTGGAAGAAGGCGAGGGCCACCACTACGCCGGCGAGTGCGAGCCCGAGGCCGATCAGGTGGTGGGCCTGGCGTCCGATCCCGAAGCGGAGGCGCTCGTAGAGCAGAGCGAAGATCGACACGCGAGGCTCGGCGCGGCGGCCTTGCGGAGCCCGCTTGGACGGGCCTGCCTGCCGACCCTGCCGCGCGGTGCGGCCGGAGGCTTGAGGTTTGGCCGATCTGGGCGCAGACGCCCGGCGAGGGGCGGCGCCCCCGCGCGGTCCGGAGCGCGCACTGCGCGGCTCCGTCCTCTTACGATTCGCATGTACCTGTGACACCCGTCTCCGCCCCGTGTCCCCACGGGTGGATGTCGCCTTGGCCATGTAGCCGACCAGACTACACCAATCCCAGTCCACACCGGCGGCTATCACAGTGGACAGTGGTCACCGGCCACTGCAACCAGCAACTACCGGCTAGAAACTAACGACTGAAAACTAGTCCACATAGGTGATCACCGGCACGACCACCGGCTTGCGGCGGATCTCGTTCCTGATCACTCGGCGCGCCGCGTGGCGGACGGCGGTGTCGACATCCCGGAAGAACCGCGCCGGATCGCGCTCGGCGGCCGCCATCACCGCCTCGGCCACATCGTCCATCAGGCGTAGGGGCTCGGTCATCAGCCCGTAACTCATCACCTGTGGAGCCCTCACCAACTCCTCGCCCTCCCCGTCCAGGAGGAGCACCACCACCAGCACCCCGTCATCGCTGAGCCGGGCCCGCTCTCGGAGGAGACCCTGCTGGATATCCCCCACCCCCGAGCCGTCCACGTACACGTATCCCGCCTCGACGACATCACGTTCCACCCGGGTGGACTCGCCGTCCAGGACCACGGCATCGCCGTCCTCGAGGACCAGCACGTCCGGGACACCCATGTCGATGGCGAGGTCGGCATGCGCGCGCAGGTGGCGGTACTCGCCATGGATGGGCACGAAGGCATCGGGACGGATCAGGTTGATGAACGTCTTGAGCTCCTCGGAGGACGCGTGCCCGGACACGTGCACGTTGGCGTTCCCCCCGTGGAAGACCGTGGCGCCCCGGCGGATCATGTCGGAGATGACCTTGGAGACGGCGGTCTCGTTGCCCGGAACCGGCGTCGCCGAGATGAGGACCGTATCGGTCTCGTTCAGGGTCACGAAGCGGTGGCGTCCCACGGCCATCAGCGACAGCGCGGCGAAGGGCTCCCCCTGAGAACCGGTGGTGATGATCATGACCTCGTCGGCCGGCAGGTCCATCGCCTCGCTGATCCTGATCACCCGATCCTCGGGGATGTGGAGAACGCCCAGGTCCCTCCCGATCGCCACGTTGCGCTCCATGGACCTGCCGATGAAGCTCAGGTAGCGCCCGGCGCCCAGGCCGGCGTCGGACAGCTGTTGGACCCGATGCAGGTGGCTGGAGAAGCAGGTGCTGATGACCCGGCCCGGCGCCTGCCGGACGATGGAGAGGATGGGGGACTCGAGCGACTTCTCGGAAGGCACGAATCCGGCCCGCTCGGCGTTGGTGGAGTCCGAGAGCAGCAGGCGCACGCCCTGATTCCCGAACCGTCCGAAGCTGGGAAGGTCGGAGCGGCGCCCGTCGATCGGCGTCGGATCCAGCTTGAAGTCCCCTGTGTGGAGGACGAGGCCCTCCGGCGTGTCGAACACCACCCCGCTCCCCTGCGGAACCGAGTGGGAAACCGGGATCAGCTGGAACCTGAACGGCCCGTCAGTGACCCATTGACCGTCCGGGGTGGGACGGAAGTCCTTCTCGACTCCCATCTCGTCCACCCGACCGGCCGCTATGGCCAGCGACAGTTCGGTGCCGAAGACCGGGACCGGTACCTCCGAGAGGAAGTAGCCGAGGCCGCCCATGTGGTCCTCATGGCCGTGGGTCAGCACCACGCACCGGACGTCCTCCCGGCGCTCGACCAGCCACCGCCAGTCCGGGAGCACCAGGTCCACCCCCCTCATGTCCTCTTCGGGGAACATCAGGCCACAGTCGACCAGCGCTATCTGACCGTCGATCTCGACCGCGGCGCAGTTCCGGCCTATCTCGCCAAGCCCCCCCAGGAAAGTGACCCGGACACTCACAACCTTTGCGCTCGGCCGACTGCGGCAACCACGATGTCGCGGGTCTCGGGCGACGCCGGGACCAGCGGGAGCCTCGGATCCCCGACCGGCTCCCAGAGGGCGTTCAGGCCGGCCTTGGTGGGCATCGGGTTCGGCTCGATGAAACAGGCGTCGAACAGGGGCATCAGCCCTTCGTGAAGGCGCCACGCCTCGGGAGCATCACCCGCCCGGTGGGCCTCGATCATCCTCTTGATCTGGTGGCCGGCCAGGTGACCGGCCACCGAGACGACCCCTTGACCACCCAACTCCATCATCGGCAGGGTGGCCGAATCATCCCCCGAGAGCACCATGAAGTCATCAGGCAGCAACTCCATGCTGGCCTTGGTGAACTCGAGGTCGCCCACCGCGTCCTTGGTAGCCGCGATGTTGGGATGCTGCGCCATCTCGGCAAGGGTCTCCACCTCGATCAACCGGGCCGTGCGGCTGGGAATGTTGTAGATCATGAGGGGAAGATCGGTGGAGTCGGCAATCGCGAGAAAGTGAGCCAGAAGGCCGGCCTGGCTGGGCCTCGAGTAGTAAGGCGTGACCGCCATCAGGCCGTCGACCCCTACATCTGCCGCCTTCTTGGACATCTCGACCGAGTGCCGGGTGTCGTAGGTGCCGGTTCCGGCGATCACGGCCGCCTTGCCTCCCACTGCCTCCACCACGGTGGAGTACAGGGCAAGTTTCTCCGCGTCGGACAGGGTGGGCGACTCGCCGGTGGTTCCGGTGACCAGCAGGCCGTCGTGCCCGTTCTCCACCAGGTGGGTCGCCAGCCGGGCCATCCGGCCGTAGTCAACCGACCCGTCACCGGCAAAAGGGGTGATCATGGCGGTGGTCAAGCCGGCAGTCAGGGCCAAGTTCCGTTTCCTCTCGCCGGTGGCAGACCTGGAAAGCTGCCCAATCGATTACCGCTCGGGCCAATCATAGGGAAGTTGCCACCACTCTCGGGATACCCGCCTCCGCTGCTATTTCAGTATGCATACGTACAGTGCCAAACAAGACGATCAGCGTGCCTGACGACGTCGTGCCGATCATCGACAACCTCGGGGGTCCGTTCACGAGGTGGGTGACCGACCATGCGGGGCAGGCTCCCCGCGCGAGCCGTGCTGGGGCTGTAGACCGGTCCCCCGTCACACCGCAATCACCGGGACCGCCACTCCCCGGACGGTGATCAGAGGCCGAGCAGGCCGTCCAGGCCTACCGTGACCGGCTCCTCCAGCGAGGAAACCGACCGCAATGCCAGGACGATCCCGGCGGCGAAGGAGGAGCGGTCGGTGGTGTCATGGCGGATGGTCAGGTACTCGCCGACCCCACCCAGGATCACCTCCTGGTGGGCCACCAGGCCCGGGGCCCGGACGGAGTGGACGGGAATGCCCTCGACGTGGGGGGGGGGGGGGGCGGGCTCGGCGCGGCCCGGGCCCGGCCGGGAGGGTGGTGTCGAGCGCCCCGGGGGCCGGGCCGGGCGGCGGGGGGGGGGGGGGGGGGGTGTGGGGGGTG
>VXRE01000100.1 GCA_009838635.1 Acidimicrobiia bacterium | reverse complement strand
TAGCTACGTACGGACAGGATAAGCGCTGAAGGCATCTAAGTGCGAAGCCCACCTCGAGATGAGATCTCCCACCGGGTAACCGGGTAAGGACCCTGGTAGAACACCAGGTTGATAGGCCGGAAGTGTAAGCGCAGTAATGTGTTCAGCGGACCGGTACTAATAGTCCGAGGGCTTGATATTCGGAGTCAAGCGATTTCATGCTCGCTATGGAGTGCTCGAGGAGCACCCCTCGCCCGCGTCGGGTGGGGGACTGAACAATTGATTGTCGTCCGGTGGCCATAGCGGCGGGGACCCACCCGTTTCCATTCCGAACACGGAAGTTAAGCCCGCCAGCGCCGATGGTACTTGGGGTGCAGACCCCCGGGAGAGTAGGACACCGCCGGGCACTACGTCGAGGGCCGTCCGATTCGTTCGGGCGGCCCTCGCGTCTTGCAGAACGAGGGCTCCGAGCCTGGCTGACCACTAGACTGGTCGATCACGCACAAGAGAACACCCGATGACCGAAGTGAACGACCTGCCGGAAGCTCAGATGGAGGTGGACGGATCGCCCGTCCGAGGATGGTGAATCGCTGACGCGTAGCTGAGGAAACTCCGCCACCGCGCCAGATCCCGCGGGTGGGCCTGCCGGCCTGCTCACAATGTTCTGAGCATTCCTGGTTGCAGGGTGCCATCTCCCGGCTGCCGACCGGTAACGAGGGTCGGGCCAACCGGCCGGTGGTCTTCGGGATTGAGAGACCGGGAGGCCGCTCCATGGATACGACGCTATTCGTGCTAGGCGGGATAGGGCTCATCGCCATCGGATGCCTGATTCCGATGCTCGTGATGTATGGACGTCTTCGTAGACAGGTCGTGGACGAGCGTGGAGTCGACGTCGACACGGCCCGCCGCGAGGCGCAGCGCATACTGGGAAGGGCCGAGGATGAGGGACGGGCTCGGGCCGAGGCCTACCGCGAGCGTGAGGAGGCCCTGCTCGAACACAGGAAGCTGGAGGCGGCCGCCTCCGAGGAGCGCCTGATCCAGAGGGAACGGACCCTGGAGCAGCGCGCATCCAACCTGGCCCAGCGCGAGCAGATGCTCCTCCATCGAGAGGCCGGTGTGTCCGAGCTGCAGGGAGAACTCGATGAGTTCGCCGAGAGTGCGCGGGCCAACCTGGAGCGGATCAGCGCGCTGGATGCCCGCGCCGCCCGGGAAGAGCTGGTCGAGCAGGTCCGCGACGAGGCGCGGCGGGAGGCGATGCTGCTGGTACGCGACAGCGAGATGCGGGCTCGCGAGGAGGCCGACCGGCGGGCTCGGCGCATCCTGGCTACCGCCATCGAGCGCCTGTCGACAGAAGTGGTCATGGAGAGCACGGTGTCGGCCGTGCCGCTGCCCGGAGAGGAGATGAAGGGACGGATCATCGGCCGGGAGGGTCGCAATATCCGGGCCTTCGAATCCGTTACCGGCGTCAATCTGGTGGTCGACGAGACGCCCGAGATGGTGGTGGTCTCGTGCTTCGATCCGGTCCGGCGGGAGATCGCCCGGATCACTCTTGAGAAGCTGATCGCGGACGGGCGTATCCACCCGGCGGCCATCGAGGACATGTACGCCAAGGCGCAGGCCGAGGTGGAGCAGTCGGCCCGCGACGCCGGCGAGTGGGCGCTGCTCGACGTCGGCATCTCCCGGATGCATCCGGAGTTGGTCACGCTGCTGGGACGCCTCAGGTACCGCACCTCCTACGGCCAGAACGTGCTCAATCACCTGGTCGAGTCGGCTCACATCGCCGGCATGCTGGGGGCGGAACTAGGGGTCGATCCCGTACCGATAAAGCGGGCGGCCTTCCTGCACGACATCGGCAAGGCGGTGTCATACCAGGTCGAAGGGGCGCATGCGTTGATCGGCGCCGAGATCGCCCGGCGGTTCGGCGAGGAAGCGCCCGTGGTGCACGGGATCGAGGCACACCACAACGATGTGGAGCCGCGCACCCTGCTTGCCATCCTCGTGCAGGCCGCCGACACGGTGTCAGCGGCTCGGCCGGGCGCTAGGCGGGTGGAGTTGGCCTCCCACGTGAGGCGTCTGGAGAAGATGGAGGACCTGATCAGCGAGTTCGACGGGGTGGAAAGGGTGTTCGCCATGCAGGCGGGCCGCGAGGTCCGGGTGGTGGTCGATCCGGTGAGCGTGACGGACCTGGAGGCGTCCGACCTGGTGCGGCGCATATCGCGCCGGCTCGAGCGCGACCTCCGCTACCCCGGCCAGATCGAAGTGACCGTGATCCGGGAGCTCCGGGTCACTGACTACGCCCGGTAGGTGGGGTCGAACATGGGCCAGCTCGTCCAGATCGCACCACCCGAACGCCGCTCTGTGGAGCGGCGCCGGCCCACTCGCGCCGGGCGGAGCTACTTCCTGCGTACCTTCGGCTGCCAGATGAACGAGCACGACAGCGAGCGGGTAGCCGGGTTGTTCGAGGCGGACGGCATGGTGCGGGCGCGCTCCCTGGACGAGGCCGATGTGGTGTTCGTGAACACCTGCACCATCCGGGAGAACGCCGATAACCGGATGTATGGGAACCTGGGTCAGCTGAAGCAGCTGAAGGAAGCCCAGTCCGGCCGGATGCTCATCGTCGGCGGTTGCGCCGCACAGAAGGATCGCGAGCTGGTCCGGGAACGCGCCCCGTGGGTGGACGTGGTGCTAGGCACCCACAATCTCCATCGGGTCGTCGAACTGATGGACCAGGCGGAGGAGTGGGGTCCGGTCACCGAGATCGTGGATGCCCTGGACACCATGCCCTCCGAACTGCCGGTGCGCCGGGAGTCGCCGTACTCGGCGTGGGTGACCATCCAGATCGGTTGCAACAATACCTGCACCTTCTGCATCGTGCCGGCGGTCCGGGGGCCGGAGATCAGTCGCAGGCCCGGGGACATCATCCGCGAGATAGAGCAGTTGGCGTCGGAAGGCGTGATCGAGGTCACCCTGCTGGGCCAGAACGTCGATACCTACGGGCGGGACCTGGCCATCGACGGGCGCCGCCGCCCGATCTTCGCCCAGCTGCTCGCCCGGGTGGGTGAGGTCGAGGGGATCCGGCGGATACGGTTCACCAGCCCGCATCCCAACGACTTCCGCCGCGATGTGGCCGAGGCGATGGCGGGCACCGAGGCGGTGTGCGAGCAGCTCCACTTCCCGCTCCAGTCGGGCTCCGACCGGATCCTGGCGGCCATGCATCGGGGCTACCGGGCCCGGAAGTTCCTGAGCCGGCTGGCTATGGCCAGGGAGGCCATCCCCGATCTGACCGTGTCCACCGATGTGATCGTCGGCTTCCCCGGCGAGACCGAGGAGGACTTCCGGAAGACGCTCGAGGTGGTCGAGGAGGCTCGTTTCGACCAGGCCTACATGTTCCTGTTCTCGGCTCGCCCCGGGACCAGGGCGGCCGCGATGACCGATCGTTTCGTCCCCGACTCCGTAGCGAAGGAGCGGTTCGGGCGCCTGGTGGAGCTGCAGACCCGCATCGGGTCGGAGCGCAACCTGCGCCACATCGGCCGACGCATGGAAGTGCTGGTGGAAGGACCCTCCAAGCGCGATCCTTCGGTAGCGACCACGCGGAGCCGGGGCAACAAGATAGTCCATGTCGACGGGGAGTTCCCCCCGGGAAGCCTGATGGATGTGACGATCGAGCGGGCCGGGGCGCACTACCTGGTCGGCGCTCCCGTCTGAGGCTCGGAGCGGGTCGGTGGGCTCGCCCCGTCAACCGGCGCGGATCATCGCAGTTCTGGGACCTACCGCATCGGGCAAGAGCGACCTGGGGATGGAGTTGGCCAGGCGCTCGGACGGGGAGATCGTGTCGGTGGACTCGATGCAGGTCTACCGGGGGATGGACATCGGGACGGCCAAGCCGTCTCCGCACGAGCAGGCCGAGATCCGGCATCACATGATCGATCTGGTCGACCCGGATGAGGACTACGCGGTGGCGGAGTTCCAAAGGACGGGCCGGGCAGCCATAGCCGCGATCGCGGCCCGGGAACGGCCGGTGGTGATCGTGGGAGGCTCGGGCCTCTACTTCCGGTCGTTGGTGGATCCGCTGCGGTTCCCGCCTTCGGACCCGGCGGTAAGGGCTGCGGTCAGAGGAATGCCCCGAAGCGACGCGGTGGCCGATCTGCTGGAGGCCGATCCCGGAGCGGGCGACCATGTCGATCTGGCCAACCCCCGCCGCGTGAGCCGAGCCCTCGAAGTCGTACGGCTGGGGGGAGGGACCCCGACGGAGCGGGCGGCCGATCCTCTGTTCGAGCAGGTGAAGGACTACCGGCCGGAAGTGCGGTTCGCCGCCATCGGGGTGGACCCGGGCGACGCGCTGGGTGACCGGGTGGAGCACCGGATCGATCTGATGCTCCGAGATGGGCTGGTTGAGGAGGTGGCCGGGTTGGCCGACCGGCTGGGCCGCACCGCTTCCTCCGCTGTGGGGTATCGCCAGATGCTTCCGGTCGTGGCCGGGAGTTGGTCGGTTAGAGAAGGGCGGGAGGCTACCGTGCGAGCCACCATGGCTCTTGCCCGGAAGCAACGCACCTACTTCGGGCGTGACCCGAGAATAAGGTGGCTGGACTGGCATCCGGATCCGGCGGCCCGCCACGCAACGGCCAGTCGATTGATCGGGGAGATGACGTCTTGGAGTTCTTGAAGATGGAGGCGCTGGGCAACGACTTCATCGTGATCGAAGGGTCCACTCCGGACCCCGGTCAGGTACGGTCCTGGTGCGACCGTCGCCGCGGCATCGGGGCTGACGGGGTTCTGCTGGTCTCCGGTCCCGGTCGTTCTGGCGCAGCCGCTCGGATGAGCCTTTGGAACTCGGACGGCTCGTTCGCCGAGTCATGTGGCAACGGGCTCCGGTGCGTGGCCCGCTACGTGTTCGATCGGGGATGGGCGGAAGGCCGCGCGTTCACCGTGGAGACCTCCACCGGCCTGAGCGAAGTGGAGGTCGTGGCAGACGGATCCGTCCGGGCAGGACTCGGCACCTACCGCATCGGCAACTCGGTGACCGCCTCCGGGTACAGTTTCGTCTCGGCGAGCGTGGGCAACCCCCACGCGGTCACGTTCATGGACTCGCCCGCCAGGATCGACCGCGTGGACCTGGGCGAGATCGGCCGCCTCATGCAGGATCATCCGGCATTCCCCGAGGGCGTCAACGTGGAGTTCGCCGCTCCGCTCGAGCAGGGGGTGTTCAGGGTGCGGGTCTGGGAGCGAGGGGCTGGAGAGACCCGGGCATGCGGCACGGGTGCGGTGGCCGTAGCGGCAGTGGCGCACGCCCAGGGTCGAGCCGGGCCGGCGGTCGAGATCTGCTATCCCGGTGGCAGCCTCGGTGTGGAAGTAGCCGGCGACACGGCTTGGATCAGGGGTCCGGCCGTATCGGTCTTCGCGGGGACTATCCCGGCCTGAACCGGGCGGGACCGGCGGCCAGGCTGCGGAGCACGGCCACTACCTTGCCGACTACTTCGACCCCCGAGGTGTAGACCATGGGCGGATAGTCGGCGTTGGCGGGGTGAAGGACGACCTTCCCGGGCCGCCTCTCCAAACGCTTGACGGTGGCTTCCTCTCCTTCGATCAGGCACGCCACGATCTCGCCGTTCTCGGCGTGGGGCTGGCTCCGCACCACGACCATGTCGCCGTCGAGAATGCCGGCATCGATCATCGAATCGCCCCGCACCTCGAGCATGAAGAGCGGTCCCCCGGCCCCGACCAGCGCCTGGGGTAGAGGCATGACCTCCTCGATGTTCTCCTCGGCCAGGATCGGCGCGCCGGCGGCGATCCGCCCCACGAGAGGAACGTCGCGGGTCGTCGCCGATGGACGGACCCGCTCGTCCGCGCGCCGGGTCAGCACCACGATGGCGCGTGGCTTGGTGGAGTCGCGCCTGATATGGCCTGCATCCTCCAGGCCTTTGAGGTGGCGGTGGACACTGGCGGGCGAGCGGAGCCCCAGATACTCCCCGATCTCCCGCACCGAGGGCGGGTACCCCTGCTCGGCCACGGCCCTTTGGATCAACTCAAGGATCTGTTGCTGCCGAGGTGGCAGGTGGGTCGGCTCGCCCGGTCCCTCGCCTCCGGTGCGGACTGCGCTGGTCGGCATGGTCGATACTCCTTGTCAATCGTTGTCTGCGCAGTACTTTACCGCAGACTCTCCCGGATTACCGAACTCATGTTCGGGTACGCCTGCCAGGGCGCCCGGCCGGAGGAATTCGCGGCGGGTACTTGACGGCCCGAACATACGTTCGCTAGAGTCACCTCATGAGAGCGAACATATGTTTGGAGTCGAACCCACCCTACTACCCGGTACCCGGTAGGAGCGGCATTACCGCCGGGCCCATGACGGCTCCCGCCCATCGGCGTGCCATGCTGCGGATGGTGCTGGTGCCGGTCATCGTGGTGGGCTTGGCGGTGATGCTCCTGGGCCCGCAGGCCGACGCGGGGTCCGAGTCGGTTCCGGCGGTGTCCCATGTGGTGAAGGCGGGCGAGACGCTCTGGTCGATTGCGAGCCTCCACACTGCTCCCGGAGAGGATGTGCGCCGGACGGTGTCACTCATCCGTTCGGCGAACGGGATGCCGTCCGGGACAGTGCGGGTAGGCACGACCATCGCGATTCCGGTGGACGAGATTCCCGGTTGGACGACGAGCGCAGGTACCTAGCTACTCCGGGGGGAGACACGCAACCAAGCCCGCAGACGGTTGCCATGCGCCGGCCGCTATAGCCGGGTCAACCCGATCAAGCCTCGGGGGGAGAGCCTTGGATCTCGGCCAGGAACCGCTCGTTCTGCTCCGGGCGGGGGAACGACGACTGGGTTCCCGGGCCGGTGACGCTGTCGGCCGCGCAGGCATTGCCGAGCCGGACCGCATCGCGCTCGTCCAGGCCCGAGGCGAGCCCCACCACGAAAGCCCCCACGAAGGCGTCGCCGGCGCCGGTCGTGTCGAAGGGGTCCACGCTGGGCGGGCGGATGCGAGTGACCCGGTCGAGTCCGGGTGACACCAGGGCCGCCCCTTCTTCGCCGAGCGTGACCAGCAGGCGACTTCCGGTTTCCCTCGCGAAGCCGGTGAGCGCGTCGTCCGAGTCCGGAGACACTCCCGCCAGCATCTCGAACTCCACCTCGTTCGGAATCAGCCAGTCACTCAACTCCAGGATGTCGTCCGACAGCGGGGCGGCCGGCGCCGGATTCAGGATGGTGATCGCGCCCGCATCCCTCGCAGCTGCGAAGGCGGCCGCGGTTACCTCCTGGGGGATCTCGAGTTGGCCTACCACGACCGCGGCGTCCGGTGTCTCCCGGACCGATCGAGCCGCCTGATCGGCTGTCAGCTCGTGGTTGGCGCCGGGGATGATGATGATCCGGTTGGTTCCGTCCGGCTCTACCCAGATCGGGGCCACGCCGCTGGCCCCCGGGACCCGGTACACATGGGTGATGTCTATCCCGAAGGTTGCGAAATTCTCCATAGTCATGTCCCCATAGGCATCGTCGCCCAGACAGTTGACCATCACCACGTCGGCGTCGAGAAGCCGGGCCATGACGGCCTGGTTGGCCCCCTTGCCTCCGAAGCCCATCTGGAACCGCTCCCCGACCAGGGTCTCTCCTGACCTGGGGATCCGCGACGCGTAGGCGGTCAGGTCGATCATCGTCGAACCGACCACGACCACCTTCGGTGGGCTGGAACTCGTGGTCATCAGGTCTCCTCGCTGTCTGGCTGCCCTAAACCGCGGAACGAATCGGATCGCGGTTGACGATCTTACCTTACTTGCTATACAATTTCTGAAACCGTTTTCAGACGAGGCGACGCAGATGCACCGCATCCCGGACGCCCTGAGATGAGGGAGGACAGGAAGGGTTGAAACCCCCAACCATCTTCGATGTCGCTCAAGAGGCGGGTGTTTCCGTCTCCACCGTGTCGCGCCACCTGCGAGGCGACCGCGTGCGGGCGGCGGAACGCATCAGCCGCGCCGTTGCCCAACTCCGCTACCGGCCCAGCCCGGCTGCGCAGTCTCTCAAGTCGGGAAAGACCGGCGCCGTCGCCCTGGTTGTTCCGGACATCACCAACCCGTTCTTCGCGGCGGTGGTCCGCGGCGCGGAGAGCATCACCGCCCAGGGAGGGCACACCATCTTCCTGGCCAACACCGACGAGAGCGACACCCGCGAAGCCGAAGTAGTCGAGGACCTGCTGACCAGGGTGGATGGGATGCTGCTCGCGCCGGCCAGCGAGGACAACCCCAGCCCGCAACGCCTGGCAGATGCCGGAGTTCCGACCGTCCTGATCGATCGCGAGGCGCCGTCCACCGGTCGCTTCGACACCGTGCTGATCGACAATCACGGTGGGGCTCGGTCCGCCGTCGAGCATCTCCTGTCGAACGGGCACGAGCGGATCGCGACCATCGCCGGGACCGTGGACTCGACGCCCGGACGGTTCCGCCTCGAGGGATACCGCGCCGCCCTGGACGCGCACTCGATCGAGCTTCCACCCGAGTTCGTCCAGCCGGGGGGCTTCAAGGAGCATGGCGGCTACCAGTCGATGCTGCGGTTGCTTGCCCTTCCGGACCCACCGACCGCGGTCTTCGTGGCCAACAACACGATGACCATCGGCGCATTGAGAGCCATCAAGGACATCGGTGTTCGCATCCCAGACGACCTTTCGGTGGTCGGGTTCGATGACCATCCGTTCTCCGAGATCCTCGATCCGCCCTTGACCGTCATCGACCGCCCGATGGAGGAGCAGGGCGCCCTGGCGATGCGGATGCTCCTGTCCAGGATGAGGAACGACTCCTCACGCGAGTCCAGGCGGGTGGTGCTCGATGTCCGCCTCATCGAGAGAGCGTCCTGCGGGCCTCCGAGGAGTGCACCGATGGGCGCCCGTCGCCAGGCGGCGAGAATTTGACGGCCTATCCGAGACCCTGCAACCCGTCCGACTCTCTCGGGGGTGCGGATCGGGCTGGCAGCCGATGAACGCAACAACGAGAAAAGGAGGACCGAGAATGCGAAGACAACGTGTAACCCTTCTGACCCTGGTAGCGATCCTCGCTCTGGCAGCGGTTACGGCGTGTGGCGGAGAGTCGGCAGACCCCACCACCACGACCGCCGCCCCGACCACGACGGCCGCGCCGACAACCACGGCCGCGCCGGTACCCGACTTCAAGGTCGCCGTTGCGTACGACCTGGCAGGTAGGGGTGACGGCGGATTCAACGACCTCGCCTACAACGGCGCCGAGCAGGCCGCCGAGGAGCTCGGACTGGAACTCACCGAGGTGACCGCCAAGGCGGAGGACACCGATCAGGATCGATCCGATCGGCTCCGGCTGCTGGCGGACTCGGGTCACAATCCGATCATCGCGGTGGGGTTCACCTACGCGGGACCGGTTGCGGAAGTAGCGGCCGAATACCCCGACGTGTGGTTCGGCATCGTCGACGACGGCACGGTCGAAGCCCCTAACGTGGCGGGCCTGGTGTTCGCCGAGGAGGAAGGTTCCTTCCTCGTCGGGGTTGTGGCTGCGCTCGAGAGCGAGACCGGCCACGTGGGATTCATCGGTGGCGTGAACGTTCCGCTCATCGTGAAGTTCGAAGCCGGTTACATCGCCGGGGCGAAGGCCGTCAACCCCGACATCGAGATCACGTCCACCTACCTGAGCCAGCCTCCTGACTTCTCGGGATTCAACGATCCGGCCAAGGGCAAGGAAGCCGCGAAGGGGATGTTCGATGCAGGCGCGGACATCGTGTACGCGGCGGCCGGCGGATCCGGCGGCGGACTCTTCGAAGCCGCGACCGAAGGCGGATACCTGGCTATCGGCGTGGATGCCGACCAGTACCACACGGCTGCCCCCGAGGTACGTGATGTCATCATGACCTCGATGCTCAAGAACGTGAACGTGGCCACCCATGCCTTCACGACCCAGGTCGTTGACGGGTCCGCCCAAGCAGGGGTGAACCTGTTCGATCTCGAGGCGGGCGGTGTCGGGTACTCGACCTCGGGTGGTCTGATCGACCACATCGTCGGCGAGGTCGACGCCTACGCGGACCAGATCATCTCCGGCGAGATAACGGTTCCCGCCACGACGGGCTAGGAGTCGATGCCCGCCCCGGCCATCGAACTGCGAGGGATCACCAAGAGATACCCTGGGGTAGTCGCCAACCGGGACGTGAACCTTCGTGTCGAGTCCGGTACCGCTCACGCGGTGATCGGCGAGAACGGGGCGGGCAAATCGACCCTGATGAACATTCTGTACGGGATGGTTGTGCCCGATGAAGGAGAGATCCTCGTCGAGGGCACACCCATCCCGATGTCGTCGCCGGCAGATGCCATCGCGGCGGGGATCGGAATGGTGCACCAGCACTTCAAGCTGGCGGACAACCTGACCGTTCTCGAGAACGTGATCCTCGGTGACGAGCCCACCGGGCGCGCCGGCCGGATCGACTTCGAAGCAGCCCGGGCCCGGATTGTGGAGTTGGGCGATCACTACCGGATCCCCATCGATCCGGAGGCTCTGGTGGCCGACCTTTCGGTCGGGAACCGGCAGCGGGGCGAGATCATCACGGTCCTCTACCGCGGCGCGCGGGTGCTGATCCTGGATGAGCCCACGTCGGTGCTGGTCCCCCAAGAGGTGGACGAGTTGCTCAAGAACCTGCGGAGGCTGACCGGCGAAGGTCTGACCGTGATCTTCATCTCCCACAAGCTCGATGAGGTGCTGACGGTTGCCGATGAGATCACGGTGATGCGGAACGCGAGGACTGTGGCCCATACCCGACCCGCGGAGATCACGTCCAGGGAGTTGGCACAGCTCATGGTCGGCAGCGAGCTTCCGACGCCCGAGCCGAGAACCGTCGAGGTGCGGTCCGAGGTCGGGCTCAGGCTCGAGTCGGTGTCCACCCGCGGTAGCGGTCACGAGACCAGCCTGTCGGACATCGACCTCACCGTCCGGTCCGGAGAGATCGTCGGCATCGCCGGTGTGGAAGGAAACGGCCAGTCCGAGCTCATCGAGACCATTCTCGGGCTGACCAGTCCCGTGGCGGGCCGGGTGCTGTTAGGCACGGAGGACGTTACGGAGGCGGCCACCAGCATCCGGCGCCGGCTGGGGCTCTCCTACATTCCGCAGGATCGCCACCGCGAGGCCCTGTTGCTCGATGCAACCCTATGGGAGAACCGCATGCTCGGCCATCAGATGCATCCGCCGATAAACCGGGGGGTGTGGATCGATCGCAAGGCGGCCCGCGCGGATACGGAGCAGATCGTCGCCGACTCGGACGTGCGCACTCCCAGCATCGAGGTGCTGGCCTCGGCGCTGTCCGGCGGGAACCAGCAGAAGCTGATAGTCGGCCGCGAGATGGCCGGCGAGCCTCGTGTCCTCATCGCGGCCCATCCGACCCGCGGAGTGGACGTGGGCGCCCAGGCTGCGATCTGGACGCGGTTGTCGGCGGTGAGGCGGGCGGGAGTAGCCGTCCTTCTCATCTCCGCGGATCTGGAGGAACTGATCGGGATCTCCGATCGGATCCTCGTGATCCTGCGGGGCCGGTTCGTGGGCGAGTTCGATCCCGCGGCGATCGGCCCGGAGGACCTGGGTGCGGCCATGACGGGAGCCGATGCCGCGTGATGGAGACCCGTATCGAACGTGTTCTGCTCCAGCTCATCGCACCGGTGGTCGCCATCTTCTTCGCGGCACTGCTGGCCGCCGCCATCCTCCACTTCACGGGCGCAGACGCAGGAAGCGTTCTCGGCGAAGTCGTGGCTTTCGGCACCACCCCTGCCAGCCTGGTGGCCGTGGTCAACAAGGCCACCACGTTCTACCTGGCGGGAATCGCCGGTGCGATCGGGTTTCGAATGCTGCTCTTCAACATCGGCATCGACGGGCAGTACCGGCTTGCGGTGTTCTTCGCCGCGGTGGTCGGCGCGTCGGTGTCGCTCCCGCCGGTACTCCACGTCACTCTCATCATCGTGGTCGCCATGGCGGTCGGGGCCGGATGGGCGGCCCTCGCCGGTTACATCAAGGTGACGCGCGGGGTCTCGGAGGTCATCAGCACCATCATGCTCAATGCCGTGGCCACCGGGATCATCGCCTACCTCCTCGCTCCGGGGAGGTTGGCCGAGCGGGCGGCCGGCAGCAACAACATCCGGACCACACCGATTCCGCCCTCCGGGTGGTTCCCCGGTTTCGAGGTCGCGGGCAAGGAGGTGTTCGGCTTCACGCTCGTCGCGGCGGCTCTCGGTATCGGCTTCTGGATCCTCCTCAACCGGACCCGCTTCGGCTTCGAACTGCGCGCCAGCGGCCTCTCGCTCCGGGCTGCCGCGGTCAGCGGCGTCAACTCCAAGCGCATGATCTTCGTCACGATGGTCATGTCCGGAGCGATGGCCGGTCTGGTGGGGATACCCCAACTCCTGGGGTCGTCACACCAGTACGGCCTCGACTTCCCGGCAGGCTTCGGATTCACCGGCCTCGCCATTGCGATTCTCGGCCGTAACCATCCCTTAGGGGTTGCGTTCGGCGCCCTCCTCTGGGCATGGCTGGAACGATCCTCCCAGATTCTCGACCTGCTCGGCGTGTCGCGCGAGATAGTGACCATCATGCAGGCCACGATCGTGTTGAGCGTGGTGGTGGCCTACGAGGTGGTCCGGCGCGTCAACGTGCGCCGGCAACAGAAGCTGGTCGGTCGGAGCGAACACGTCGGCATCGAGAACGGAGCAACGGCGTGAGCGCCGTCACTGAGCCCAGGACCACGCGCTCGGTCTGGGGGCGATGGTGGGTGCGGGTGCTGCTGGCCCTCCTGCTGCTTTCAGCGGTCGCCGACATCGCCAACACCCCCGACCTCCTGTCACGCGGCGCCGTGAGCGCCTCGCTCCGGTTCGCGGTCCCGATCGTGCTGGCCGGGCTCGGAGGGTTGTGGGCGGAGCGCTGCGGCGTCATCAACATCGGGCTCGAGGGCATGATGATCATCGGAACCTGGATGGGCGCGTGGGCGGGTTTCCAGTGGAGTCCCTGGGTGGGGGTATTGGCCGCGGTGGCCGGCGGAGCGGTGTTCGGCGCCTTCCACGCCCTCATGACGGTCTCGTTCGGCGTGGACCAGGCGGTTTCGGGCATCGCCATCAACGTCGCCGCCCTGGGATTGGGCCGGTTCCTGTCGTCGATCTTCTTCGAAGGCCAGCCGGGAGGAGGGATCAGCCAGTCCCCGCATGTCGGCCAGATCGGAAACGTGTCGGTCCCCGGTCTCGCCGAAGCGCTCGATCCGATCGCGAGCCTCGAGACCCCGGTGATCTCGGACATCGCCGAGATAGTGATCGGCGTGACCACCGGTGTATCGCTCCTGACCATCCTGGCGGCCGCCCTGGTGTTCCTGTCGTGGTGGGTCCTCTTCCGGACCAGCTTCGGGCTGCGGCTGCGGGCCTGCGGCGAGAACCCGGCGGCAGCGGACTCTCTCGGAGTGAACCCGAACCGGATGCGCTACGCGGCGCTCACGGTGTCGGGCGCCCTGGCAGGCCTCGGCGGGGCCTTCCTGGTAACGGTCGCCTCCTCGATCTACCGCGAGGGGCAGGTGGCGGGACGCGGGTTCATCGGTCTGGCCACGGTCATCTTCGGGAACTGGATGCCGGGTCGTCTCACCATCGGAGCCCTTCTATTCGGGTTCACCGACGCGCTCCGGACCCGCCAGGAGACCACGATGACGGCACTGCTGATAGTCGGGGCGGTCGTGTTCGCCTTCCTGACGGTCCGCGCCATTCGCGCCCGCAATCGAGGCGCAACCTTCGCATATGCGATTGCCGCGGTGGGCCTGGGCTGGTGGTTCCTCGGTTTCGGGGTCGTTCCGTCGGAGTTCGTCGGCTTCGCTCCGCACCTGACCACTTTGCTCGTGCTGTCCCTGGCGCACCAGCGGATCCGGCCGCCGCAGGGAATCGGCGTTCCCTACCGGCGCAGCGAGGCCAACTAGCGGACGAGAGGAGCAATGGTGAGCGCAACGTATTGGGATGGCCCGGTCCTCCGATCGGTGCTGGGCGTCGTTGAACGCTCACGGCACGTCCGGACCTCGCGGGACGCGGTGGACCGGGTTGCCGGTTGGATGGCCTACGAGGAGTTCGCCTTCCCTCGCGGTGGGGCGGCGGGCGAGTTCGACGTGGGCTCGAATCCGGACGACATCATCGATGTCACCATGCTCGTGGGCATCCTGAACTTTGCCTTCACCGACTTCGACACCGGACGCAAGTTCGAGGCCGACTACAAGGGCCAGACCTGGTCGGACAGCTTGGGAATGTTCGCCTGCCTCCATCAGGCCCTCTCGAACGGGGTCCCGCTGCTCGACGGCGAGTATCTGGCTTCGGTTACGCGATCCGACCTCGACGACATCTTCCGCGGCAATATCGAGATGCCGATGCTCGACGAGCGCGCCGAGATCCTCAACGAGGCAGGCGCGGTGCTGGTGGATCGGTACGAGGGCCGGTTCCACCGTTTTGTCCGGACCTGCGCGCCGGCGATGTATGCGGACGGTGACGGGCTCATGGAACGGCTCATAGCCGAGTTTCCCCGGTTCGATGACACGAGCACCTATCACGGCGCGGACGTGCATATCCACAAGCTCGCCCAGCTGGGTCTATGGACCCTTCACATGGCTCTCCACACCTCCGGTGAGTGGAGCCTCAAGGATCTGCCGATGATGACCGCCTTCGCCGACTACATCGTTCCGGTAGCCTTGGAGGTGATGGGGATCTTCGAGTACACCCCGGAGTTGTCAACCCGTATCTCTGACGGCGACATGATCGAGCGTGACAGCGATGAGGAAATCGAGATCCGGGCCCATACCCTGTACGCCACCGCCCTGCTGACGGACGCTATCAACGCTCTGAGACCTGCTGACCTGCAGGTAGTGATTCCCCAGGTCGACTTCCGTCTGTGGTCGAAGTACCACGCGACGTTCCGGCCGCACCACCTCACCAGGACGGTGATGTACTGACCTGGCTGCTGCGGCGAACCGGCCCCGGCGGGTATCGCGCCATGATGCGCATGCCGGGGGCGCGACCCCTGCTCTGGTTCGGATTGGCCGGTCGGTTTCCCAACTCCATGTTCCCGGTCGGCCTGGTGTTCGCGGTGGAGGCGATCACGGGATCCTACGGGGTAGCGGGCTCGGCCTCGGCGGGCTTCAGCCTGGCGGGCGCGGTGGCGAAACCCATTGGTGGCCGGCTCGTGGACCGCTACGGCCAACGTCTCGCGGCGCGGTCCCTGCTGGGCGCCTTCGTCGGTTGCGCGGTGGGCTTGTTGATGGCGATCAGGGTGGCGGCGACACCAGGGGTAATCGTCTTGCTATCCGTCGCGGCGGGCTTGACTGCGCCCAACATAGGCGCACTCACCCGGGTCCGCTGGACCCAAATGACCGAGGCGCAGGACATGCCGCGGTGGCAGGCGTTGGAGTCGGTCAACGACGAGATCAACTTCATCGTCGGTCCCACGGCGGTATCGGCCATGGCTGCATGGTTCACGGCCTCGGCCTCCTTGGTGGCCGCTACGGTGCTGGCGGTCGCAGGGACGCTCGGGGTGACATCGCTACCGGGAGAACCTCGTTCCGGCCGGGTGAGCACGCACCGCGCCGCGACATGGATGAAGGCGACCCATCTCGCCGTACTCGGTTCCGTGGGCGGTCTCGGGATGGTCCTCGGCGGGGTCGCCATCACGATCGTTGCCTACACCGCCGAACTCGGACACCCCGCGTGGTCGGCGGTGATCTTCCCCCTCAATGCCGGGGCCAGCCTCGTGGCGGCGCTGGTGGTAGGCCGCATCGGCCCCGGAGACCTGGTGTCCCAGCAACGGAGGGCGACTTTCTGGCTTCTTCTGGTGCTGCTCCCCTACGGGTTCGGCGACGGCATCGTGTGGTTCACGGCCACGGCGATGATCGCAGGCTTGGGAACATCACCGACCTTGATCCAGGCCAACTCGTCGGCTGTCGCGACCATCCCTCCTGAGCGAAGAACAGAGGCACTCTCGTGGATCGCCGCGGCGGCGGGTATCGGCATCGCCGCCGGATCGGCGATCACCGGCCTGCTGGTCGACGCAATCGGCGCTGACGCGGCCAGGTTCTCGGTCACCGCCTTCGGTGCTCTTCCCGCCGCTATCACGGTCGCCATGATCTTGACCGGCGGCCGAAAGGGGCACCGATGACGACTCCGATCCTGCTGGATGTGGACACCGGCATCGACGACGCGCTCGCCCTTCTCTACGCGGTCGCCTCCACCGAAGCCCGCCTGGTGGGTGTCAGCTGCGCGGCCGGCAACGTCTCCCTCGACGAGGTCACAACCAACACGGCGGCTGTCCTGGACCTGGCAGGACATCCTGAGGTCGAGGTGGCGCCCGGATGCGCCGGACCCGTACAGCGCCCGCTCATGACCACCCCGGAGACCCACGGACCCACCGGGACCGGCTATGGAACCCTGGAGGCGGCGCCGGATCGGATCAGCGGTAGGTCAGGGATCGACCTGATAGTCGACAGCGCACGTGCGGAACCGGGAGAGATCACTCTCGTGGCGCTCGGACCGCTGACCAATGTGGCGGTGGCCCTGCGCCGGGAGCCCCGCCTGCTGTACCTGCTCAAGCGGTTGGTGATCATGGGTGGTTGCTTCACGGTGGCCGGGAACACTGCTCATCGCACCGAGTGGAACATGCACGTCGACCCGGAAGCAGCCAAGGAGGTGTTCGCCGCGGCCGGCCGAGGTCCTCGCAGCCTGCCGCTCGTGATGCCGCTGGACGTCACCGAGCAGGCACGTCTCCTGCCGCATCATGTGGCTCGGATAGCCGAGGCGGCGGGGGCATCGATGGAGTCGCTGAGGCCGCTGGTCTCCGATGCTCATCCGCTCTTGTCCTTCATCGCTGATGCCCTCAGGTTCTACATGGAGTTCCATGACCGCTACGACGGGTTCTACGGGGCCTTCGTGCACGATCCCTTCGCCGTGGCGGCCGCCCTGGATCCATGCCTGGTGAGCACTGCGGATACCACCGTCGACGTGGAGACGAGCGGAGAGTTGACGACGGGTGAGACGGTGGCGGACTTCAGGAGGGCATGGGGTCGCGAGCCGAACGCGGCGGTCGCCCTGGACGGCCGAGCAGACCTGTTCCTGGAACGCCTCGTCACCAGGATCGCAGGCTTGGTGAGCCGGCACGGCGGCGGGTCCTGACACATCGGCCCGGGATGGGAGCCGGACAGATCTCCCGTCCGCGCTCCGCTGCCGGCCAAGCGGCTAGCGGGAACGCCATTGTCAACAGTGGCCCCGATCAGGCCACCCCTCGACGTTCCTAGGAGGGTACTGAAAAGTGTCCAGTCGGCTCGATGCTGTGCCTTAAACCCCTGGTCAAAGCATCGCCGGCCGACCCATCCCCGTCTTTTTCAGCACCTTCCTACAGTTGCATGACGATGGCCGCCACCTGATCGAGCCGGCTCACGGCCCAGGTCTTGACCTCTCCGATGGGGGCGTGGAGTTCCTCGCGGAGGCCCGATATCGCTCCACCCAGCCGGGTCCTGACATCGGCGGCTCGGGTGGCGTCACCGGTCCTCAGGGCCGATATGTACTCGGCCTGGATCTGCTCGACCGAGGCAACCGTCTCCGAGGCCCTCTGGCGGAAGCCTTCGAAGACGGGATCGTCCGGAAGCCTGGCGAGCAAGAGGCTGGTCTCGGCGATCGACGTGCTGAGTTGGAGAGCGATCTCGTCGACCTGGCCGGGCGGCGCCTGTTCCGGCAGCTCGGGGAGGTTGAAGGCGAGGGACATCGTCAACGAGTAGGCCATGGCATCGCCGATCTGCTTACCGATGCTGAGGGCTTGCGCGGAACCCGAAGCCAGCAGGTCTCGCGGCCCCGCCAGCGCGTTGATGTCCGCTGTCCTGCCGAGAATCGGGGTGCTGGGCAATGGTTCGGCGGCCAGCGAAGCCGAGCGTCGAGCGGCGATGTCGAGATCGCTGAGGTGGCTGGTCAGGGTCGACAGGCCGGCGTCGCTCGACAGGCCGTCGGCGTATACCGAGTTGGCGACCGGTCCGAGCGTGTCGAACAGTTCCTGGGCCGATCGCGTGTACTGGGCCTCACGCGCGGCGGCGGCCTGAACCGGCATGTCGGTCAGCGTTCTGTACGAGGCGCCGATGAGCGTGACCATGATGGCCAGCCCGGCCCCGATGACCAGCATCCGCCAGAGGGCGCGACGGTCCTTGCTCCCCACCCCGGGCAGATCATCCGATAGGAGCTTGTTCTCCATGTCCCATTCGGATGTGGCATCCCACATGGCCTTCACGGCATCGCCCATGTTGTGGGGACCGTTCATCTCCGCGGTGACAGAACTGAGGGAGGGGAGCTGGTTCCAGTACTCATCATCGGGCGTGGTCGGCTCGAAGGACTCCGTCCGCTCCGTCTGCCGGTTGTCGAAGGAGGTCTCGACCTCACCGAATCCGAGCAGGGATGCGAGCGGCGAGCCTTCCGAGGAAGGGGCGGCCGGGAGGAGATGCGTCTCGGGGATCTCCGAAACGGCGGGGGAGGCCACGGCAGGCGGACGTCGGGCTACCAGGGATCGCGCCCATCCGGCTGTCACCTGTCTCCGCCGGGCCGAGGCGCCGGATTCGACTCGGGCTTCCCGTGCGGGCCGGGTGCTCGACCGGCCCGTTGGTTCCAGGGCCCGGAACTCGTCCGGACCCTCCTGGGCCGCGTGGGGGTCAGCCATGGGAACGGCCCATACAGAGCGATGTGTCCATGAGGGAAGGAACCGGACCAGACCGCTACGCTCTACATCCATATGGGAGGGCTGGTAAGGACTCCAGCTGCGGCCGGCAAGGTGCTTGCCGCGATCAGCACGAGGGTCGGAGGCCGAACGGGCGCCGGTGGAAGCACCGGTCTTGGCCGCAGGCCGGGTGGAAATGATCGGATGCTCGGGTCTTAAGGTAACCATGGGGGCGGTGTGCTCCTAGTGCCGTACTCCGCCCGGCTTCAAGAGCCCCGATTGCATCTTGTCTGAGGATTGGTGAGGCGTGCATCTTAACGTTCTCAAGCTCGATTCGGAACTACCCTCGCCCAGCCGCGCCCATCCGACCGATGCAGGGCTTGATCTGTACGCTCGCTTCCCCGTTCGGCTGGAGCCGGGAGAGTACGCCACGGTCGACACCGGAGTGGCCGTGGCGATACCGGACGGACACGCCGGGTTGGTGCTTCCCCGGAGTGGGCTGGCCCGCAGGTACGGGGTTGGTCTCGCCAACGCCCCGGGCCTCATCGATGCCGGCTATCGCGGAGAGATCCGTGTGGTGCTGATCAATCACGGTCGGGAGCGATGCAGCATCGCGCGCGGTGACCGGATCGCCCAGTTGGTGATCGTGCCGATCGTGCTCGCGGCGCCACGAATCGTTGATCGATTGGATGAGACCGAGCGGGGAGCGGGCGGGTTCGGCTCGTCAGGGCGCTAGTGGTCTGTCTGCGAAACAGCTTGGTGTGTTCTGGCGGTCATCGGCGTCCCGTCGCTGCGTTCCGCTTCCTCGACGTACCGCTGCGGGTACGCCTTCGTCAGTGGGCCTTGCGAGGAACACCGCTGCC
>VXRE01000043.1:4654-19597 GCA_009838635.1 Acidimicrobiia bacterium | reverse complement strand
GGCCAGCGGGCCACCCAGCTCGAGAACGGCGACATCGACACACTGATCAACCCGGCCCACCAGGACATCGGGCGCCTCGAGTCCAACTCGGACCTGACGGTGATCCGGCACCCCGAGTGGTCGGGCTATCACCTGGCGATGAACCGTGACTATCCCGAGTACTTCGGCGACCGGCTGACCCGCCAGGGCCTGTCCCACGCGTTGGACCGGGAGGGCATGGTCCGGGCCATCCTGTTCGGCAACGGCGCCGCGACCTACGGTCCGTTCCCCACCACCGACCGGAACTACGAGTCGGCGGTGGAGCAGTTCAACCAGTTCGACCTGGACCTGGCCAACCAGAAGCTGGACCGGGCCGGATGGACGATGGGCAGCGGCGGTGTCCGGGAGCGCGACGGCGTCAGGTTCGAGTTCCGCTATCTCGTCGAGGACGAGACGGTGCAGAAGTCGGTGGCCGAGGCGGTTCAGGCCCAGTTCGCCAACGTGGGCGTCAGGGCGAACCTCGACGTGGTCGACCGGGCGCTCGCATTCGAGCAGCAGAGCGGCCCCGGCCGGGACTCGGTCGAGATGTCGCTGTTCTTCTGGCTGTGGCCGATCCCGCTGGACGTGCTGATCCTCTTCGGTGGATCGCAGTTCATCCCGGTGCCGAACTTCTCGCATGCCGTGGAGCCGCGGGTCGACGACGCCATCGCCAGTTGGCAGAACTCCGCGACGGAGTCGCAGGCGCAGGCGGCGGCTTCCCAGTTCCAGCTGGCCTGGGCGGAGGAGCTTCCGTACATCCCGCTGATGAACCAGAACGCCACGTTCGTTCACAACAACAAGGTGCACGGATGGCAGCCCTTCGTGTGGAACCTCTACCCGTATTACAACGACACCTGGATCGAGGCCTAAGGTTCCGGACGAGCCTTGCCGGTATTCGGATCGAGGAAGGGTCGCGCTCCGGCGCGGCCCTTTGTCGTAGGAGGGTCAGGCCTTGAAGAGGCTGGTGGCCCGCTCCGTGTACATGCTGCTGATCGTGGCGGTCTCGTCGGTGGCGGTCTTCTACGCCATCCGGCTCTCGGGAGGGGACGCGGTAGCAGCCGTCATCCAGCCGGGCTCCGCCTCGCTGGAGGCGCGCGAGCAGCTTCGGGAGCTCTGGGGACTGAACCTTCCCATCCACGAGCAGTACTTCGACTACATGGGAAGGCTGCTTCGAGGCGACCTGGGACACTCGCTGACCAACAGCACCCCCATCGTCGACATGCTGGTCATCCACGGCCGGCACAGCCTGATCCTCGGGGTGGCCGCGCTGCTGATCGTCTTCGGCCTCGGCATCCCGCTGGGGATCCTGGCCTCGCTGCGCCGCAACGGCGTGGTGGACGCGTCGATCATGACCTTCTCGGTGGGCGGCATGGCGATCCCCAACTTCTGGCTGGCGCTGCTGGCGGTCTGGCTGTTCGCCTCCACCCTCCACTGGCTCCCCTCCGCCGGCTGCTGCGGTCCGAAGCAGCTGCTGATGCCCGCGTTCGTGCTGGCCGCAGAGGGACTGGCGCTGACCGTCCGGATGACCCGCTCGGCCATGCTGGAGAACCTGGACCGCGACTTCGTCCGGACCCTCCGGTCGGGTGGGCTGTCCGAGGTGCGGGTGATCGGGCGCCACGTGCTGCGAAACGCCCTGGTTCCCCTGGTGTCGCTGGCAGGTCTGCGGATCGGGCAGATCGTGGGCTATGCGCTGGTCGTGGAGACCATATTCGGCTGGCCCGGCCTGGGACAGGTGCTGGTCAACGCCGTGCTGAGGAGGGACTACCCGGTGGCGCAGTTCTTCTCGCTGGTGCTGGTGATCCTGGTGATCCTGGGCAACTGGGCGGCGGATCTGGGCTACCAGTTCGCCAACCCGCGCCTCCGGACGGCCCGATCTTGAAACGTATGATGGGACACCGAGGAATGGACGATGGCTGACGGAACCCGGACCCATCTGGAAACTTGGAACCTGCAGCTCGCCGAGTTCGAGGAGAATCAGCGGGTTGGACCGGTGCGCGCCGCCCTCGGTCGCATGCGGCGAAACAAGCTCCTCCTGTTGGGATCGGTGCTCGGCGTAGCCGTCCTCGGCACAGGGCTGTTCGGTCCGATCATCTCGGGCGCCGACCCCACCTACCAGAGCTTCTCCGCCACCCTGCTACCCCCGGGTAGCGAGGGCCATCTGCTGGGCACCGATCATCTGGGCCGTGACCTGGCGGTGCGGGTGTTCATCGGCATCCGGGTCAGCCTGATGGTGGCGGCGGGGGTGACTGTGCTCTCCCTGGTGCTGGGCCTGCTGCTGGGTATGTTCGGCGGGTTCCTCGGCGGCTGGAGAGATCGGATGATCAGGGGCACCGTCGACTTCGTGTGGGGATTCCCCCTGATCCTGGTGGCGGTGCTCTTCGCCGGAGGTCTGGGCGAAGGCCTCTTCCCGGTGATCCTGGCGGTCGGCCTGGTCAACACCGCCGCCATCGCCCGGGTGGTGCGCGGCGAGGTGCTCTCGCTGAGCGAGAGGGAGTTCGTCGAGGCGGCCCGGGCGGGTGGTCTGTCGACCTCTCGTATCATGTGGCGTCACCTGTTCCCCAACATCCTGGCCCCGGCACTGGTGCTGGCCTCCTACTATGTGGCGGTGGCGATCATCGCCGAGGCGGCCCTTTCCTTCATCGGGCTGGGGGCCCAGCCTCCCACCCCCAGTCTGGGGGGTATGGTCTCCGACGGCCGCAACTACCTGCAGCACAACGTGCCCGAGCTCGGACAGGTCGGTCATTGGGGCGCCACCATCCCGGGGATCACCATCTTGCTGCTGGTGCTGGCCGTGTCGCTGATCGGCGACGGCTTGCGGGACGTGTTCGACCCCAGGCTCAGGCACGAGGCCAAGGGGGTTGACGAGGAATGAAACGGGTCCTGGCCCGCACGGTATACATGGTGGTCGTCTTGGTGCTGTCCTCGATCGCCGTGTTCTACGCCATCCGTCTGTCAGGCGGCGACGCGGTGGCGGCCCGGGTCCCGGCCTCGGCTTCGGCGGAGGAGCGGGAGGCGGTCCGGGAGCAACTCGGCCTCAACGACCCGTTCCACGAGCAGTACTTCGACTACATGGGCCGGTTGTTCACCGGCGATCTGGGCAACTCCCTCACCAACAACGCCCAGATCGGGAAGCTGATCACCGAGCACGGCAAGAACAGCCTCATACTCGGCGCAGCCGCCTTCGCGCTCGTGTTCGGGGTGGGCATCCCCCTGGGCATGCTGGCCTCGCTGCGCAGGAACTCGTGGTGGGACGGCGGGATCATGACCTTCTCGGTGGCCGGGATGGCCGTGCCCAACTTCTGGCTTGCCCTGCTGGCCGTGTGGCTGTTCGCGTCCGTGCTGGGATGGCTCCCCTCCGCCGGATGCTGCGGTCCCAAGCAGCTGGTGTTGCCTGCGGTGGTGCTGGCCATGGAAGGCATGGCGCTGACCGTCCGGATGACCCGTTCGGCCATGCTGGAGAACCTCAACCAGGACTTCGTCAGGACCCTCCGGTCGGGCGGCCTCTCGGAGTCGAAGGTCATCGGCCGCCACGTCTTCCGCAACGCGCTGGTGCCGATCGTGTCGCTGGCGGGCCTGAGGATCGGACAGATCGTCGGGTATGCGCTGGTCGTCGAGACCATATTCGGCTGGCCCGGCCTGGGGCAGGTACTGGTCAACGCGGTGCTGAGGCGGGACTATCCGGTGGCGCAGTTCTTCTCGCTGGTGCTGATCACCATCGTATTGCTGTCCAACTGGCTGGCCGATGTCGGGTACACAGTCGTCAACCCCCGGCTGCGGAGAGGCTGAGATGGCAACCATGACCGATCAAGGCGGCAGGCCATCCGGTGGCGACCAGCCGGTGACCGCCCCGTTGCTCTCGATCGACGGGCTTCGCACCATGGTCAGCACCAGGAGGGAGTCGTTCGACGTGGTGCGGGGCCTTTCGCTCGACATCTACCCCAACGAGGTGCTCTGCCTGGTGGGCGAGAGCGGCTGCGGCAAGAGCATCACCGCCCTGTCGATCATGCGCCTGCTGCCCACCCCGCCGGTGCGGGTCCGGGGAGGGACGATCCGGTTTCGCGGCGAGGATCTGCTGAGGCTCAGCGCCAAGCGGATGCGCAGCATCCGGGCCGATTCCATCTCGATGATCTTCCAGGATCCGCTCACCTCCCTGGACCCGGTCTTCACGGTGGGAGACGTGATCGTGGAGGTGATCAGGGCCCATCGGGACGTGACCAAGGAGGAAGGCCGCCGGCTGGCCGGCGACGCGCTGACCAAGGTGGGCCTGCCCGATCCGCTCGCCCAGCTCGATTCGTACCCGCACCAGCTCTCGGGAGGCATGCGGCAGCGGGTGATGATCGCCATGGCCCTCGTGCTCGATCCCGACATCCTGATCGCCGACGAGCCGACCACGGCACTCGATGTGACCGTCCAGGCCCAGATACTCGACCAACTCGTGACGGAGCAGCGGGAGCGCAACATGTCCATGCTCCTCATCACCCACGACCTGGCGGTGGTGGCCGCGGTGGCCGACCGGGTAGCGGTCATGTACGCGGGTGAGATCGTGGAGCAAGCCCCGGTGGACGAGCTGTTCGAGGACCCGCGCCACCCCTACACCCAGGGCCTGCTCCGCGCATTACCCAAGGTGAGCACCACCCGCCGGCGCCTGGACCCGATCCCGGGCCTGGTGCCGTCCCTCCAGATGATGCCGCCCGGGTGCGCCTTCGCTCCCCGCTGTCCCCATGCTCTTGATCGTTGCTGGACCGAACAGCCGGAGCTGGCCGCTGACCCCGACGGCCGGGTCTTCCGGTGCTTCAACCCGCAACCGTTCGCCGGTTGATGCCGGCGGCGCCGGTCCCCGTCGCCATCCGGCTTCCTGACGGGCTGGTTCTCCGGGGCCATGAATGGCCGGTGGACGGACCGGCGGTCGTGTTCCTCCATGACCACGGCGACGACCTCGATGCCTGGGGTCAGCTCACGGCGAGGGTGGCCTCCCAAGGGTTCCGGGTGATCAGCGTGGAGCTGAGGGGCCACGGCCTGTCGGACGGCGATGCCGATCCCGGTGTGCTGGGACAGGATCTCCCGGCCCTGCTGGGGGAGACGGCCGCTTCGTTCGGCCCCGTGGCGCTGGTCGCCTACGGTCGGGTCACCGAGGCCCTGCTGTTCGTGGACAAGGATCAGGGCGCGCCCGTCCACGTCATGATCAGCCCGCTGCCGGACGCGCCCCGAGACATCGACTGGCGCACCACCCGCTCCGCCATGCGCCTGGTGCTCAAGGGCTCCCTCAACGAGGATGTCGAGCACCAGGTCGGCTTCATCTACCCGAGGATGAGAGGCCCCAAGCTCCAGGTGAGCGGGGCCAGCCAAGCCACCGGGCCGGCATTGCTGGAGGACCAGCCCCAGCTCTTCGAGCACCTGGTGACGTTCCTCCGCCGCTACCTCACCGGCCACCACCTCGCCTGGATAGCCGACCACGCCGACCAGATCGAAGAGGCCCGGGATGAACGCCTGGCCGCGGAGGCCGGCACCGAAATCTGAGACGATTGTGACAAGACACGGAGGTTCGAGACCATGGCGGTAGTAGACGCCCACCTGCATCTTTTCAAGCCGGCTAGCGAGCAGTATCCGCGCGACGTCTTCGAGGCGATGACCCCGGTCGAGCGCGAGGAATCGGCGGAGGAGTTCCTGGCTGCGATGGACGGAGCCGGGGTGGACCACGCGGTGATCGTTCCGCTGTCGGTCCACGACCACTACCTGGCGGAGATCCTGGTCGAGTTCCCCGGCAAGTTCGCGGGAGTGGGGGTCTACGACGCGGATGCGGAGGACGGCGCCGGTCAGGTGGCCCGGCGGGCGGAGCAGGTCGGCATCCAGGGGCTGCGCTTCTACGGCTTCGGTGGTGAGGAGGGCCAGGCGCCCGACTCGTTGGAGGTGTTCCCGGCCCTGGAGGCGATGCGCGACCTGGACATGAAGGTGTGGTTCTACGGCGACCCGGTCCAGGTGGGCCTGCTCGACGGGGTGATGGACGCGCTACCCGGCCTGAAGGTGGTCCTCAACCACCTGGGTTTCTGTCCCGACATCTGGATGGAGATAGCCATCGACGAGGACCGGCGTCCCCGCTTCGATATCCCCCTTCCCCCGGACTCCTTGGGACTGATCGAGCAGATGGCCGCCAAGCATCCGGAGGACCTCTACGTGCACCTGTCGGGCCAGTACGCCTTCACCCAGGCCCCCTATCCGTACCTGGACCTCCAGGAGGTGGTGGACCGCGTGTATGCGGCCTTCGGCGCCGGCCGGATGCTCAACGCGTCCGACTGGCCCTGGATCAAGGAGAACCCCGGCTACTCCGAGGTGCTGTCCCTGGTGGATCACTACCTGCCCGCCATCCCGCCCGAGGACCGGGCTGCCATCCGCGGTGGCACCGCCCTGTCGCTGTTCGACTTCTAGCGGTACGCGGCGGGTTTCGGAGATTGCTACCCGGCCTAAGTGCTACCCCACACTCCCATAGGTGGGAGCGCGGGGATCCAGGTTCAGAGCCCGCGCCAGCAGAGTGGCCATCTGGCCCTTGCTGGTATTGGCGTTCGGGCAGTAGCGGGACGGGAAGACTAGGCAGCCTCGCGTGATGCCTGGGGCGGCGACGGCGTCGATCGCCTCCGCGTGCGAACTGCCCGCGATATCTGTGAAGCCACTCGAAAGACCCTCGGGGAGATCAAACGCCCGCTTGAGGAAGGACGCCATCTGGCCCCGGGTAACCCGGTCGTAGGGGCAGAAGCGGGCGGGCGCCGTGTCACACCCTCGAGTGACCTCCAGTTCGGCCAGGCGTTCGACGTAGGGCGTCCACCAACGGTCCGCGCCGGCGTCGGCGAACCGGGATTCCGTGACGGGATCGGGGTCGGCGCCGTCCAGGGCCCTCACCAGCCACACCGCCATCATCCAGCGCTTGATGGGCTGGCGCGGGCAGAACAGGTCGGGCACGCACTCGGTGCCGTCGAGGATGCCCTTGTCCCGCAGGGCATCGATGTCCTGCCGGTGACTGCCGTCCGCAACGTCGTCGAAGCCCGGTTCGTCGACGCCGAGATCGCCCAGTTCGGCGTCCCTGCAGCCGCCGGGCCCTCCGGCGGAGAGCTTCCTGGAAGTGCTGAACATGGGGTTGAATCCCGAGCCCGGGTCGCTGGTGGTGAGGTACCGCTCGATCCCGTCCGCGATGGCCACCGCCTCGACCCTCTGCACCTCCGGGTCGGCGAGAAGACGGGCTTCGGCAGGCGTAGAGAGGTAGGCGGCCTCCGTGATGACCGTGGCGATACCGGGGGTGTACTGCAGGATGCCGTACAGGTCGTCCTGAACCTCGACGCGGAGCACGGAGGAGGCGCCCTGGAACACGGTCTTGCGCCACGCCACGTCGTACTGCGAGAAGGCCCCCTGCAGCTCCTCGAAGAGGATGCCGGCCAGCCGCTTCGAGTTGGCGCCCTCGATCTGGTGGTAGGTCTCGGTGCCGGGTAGGGCGGAGCGGGCGGTGGCACCGCCGTTGTGATGGAGCGAGATGAACACGTCGGGCTTCAGGGCCCGGGCTATCTCTGCCCGTACCACGATCGGGATGCGGACATCCGTGGTCCTGGTCATCATCGCGTTGAAGCCCCGGTCGCGCAGCTCCTCGATCAGCAGCTCCGAGACGTCCAGGTTCAGGGCTTTCTCGGTCAGCCCGTTGCTGCCCACGGCACCGTACTCCGAACCTCCATGGCCGGGGTCGATCACCACTTCCACGTGCGAGATGTACGTGCCGCCGGTCACCATCGCTTCGTTCCAGCAGGTGGTGGTGACCACGTATCCGTCATCCCTGATCTCCCTCACCGGGAGCACCAGTCCGTCGTCGCTGATCACGACGCCGTTGCCGGGAGGGCCAGGGGGGTAGTACTGGGCGCCGGCCGGTAACAGGGCGACTGTCGAGAGGAGGAGCGTGGCAGCCAGGATGGCCAGTCCCCGGCGGCGCGAGCCGGTCGTCATCATCCGGGTATGGCCTGGGAACCGGTGGGGCGCCGTTCTATCGGCCTTCGGCCACCAACTCGGGGTTGTAGGGCTCGATCATGATGCATTCCCCCGGGCATTCCTCGGCGGACTCGATCACGTCCTCGATCAGGCTGTCAGGCACTCGCGCCACCCCGCGGGCGCCCTCGGGGCCGTGACCGTCTCCATTCTCATCGTCGAAGACCAGGGTCGAGCCGAAGTGCCTGGCCTCTTCCTTCACCACCCACAGGCCGTCGTCGCGACCCTCGAACACGTCGGGAGCTATTTCCTCGCAGATGCCGTCCCCGGTGCACAGATCTTGGTCGATCCACACCATCATCTTGTAGTCGGCCATCGCGTCTGACTCCTTCGGCTTCCGCGCAGTTCAATTATGGCCATTGGCAGGCACGATCCGCAATCGGGCGCGCCCGGCCACGAGACGTGGCTCGCTTATCCACAAGCGTACCACCGCAAACGCCGAATGGGATCGCCGGATCGCGGCGTCAAGGGGATACATGCACCCCGGTCGGCGCGTCTACGCTGTCCGCACGCTCGGCGACCCCCACAGGATGTGCCATGGTCCAGCCCGATCCGACACGACTTGTGATCACGGGTGGCCCGTCCCGCTCACTCCGGATGTAGGTGCCTTTCTTGCTTACCGCTCGTAACCGTGCGGTGCTGGCCCGGATCCCCGGCCTGGCCCTCGGGCTGGTCATGTTCGGCGCCGGCATCGGATTCAACATCCGGGCCAACCTCGGCCTGTCCCCGTGGGACGCCTTCCATCAGGGCATCGCCCTGCGGACTCCTCTCTCGGTGGGGCTGGTGACCATCGGGGTCAGCATGGTTGTCCTGCTGGGATGGATTCCCTTGCGGCAGCGTCCCGGCCTCGGCACCCTGCTCAACGCCACCCTGGTGGGGGTCATGGTCGACCTCACGTTGTTCGTGGTGGGAGAGACGGAGACCCTCTGGTTGCGCGTGCTGTACCTGGTCGGCGGTATCGGCCTGCTGGCCATTGGATCGGGTTTGTACATAGGGTCGCGCCTCGGACCCGGGCCCAGGGACGGGATCATGACCGGCCTGGCCGCTCGGGGAATGTCCATACGGTCGGCCCGCACCCTCATCGAGGGGACGGTGCTGATCGCCGGATGGTTGCTGGGTGGGGCGGTCGGCATCGGCACCGTCATCTATACCGTGACCATCGGGCCGCTCCTGCAGATCACCCTCCGCCGGGCCGACAAGGGGCCGCTGTGAGCGGGATCGGGCAGGAGCATCCACCGGACGGATCGGGTCCGGACGGCGCCGTTCCCGGTATCCACCGGGAGCGGGTTACCGAGTGGATGGTGAGGAACATCGGGAGCGCCGTCCCGCCGTTCCGGTTCGCGCCCATACCGGGCGGCAACTCCAACCTCACCTACCGGGTCAGGGGAGCGGACGGCGCGGAGTATGCGCTCAGAAGGCCTCCGTTGGGCCATGTCCTGGCGACGGCTCATGATGTGGCCCGCGAGTTCCGGATCATCTCAGCCTTGGGCGGGACCGACGTACCGGTGCCTCCGGCCCTCGGCCTATGCAGCGATCCGGCTGTCAACGACGCCCCGTTCTACGTGATGGGGTTCGTCGCCGGCGTGGTGCCCCACGACCGGACGGCGGGTTCGTCCATGACGCCGGCCGACCGGAGGTCTCTCGGCGAGGGTGCCGTGACGGTGCTGGCGGATCTCCACTCCTTGGACCCCGATGACGTCGGGCTGGGCGACCTCGGCCGCCGGGAGGGGTACGTGCAGCGCCAGTTGCGCCGCTGGTCACGCCAGTGGGAGTCCTCCAAGCAGCGGGACCTTCCGGTCATGGACCGGGTCCGGACCCTGCTGGAGGACCGGATCCCCTCCCAGCAACGAACCGGTGTCGTGCACGGTGACTATCGGTTCGGCAACCTGATCGTCGAGGACGGGAGGATCGGGGCCGTGGTCGACTGGGAGCTCTGCACCCTGGGCGACCCTCTGACCGATCTCGGGTACCTGGCCAACGACTGGATCGATCCCGGCGGGCCGGAGCTCTGGCGGTCGTCGGTGGTCCAGGACGGTGGATTCCCGTCCATGGAGGCGATGGTGGCCCGTTACGCGGCTCTCACGGGGGCGGACGTATCGGAGCTTCCGTACTACCGGGCGATGCAGGCATGGCGCCTGGCGGCCATCCTGGAAGGTGTCTACGCTCGCTACCGGCATGGTGTGATGCCCAACATCTCGGGCGTGGACCTCCCGTCCCTGGCCGGTTCGGTGGAGCGGTTGGCAGGTTTCGCCCTCGCAGCTCTGGAAGGCGGTGCCCACCCGCCTCCCTGAGGGCTCCCTGGTAGCCGCCGGCTCCAGCCGGTTGGGCGCCACTACCAACTACTCTGGCCGCCGTGCGCTTCCGGCTGTTCGGGTTCCCCGTCCACATCCATTTCACCTTCCTGCTCGTACTCGTGCTCCTGTTCGACACCGGACTCGGCCCGGTCGCGACGACCCTGTGGGCGCTCGCCATCCTGCTTTCGGTGATCCTGCACGAGCTCGGCCACGCGGCAACAGTCCGGCGCCTCGGAGGGCATGTCGAGGGCATCACCATCTACGCGCTGGGCGGGGCTACGTACTGGAGGGAGCGGGACATCCCCCTCGGCGGCTGGAGGTTGTTCACGATCGCCGCATCGGGCTCTGCAGTGGGCCTCTTCGCCGGCCTTGGCCTGTACTGGTATGCCCAGCTGGGCGGCCTGGGCCGGTTCGGGCAACTGGCGATCGAGAGTCCGTGGCGCATCCACCTGGCGGCCGCCGACCGGTACGGGGAATACCTGGTGTTCTTCGTGGGGGCCTTCATCTGGGTGTCCGTGGTCTGGGGACTGGTCAACTGGTTACCGATCGGCGGGTTGGACGGGTCGAAGATGCTCCGCGCCGTGCTGGTCAGGATGCTGGGCCCGAGCGGCGACCTCCACTCCCGGATCATCGGCATGATCGTGGGCGTGGCGGCGGCGGTCTGGGCCTGGCAAAGAGGCCTGGTGGTGGCGGCCGTCCTGGCAGTGGTTTTCGCGGGGGCGGACCTGATGGCGTACCGGCGCCCGATCATCCGCCCGCCCTCACCCTGATCGCGCCCCGTTACCGGAGGCTCGTCCTCCGGCTCCAGCCGGTCTCCTGCCGGCGTCCTCGGCGATAGGTCCGATCCGGGTCCGGGCCCGACGAGGTGGGCCGCAATGAAGCAGGAAAGTTGTGGTTGAGTGCCAGTCGCGTTCGAATCATTGATGTACAGGATGTCTAGCAGTCCTATGCGATGGCATGATCGATCACAGCCTGATCAGTTATCTCAGACCAGAGTGAGAAAAATTTCGGAGAGACAGAGATTTTCTACCCCTGTTTGGTAGCCCGTTCGTGGTCATAGCTCCGATACGCTGCCTCCGGTAGCGATATCTATCCCGCATCGGAGCACATCAAGGCATGAATCACCTGGTAGAGAAGATGCTATTCATCGTATTCGTAGCTGGGGTGCTGGCAGCGGTGCTCATGATCACGGCACCGGGCCGGACACCGCACCGATCAGCCGCCTCGTCGGCCACCGCGCCCCCTCCGGCAACAGGGGAAGAGACCGGGAGGGCATCGCCCGAGTGGGCGGTGCCCTCGGAGTCGAACCCGACCGACGTAGAGGTGGATGGAGAGGATCGGACCGGCGCCGCAGGCCATGATCACGGTGGCGGCGAAGGCCATGACCACAGTCACGACACCGAGCCGTCCGCCCTGCTGACGGTCACCACATTCCGGTATCCGCCCACCGAGTCCGGTGTGGAGGTCGAGAGGGGGCCCACCCCGAGTCGCACCGCCACCTCGGACGGATTCGTAACCGCGGAGCCGGCCGGTGGGTTCCAGGCGACGGAGGCCGGGCACTGTCCTCCGATCGAAGAACTGTGGGTCGCGGACAGCTATCCGGTCGAGGATCCGTGCACGCTGGCGGAGGTCCGCCGGGCGGTGTACCTGGCATACACGGGTACGGATGACCAGCGCCGTTCGGCCATCAGGAACGGTTCTCTGCTCGATGAGGTCTTCGTCGCGCTGGACGACTTCGGCCGGACCCATGGCGCCGTTCTCTACCACCCGGAGCAGCGCGGGCGATCCAGCGTGATATTCGAGGACATCTCTTGGCGGGGCGGCTCGGACGCCGACCGGGGGGTGATAGCGGTCCGCTACCGGCTCGACCATCCCGACTACCCGCCCACCGATCTGGTCCTGGACACCGTCGTCCAGGTGGACGGGGAATGGAAGGTCTCGTACAGGAGGTCCTACTGCGTGAAGGTGCGGGTGATCATGGAGCACTTGGGAAGCGATGTCCGCTGTCCCCGTGACCCGAACCCCGAGGTCAACGAGGACGAGGCCCCGGACTCCACGGGCAGGTACTGATGGCTCGGCTACGCAGGCGCATCCCGGACCTCCCGACGCTTGCCAGATCGGCGCCCACCGCGGCGGGCTGGCTGGCGGTCATCGGGCTGCTCGCCGCGGCCGCACTGTGGGCTTCGGAGCCGGGCGGGGCCCATCCTCCCGAGACTTCATGGCAGCCGGGCCGGACCGTGGCAACCTGGGACTGGGAGCAGCACTGGAACTACTGGAGAAAGTTGAAGTGCCAGGAGACCATCGTCGAGACGGGTACCGGAGAGATCACCTGCGTGCGTTGGGAGGCCGTCGGCAACCTGTGGAGAGCCTGCGGCCCCAGGATCAGCCCGCCGCAGCCGGGCATCAACAGCTGTGGCATCGGACGCGGCGGCCACGCCCCGCACGGGGACGGTGTCACGGTCAAGTACCAGTACCTGAACAGGCACGAGGACCGGAACGGTCCCAGGTACTACGTATGTGCCGGGAACAGGAGCCTGCCGGCCAACACCAGCCCGGGCAACTGCGGGACGTGGGTGACGGTGAACCATACGCACTGCGTTGACGATCCGAGCGCCCATCCGCCCGACTGCCCCACCGCCACAAGCAATCAGGAGACCACGCGTATCTCCGTCACCGACACCACCCGCGGGACGACTTCGACCAGCAGGCCGGCCACCCCCACCACTAGGAGGCGTACCACCACCACCCGGGGGACGAACCCGACCACCAGGCCGACCGTCACCACGAGGCCGACCACGACTACGACGAGCGGGCCGACCACCACCACGAGCAGCCCGCCGCCGCCGGCGTGCGAGGCGGCGGGGGCTGTCAAGTGGTTCCATGGCACCATCGACGGCATGGCCGACCCGTCTCTGGGTTTCCGTCCGGTCCGGAACGGCTACGTGCGCGTGCCTGTCCAGGCCTACTACCCGGGGGATCCGTCCCGGACCCATACCGAGCGGATCGACGGCGAGATCGTGTCCATCCGGGTGTGGGTAAGCCGGATGTCCTGGGAAGTTACCGGCCTCGGGAGGCCCGACGGAACGGAACTCGGCATCAGGACTTTCCAGCGCCACGTTCCCGGCTACCAGGACGCCGGCTCGTTGAAGACCGCGGTCGAGGTCCGGCTCGGGGGCGCCGAAGCGGTGTACCTGAGGTCCTCGCTGCGGGCGGGTTACCCGAGCGGGTACCCGGTGGAACTGAGAGTGGTGTGGAGCGGCGAGTGCCAGGAGTCCGGTACTTCCGGCTGGACCAGCCTCGGAACACGGAGCCAGGATGCCGACTTCACCTACAAGGTCTTAGCCATCCGCAGCCGCCCCAGCGGCTGAGGCTTGTGCCGAATGGACGCCGCAAACGGTCGCGCTCGACGAGGGGTCGGTCGGGGAGTACCCGGCGTGGTGGCCGGTAAGCTTGACCTGAGCAAGGCGGCGGCTCAGTTGGAGTCAAGGGTGCTGTTGAGCGGAGAACCGCGAGTCACAAGTGTGGAGGAACCTGTGGAAGCGCCGATGGAGATCATATTCGAGGTGACGGAGGCTCCGGAGGGCGGCTTCGATGCGCGAGCCCTAGGCCACAGCATCTTCACCCAGGGCGAAGACTGGACCGATCTCAAGGCGATGGTCACCGACGCCGTCCGCTGCCACTTCGGAGACGGGGACGAGCCGCGTGTTATGCAGGCTGAGCTGTTCGGGACCTAACCGAGATCGCGGGCTGACCATCCGCCCCGATTGATGGACGATCTCACTGACCACTGACCACTGACCACTGACCACTGACCACTGACCACTGACCACTGACCACTGGCTCCTGGCTATCGTCGGTTCTATGAGCGACGTGGTGGAGCGGGCCCGGGCGTGGATCCTGGGCGATCCCGATCACCGCACCAGAGCCGAGTTGGGCGCCCTGATCGACTCCGGAGACCGGGCCGATCTGGCCGATCGGATGGACGGGACGCTCGCCTTCGGCACCGCCGGCCTGCGCGGGGTCGTGGAGGCCGGTTCCAACCGGATGAACCGCGCCACGGTCATCCGGACCACGCGAGGGCTGGCCGACTACCTGCTGGCCCGCCACGGGGGAGTGCCATCCGGCCCGGTGGTGGTGGGCCGCGATGCCCGGCCGTCCAGCTCGGACTTCATGCGCGACACGGTCGGGGTATTGAGCGCCGCCGGTCTGGCGGTCAGGTTCTGGGAGGAGGAGGTTCCGACGCCCCTGGTGGCGTATGCGGTCCGGGCCCTGGGCGCCTGCGCCGGCGTGATGATCACCGCCAGCCACAACCCGCCGCGGGACAATGGCTACAAGGTCTATGACGCCAACGGCGCCCAGATCATCCCCCCGGTGGACGCCGGCATCTCCGCAGCCATCGACCGGGTGGGTGAGGCGGTCGATGTTGCCCTCGTGGATGTGCCGCTCGAGGAAGCCGAGGGGACGGGTCGCGTATCGCCCGATGTGTGGGACGGGTACCGAAAGGAGCTCGCCCGGCTGCGGGGGGCCCCCGACCGGGGCCCCCGCGGGGGGGAAGAAGTCAAACCCAAAGACGGGGGGGGGTGGGGGGTCGTGGGCGGGGGGCAGGGCGGGCCGC
>VXRE01000043.1:0-4644 GCA_009838635.1 Acidimicrobiia bacterium | reverse complement strand
CGGGCGATGTTGCCCTCGGGCAGGCGCCGCACGACGAAGCCCCGGGGCCGGGCCGCGTACCGCCCGAGGGGCGGCCCGGGTCCCCAACGCCGCGCGCCCGGCGGCGGGCGACCGCGACGGTCGACCCCGGGCTGCGGATCGTCTACACCCCGATGCACGGGGTGGGTTGGCGGTACGTGCGCGAGCTGCTGGCCGGAGCCGGTTACCGGGATGTTCATGCCGTTGACGAGCAGGCCCGACCTGACGGGAACTTCCCGACCCTGCCGTTTCCCAATCCCGAAGAACCGGGCGCCATGGACCTGGCGCTGGCCCTGGCGCGACGGGTCGGGGCCGACCTGGTGCTGGCCAACGATCCTGACGCCGATCGGCTGGGAGTGGCCGTGCCCGGCGTCGACGGATGGGTCGGCCTCACCGGCAACCAGGTTGGGGTGCTGCTGGCCGACTACGTACTCTCCCGCCGACCTGCCGGTGGGGACCCCCGCGGCAGGCAGCCTCTCGTTGTGAGCACCATCGTCAGCTCGCCCATGGCCGGACTGGTGGCGGCCGCCCGAGGGGCCCGATTCGAGACCACCCTGACCGGCTTCAAGTGGATCATGAACGCGGCGCTCGACATCGAGGCCGAGGGCCGGGGCGCTCTGGCCTTTGGCTTCGAGGAGGCCTTGGGCCATGCGGTGGGAGGCTTGGCGTATGACAAGGACGGCCTGTCGGCCGCCCTGTTCATGGCCGATCTGACATCCGAGTGCCGGAAAAGGGGCGAGACGGTGCTCGACCGGCTGGAAGCACTGTATCGCCGGCACGGGTTGTGGGTCTCGGTCCAGCGCAGCGTCAGGAGGCCGGGGTCGGCCGGAGCGAGCGAGATCGCCGGCGCCATGCGACGGCTGGCGCAGGACCCCCCGGATCGCCTGGGAGGAGAGGACGTGGTCGGGATGACCGACTACCGGACGGGCGCCGCGGGGAGGCCGCGGTGGCTCGGAGAGGCGTCGCTGGTGGAACTCCGGCTCCAGGATCGAACTCGCGTGCTCGTACGGCCGAGCGGTACCGAGCCCAAGCTTAAAATGTACGTGGATTCCACCCGCCCGGTTACCGGGTCCGATGACCCGTCCGGAATCGAACGCGACCTGGAGTTGCATGCCGGAGCGGTGGCGTCCGACCTGGCCGGCCATATCGGCCTTTAGAAGACAGGCCAAACACCTTTTGGGAGGAACGCGATGACGGCGGTAACCGAGCTTTTCCAAGGTCCGAGGACCAACCTCCGGATCGGGGGCGACTGGACAGAGGGGGATGGGGAACTGGACGTCATCGATCCCGCTACCGAACAGGTGCTGGCAGCCGTCTCGACCGCGGGAATCGGAGAGGCGCGCCTGGCGGTCGACGCCGCCGCCGAGGCAGGGCCCGGATGGGCGGCCACCGCTCCGCGCCGGCGTTCGGACATCCTCCGCCGGGCCTACGACCTGATGCTCGAGCGGGAGGAACAACTGGCCGAGCTGATCATCCTCGAGAACGGGAAGTCCTATGCCGACGCCATCGGGGAGGTCCGATACGGCGCCGAGTTCTTCCGGTGGTTCTCCGAGGAGGCGGTCCGGATCATGGGCGAGATACGTACCGCTCCGAGGGGCGACAAGCGGATCGTCGTGCTACCCGAGCCGGTCGGGGTCTCCCTCATGGTCACTCCGTGGAACTTCCCGTCGGCTATGGCGACCCGCAAGATCGCGCCCGCTCTGGCGGCCGGATGCACCACCATCCTCAAGCCCGCGTCCGACACCCCGCTCTCGGCCCTGGCCGTGGCGGACATCCTGGCGGAGGCGGGCGCCCCTCCCGGGACCGTCAACGTGGTGATGGCCAGGGGCTCCTCCGGCGTGGTTGACGTCATGCTCGACGACCCGCGGGTGAGGAAGCTGTCCTTCACGGGTTCCACCGAGGTCGGTCGGATCCTGATGGAGAAAGCCGGGCGCCGCATCCTCCGGACCAGCATGGAGCTGGGTGGCAATGCCCCCTTCGTGGTATTCGACGACGCCGACATCGAGGCCGCCGTCCAAGGGGCCGTGGTGGCCAAGATGCGCGTCGCCGGCGAGACCTGCGTGGCCGCCAACCGCTTCTACGTGCAGTCCGGGGTGGCGCAACAGTTCACCGACCGCTTGACCGAGGCGATGTCGAGCCTCCGGATGGGCCCTGGCATCGACAGGTCCAACGAGGTCGGCCCGATGATCAACACTGCCGCGGTCGAGAAGATCGATCGCCTGGTGTCGGGCGCGGTCGACGATCGGGCCAGGGTCTGTACCGGCGGAGTGGCACCGGATGGTCCCGGTTACTTCTACCAGCCCACCGTGCTGTCGGAGGTCGCTCCCGACGCGGCGATCCTCGGGCACGAGATCTTCGGTCCGGTAGCCCCGGTGGTGTCCTTCGACACCGAGGAGGAGGTCATCGAGGCCTCCAACAACACGATCCACGGTCTGATCTCCTACGTGTACACGGGAGACATGAATCGGGCCTTCCGGGTGGGTGAGGCGATCGAGTCGGGAATGGTGGCGCTCAACCGCGGCATCATCTCGGACGAGGCCGCGCCCTTCGGTGGGGTGAAGGAGTCGGGCGTGGGCCGCGAGGGCAGCCACCACGGTATGGACGAGTTCCTGGAGCTGAAGTACCTGGCCTGGTAGGTCTTACGCCCCGGCGCTGACGCTGGGAGAAGGCACCGGGCTATTCGAGGTGACAGTCCCCGCATGGGGCTCGGTAACTATTCTCAGGGGCGAATCATTTCCGATAGCCGGGATCGACCGAACGTGGCCATGGTCCCGCGGTGGGAGGTGCGGTGTCCGCCGAGAGGCCGACCGACCGGTTTTCGCTGACAGGGTCAGCAGGGTCGTACTCGTCCCGTTCCGGGTCCGAGTCGGTGGAGCAGCATGTGGCGCTCGACGTGGTGATGTCGAGAGCGGCCGGGGAGAACTTCCCGGTTGCGCTCCGCCTGCTCCCCCGAGGCCTGCGCGATCATCTGGAAGCCATCTACGGTTACGCTCGGCTCGTGGACAACCTGGGAGACGAGTTCCCGGGGGACCGGACGGTGGCGCTGGACTGGGCCGATTCGGAACTGGACGCCCTCTTCGCGGGTTCTCCCCGCCATCCGGTGTTTCGCCGGCTGGCGCCGATGATCCACAGTTTCGACGTGCCGCGCCGGCCCTTCGACGGGCTGCTGGCGGCCAACCGCTTGGACCAGCACAAGAACCGCTACGAGACCCGCCAGGAACTGCTCGACTACTGTGCCCTGTCCGCCAACCCGGTCGGGCACATGGTGCTGGCCGTCTTCGAGTCGGGCACACCTGAACGGATCGCGGCATCGGACGCGGTGTGCAGCGGTCTCCAGATACTGGAGCACCTCCAGGACGTGGCCGAGGATGCGGCAGCGGGGCGCGTCTACCTGCCCGCCGAGGACATGGCGAGGTTCGGATGCTCGGTAGACGACCTGTCGGCGCCCGAAGCCGGGACCAGGCTCCGCGCGCTGGTGGCCTACGAGTCGGAATTCGCCCGAGAACTGGTCGAAGAGGGCATTCCGCTGGTCCGGTCCCTGACCGGTCACGCCCGCCTCGCCATATCCGGCTTCGTGGCCGGCGGGCTGGCGGGTTTGGATGCCATCGAGAAGGCCGGCTTCGAGGTGTTGGGCGGTACCCGGCGTGCCGGGCGATCAGGCCTTCTCCGCCGTTTCGTCCCGGTCTACCTCGGCCGGCACCGCCCGGCGGGCCGCATGAGGGCAAGTTCGTGACCCCCGAGGGCGCATACGAGACGTGCGAGCGGATTACCTGGGAGGCGGCCCGCAACTTCGCTTACGGCATCCGGTTGCTCCCCCCGCCGAAACGCCGGGCGATGGCCGCGCTCTATGCCATGGCCAGGCGGATCGACGACGTCGGAGACGGAACCTGGCCCCGCGACCGCAAGCTCGAGGAGTTGGACAAGCTCCACGGGGCGATAGAGAGCCTTGGCGCCGGAGACGTGGGGGACCGCGAAGACCCCGTCCTGGTGGCCCTGTCCGACGCCGCGGAGCGCTACCCGATCCCGGTCGGGGCCCTGCATGAGATCGTCGAGGGTTGCGAGATGGACGTGCGGGGCGCGGAGTACGCCACGATGGAGGACACGGTCCGTTACTGTCGGCTGGTTGCGGGGTCGGTGGGACGCCTCTCGCTCGGCGTGTTCGGCACCCGAGCCGGCCGGCGGCGGGAGCCGGTAGGGGAGAGCGAGGCCTCCCGGATGGCCGATGACCTGGGAGTGGCCTTCCAGCTGACCAACATGCTCCGGGACATCGTGGAGGACCTTCGCATGGGGCGCATTTACCTGCCCGAGCAGGAGCGGGATCGCTTCGGCATCGCGCCGGGACGGTGGACCCCGCCGGAGCGGGTCGGCGCCATGGTCGAGTACGTGGCGGGCCAGGCCTCGGTCTGGTTCGACAGCGGCCTCGCGCTGCTGGCGCACCTCGATCACCGCAGCCGATCCTGCACGGCCGCGATGGCGGGATTATACCGGCGGCTCCTGCGGCGGATGCGCGCCCAGCCCCCCCTTCCCCTGCCCGCGCGCGGCTCCCATCCGGCCGGGGAGAAGGGCCGGGTCGCGGTCCGCCGCCTCTCCGGTCGGCAGCCGTGGGCCGCCGCCGCCCCCGCGGGG